>JASHTS010000040.1 GCA_030040425.1 Acidobacteriaceae bacterium | reverse complement strand
TGCGGCGTGGCGAAATGCGGCTCGCCCGCGCCGAAATCGACCAGATGCGCGCCCTGCGCGCGCAGCCTGGCGGCCTCGGCGGCCACGGCCATGGTTGCGGAGACCTCGATCCGGCCAATGCGGTCGGCAAACACTTGCGAAGCAGCGACTGTCATATTTCTATCTTGACAGATTTCTCGTGGAACCTCAAAAGCCGGCGCCGCATCCGCCCGCGGTGTGCACATTTCGTCAGGTTTCTTTCATTTTGATGGCACTTTTTCGGCTCCGCTCGCGTACCATGACAAAACCAAACTTTTCTTTACGCGCGTTGCGCGCCGGGCGCTGCGCGCTTATGTTTTGGCTCACAACCGACTCACACCGCCACGGGAGGACCAGCCGCTCATGGAGCTTCGCATCGAAGGCCTCAACAAGGTCTACAAGGGGGGCGTGCGCGCCCTCGACAATGTCACTCTCACCATTCCCTGCGGCCTCTACGGTCTGCTCGGCCCCAACGGCGCCGGCAAGTCTACCCTCATGCGCACCATCGCCACGCTGCAGGAACCGGACTCGGGCTCCATTCATCTCGATACGCTCGACGTGCTGCGCTCCAAGGACGAGGTGCGCCGCATCCTCGGCTATCTGCCCCAGGACTTCGGCGTCTATCCCCGCGTCAACGCCGAAGAGATGCTCGACCAGGTAGCGCTGCTCAAAGGCCTGGTCAACCGCAAGCAGCGCAAGGAAGCCGTGCACGAACTGCTTCATCGCGTGAATCTCTGGGAGCACCGCAAGAAGCGCCTCACCGGCTACTCGGGCGGCATGCGCCAGCGCTTCGGCATCGCCCAGGCCCTGGTCGGCAATCCCCAGCTGCTCATCGTCGACGAGCCCACCGCCGGCCTCGATCCCGGCGAGCGCAACCGCTTCTACAACCTGCTCTCGGAGATCGGCGACAACGTCATCGTCATTCTCTCCACGCACATTGTCGAAGACGTGATGGAGCTCTGCAGCAACATGGCCATCATCCATCTCGGCAGGGTGCTTTTCGCGGGCGCGCCGGATCGCGCCGTCCTCGCCCTCGAGGGCAAGGTCTGGCGCAAGCCCATCGAGCGCGATCGCGTGAAGGAGTATTCGACCCGCATGCACGTTATCTCCAACAAGCTCGTTGCGGGCCGTCCGCAGATTCACGTTTACGCGGACGCGCTGCCCGAAGAGGGCTTCGTGCCTGTCGCTCCCGATCTCGAAGACGTCTTCTTCTCGAGCATCGCGGGCCTCAATAACTAGGAGACGCGGCCATGCTCTATTTCTTCTTCTTCGAAGTCCGCTACTGGCTGCGCTCCGTCATGCTCTGGGTTTTCACCGGCATCGTCGCGCTGTTCGTGCTTCTCGCCATGAGCACCGATCAGTTTCAGGTGGGCGCGGCCATCGGCAACACGCTGCGCAACGCACCCTGGGTGGTCGAGCGCTACTATGCGCTGTTCTGGTTCATCACCCTGCTCATGACCACGGCCTTCGTCAACTCCGCCGCGGCCCGCGAGTTCGCCTACAACATGAACCAGGTGATCTTCACCAAGCCCATTCGCAAATTCGACTTTCTCCTCGGCCGCTTCTTCGGCTCCGTGGTCGTCTCCACCATTCCCATGCTCGGCATCTCGCTGGGCGCGCTTCTCGCCAAGATCGCGCCCTGGAACGATGCCGACCGCTTCGGGCGCGTGGTCTGGGCGGCTCACCTCCAGGGCATCCTCCTATTCGCCATCCCCGACACGCTCTTCATCGCGGCCATTATCTTCGCCATCGCCGCGCTCTCGCGCACCACCATCGCCTCTTTTCTCGGCGCGCTCCTGATGCTCGTGGCTTACGCCATCTCCAGCGCCCTTATCGCCAAGCTGGAGAACGAAAAGCTCGCGGCCCTGCTCGATCCCTTCGGCACCAGCGCCTTTGGGGTGATGACCAAGTACTGGACCGTCGACGACAAGAACACCCACGTCCTGGGCCTCGCGGGCCTTCTGCTTTGGAATCGCGTAATCTGGATCGCCGCCGGCCTGCTCGTCTTCGCGTTCGTCTACTGGCGTTTCAGCTTCTCTGAGCGCGCCGGCCGCGCCGCTCAACCATCGGCGCCCGAGTCAGCCGCAGCCGCGCAGGAATCCATCCCCATCCTTCTCGCCAAAGCCTCGCTCAGTTTCGGTGCGGGCGCGCGCCTGCGCCAGTTTCTCGGCATCGTGCGCATCGAATATCGCCGTCTCTTCAAATCGGTCGTCTTCATCGTTATTACCTGCTTCGCGGTCATGAATTGCGTCCTGGTGCTCCTCTTCAACGCGACCCAGGGATTCGGCCTCACCACGCGGCCTGTCACCTACATGATGGTGCAGCTCATCGCCGGCTCGTTCTATCTCTTCGTCATCGCCCTCATCACCTTCTTCGCCGGACTGCTGGTCTGGGAAGAGCGCGACGCGCGCACCGACGAGGTGAATGACGCGCTGCCCGTGCCCGAGTGGCCCAGCTTCCTGGCCAAGTTCATCGCCCTCATGACCGCCATGGCGTCGCTGCAGTTGCTGGTGATGCTGGTCGCCATCGGCGTGCAGCTCGCGCACCACTACACCCGCCTGCAGTTGGGCGTCTACATTGAAACCCTCTTCGGCCAGGATCTCCTCGGCTTCGCCTTCCTCGCTGTCCTCGCCTTCTTCGTCCACGTGATCTCGCCCAACAAGTATGTGGGCTACTTCGCCTACGTCGGCTTCCTGATCGCGACCCAGTTCATGTGGCGTCCGCTCCACGTCGGCACTTACATGGTCCAGTTTGCCTCTTTGCCCAACATGACCTACTCCGATTTCTTCGGCTACCAGCCATGGATGAAGGAGTGGTGTTGGTTCGCTGCCTACTGGACCCTCTTTTGCATCCTGCTCGCCCTCGTCAGCATTCTGCTCTGGCCGCGCGGCAAAGACCTCGGCTGGAAAGCGCGCCTCTCGAACGCAGCGCTGCGGTTCCGCGGTCCCATCCGGCTTTGGGCTGCGGCCTCCGCGGCCGCCTTCGTCCTTGTCGGCGGCTGGGTTTACTGGAACACCGAGGTTCTGAACCACGTCTACAGCGAGTATGACAACCAGAAGATTCAGGCTGATTACGAGAAGAATTACAAGCGCTACCAGAATCTTCCCCAGCCGCGCATCATTGACGTGCAATACAACCTCGCTATCTATCCCTCAACGCGAGAGATGGTCCTGCACGGCGTGCAGCAAGTGAAGAATGAAACCCCTGCGCCCATTGACACGCTCTATATCACTGAGGACCGCAACTTCACTGAGAGCGTCTCGCTGCCCGGAGCAAAGCTGACCACGGACGACAAACGCCTCGGCTTCCAGATCTACAAAATTTCGCCCGCGCTCGCGCCCGGCGAAGTCCGCCCCATGAGCTTCGACGTCGAGTCCCATCCCAAGGGCTTCGAAAACCAGCTCACCATGACCGGCATCGTTCAGAACGGCAGCTTCTTCAACTCCGGCGCCGTGCCCCAGATCGGCTACCAGGACGGGAACGAGCTCACCGATCCCAACGACCGCAAGCGCTTCGGCCTCAAGGAAAAAGACCTGATGCCCACGCTCGAAGCCAACTGCACGGCCGATTGCATGAACAGCTACATCTCCAACAACTCCGACTGGGTGAACGTGGATACGGTCATCTCCACCAGCGCCGACCAGATGGCC
>JASHTS010000284.1 GCA_030040425.1 Acidobacteriaceae bacterium | reverse complement strand
GGGTAACGCTCGAGGATGAGATGAGTCACCGAATCGTGCAGGCGAATGGAGTTGCCGAGATTACCGTGGAGGACGCCGGCCCAGTAGCGGATGTACTGCGTAGGGAGCGGCTGATCGAGGCCGTATTGATGGCGGAGGCCGGTGATGTCGGCGGGCGATGCGCCTTCACCGAGCATCTGCACGATGGGATCGCCGGGGACGAGATGGATGAGCAGAAAGACGAGCGAGACCACGAGCCAGACAACGGGAAGCGTGAGGACGAGACGCGTGATGGTCTGCTTCATAAGAACAGGGGTCAGGGGGCAGTGGGCAGTGGTCAGTGATCAGTGATCAGGGGTCAGGGGTCAGTGGACAGTGGCCAGTGGTCAGTGGTCAGTTTGGTCCGGAGATCGCCGGTAGATCGATTTTGATTATATGCGCGGATGCGCAGAGGTTTATCGATGGCGGAGCGGGCGGGCAACACTTTTCGCGGATGCGGGTTTGAGTAGGAAAAGCGAATTGCCGGAGGGCCGGCGCGCAAAACAAAATTCAAGCGACGAGGTTCGACCATGAAGAAGTGGATTGCTTCCGCAGCTCTTTTGCTGCCTCTTGCTCTCGCAGGCTGCTCGCACCCGCAGCCGGTTTATGTGGCGCCCGAGCCCGCGCCGCCAGCGGTGTTCAGCGCCATTGCGCAGCAGGCGTTTCACGATGGCTACGACGCCGCGCGGCGCGATATCCAGGCAGGCCGTGCGTATGACCTCAACCGTCATCCGCGCTTCCGCAACCCGCCTGTTGCGCCGCAGGCGGCGGAGGATTACCGGCACGGATTCCGCGAAGGCTACAACGCAGCGTTCCACGGCGCGCCTCCTCCGGGCTATTGAGTGGCGATGTGGACGGGTGGTAGCGAGATTTCCTCAGGTTTCCCGGGCCTGAGATTGAGGGCTCGGGATACGCGGAGCCAGGCGATGGCGGTGTGAGCGGGGGTTCGCACTCCCCTGGCTCCGAAGGTTCAGACCGCGGGAAGAAGTCTACGTGGCCGCGGACGATTCCGGAGTGACAGGCTCGACGCGAATCCTGGCAATGCGGCGCTGATCCATCTCGACCACGGTGAGGCGACGGTCTTCGAAGAGGACAGACTCGCCCACCTGCGGAATGTGGCCGAGGCGATAGAGCACGAAGCCGGCCAGCGTTTCCACGCCGCCGTCGCGGGGCAGATCCCAATGCATCTGGGTTTCGAGGTCGCGCAGATTGACGCCGCCCTCCATGAGGACGGCGCCGCCGGCAGTGGTGAGCACGGGATGAGTGGGCGCATCGAACTCGTCTTCGAATTCGCCGGCGAGCTGCTCCACGGCGTCTTCGGCGGTGACCAGGCCGGCGATGGAGCCGTATTCATCGACGGCGACGGCGAGATGACGGCGGCGCTGCTGGAAGTCGCGGATGAGATCGAGGACCGACTTGGTTTCGGGGACGACGAGGACTTCGCGCATGATCTGGGCGAGGCGAAGATCGGGCTGCGGAGAAGGCGCGGGGCGCGTCTCGCCGGATTCGCTCTGCGTCGCGGGGCTGTGGGTGCGGTAGTAGAGCAGGCGGGCGAGGTCGCGGAAGTAGACCACGCCGACGATGTGCTCGGGACCGCGCGCTTCATCGTAGACGGGAATGCGGGAGTGGTGCTGGGCGAGCACGCGCGCGCAGGCGTCTTCGATGCTCATGCTGGAAGGCAGAGAAAAGATCTTCTGGCGCGGGGTCATGATCTCGCGCACGGGCACGTCTTCGAGCTCGAGAGCGCGGTGAATGAGGGTCTCCTGCGATGGCGGCAGGATGCCCATGCGGCGCGCAGCGGTGGCAATGAGCTTGAGCTCTTCCGGCGAGTGCACAGCAGCGCGCTCGGTGATAGGCACGTCGAAGCCGCGGAGGACGAGGCCGGCGGAGTTGCGCAGCAGGCGCACGGCCGGACGCACGACGGACATGAAGACCAGCATGGTGGGCGCGACGGCGACGGCAAGCGCCTCAGAGCGGCGCAGAGCGAGCGACTTGGGAACGAGCTCGCCGACGACGACATCGAAATAGGTGATGACGGCGAAGCCGAGCGTGACGGCAGCGATGTGGCCCCAGACGCGCGCGTGCGGGAGTGCGCCGAACCAGGGTTGCAGAATGGAAAGAGCCAGCGGCTCGCCGAGCCATCCGAGCGCCAGCGAGCAGAGCGTGACGCCGAGCTGAACGGCGGGCAGGAGATCGTCGAGAGCGCGCTGCAGGCGGCGCACGGCGCGGGCGCCGGGCACCTGCGCGGCAAGGAGCTGCTCGATGCGGGTGTCGCGGATGGAGACGAGGGCGAACTCGGCCGCGACAAAAAAAGCATTGGCCAGAATGAGCATGGCCACAGCCACGGATTTGAGCAGGGGAAGGCCGCGCATCTGGGGGAGAGGATAGCAGACGGAATGCAGGGAACGAGGGAGCAAGGGAGCGAGGGAGCAAGGAGCAAGGGAGCGAGGGAGCAGGGGAGCGAGGGAGCAAGGGAGCGAGGGAGCAGGGGAGCAGGGGACAGGGATCAGGGATCGGGGACGGTGGTCGGCTGTTAATTCTTATGCGGAACTTTTTGAGCGGCGAAGGCGTATTCGTCGGCAAGGGAATCTGTGCGCGGATCCGGGAACGCGCGGAGCGGCAATCCAGCTTGAAAATGCTGGAAGTGAATTTCCCAGGCCGCTGCATCGGCGGAGGAAACGAGGGGAACGATGAGGCATTGGGCAGCGAGGATGGTTGCGCTGGCGCTGGCGGCGAGCGCGATGACGGCGTGGGGCGCGGAAGCGACCTTTGAGCTCAACCTGACCATGAGCGGGCGGGTGGATTTGACGGTGCAGACGGGATCGGGAACGATTCACCTGACGCCCTGCGCGGACGGGCACGTGCACATCGAGGGGCGGGTGCGTTCGAGCTGGGGCGCGAACGACGCGCAAGTGCGGGAGATCGCGGACCATCCACCGGTGCAGCAGACGGGCAACATTGTGCGCGTGGGCACCGAGCACCAGAACCTGCACAACATCAGCATCGATTACGAGATCGAGGCGCCGGCGAATGCGTTTCTGACGGCGCAGTCAGGCTCGGGGAATGTGGACGACGACGGGGTGGGCGCGGACGCGAGACTGAGCACGGGCTCGGGCGGAGTTCATGCCACGGGCCTCGAGGGAGGGCCTTCGCTCGATACCGGCTCGGGAAACATCTATGCGGAGCTGACCGGCGACGGCGATGCGCGGGCACATACGGGATCGGGATCGATCGAGCTGCACGGCGTGCACGGAGCGCTGCGGGCCGAGACGGGATCGGGCAACATCAAGGTGGATGGAAGACCGATGGGACCCTGGAAGGTGACGACGGGCTCAGGAAGCGTGGAGCTTTGGACGGCCGACAGCGCGTTTACGCTCGATGCGCAAACGGGCTCCGGCGGGATCCACAGCGATCGCGAGATGCTGACGCAGGGGACGACGGAGCGTCATCATGTGACGGGAAAAATCGGCGGCGGAGGGCCGCTGGTGAAGGTCGACACGGGGTCGGGGTCGATCACGATTCACTGAGAGAGGGCAGCGGGGTTAGCGGGGTTAGCGGGGGCTAGACTCATTCGATCCCGGCCTTTCGCCAAGATACGGCGCAAGGATGGGGCATCGACTTTTCGGGCCCGGGTCAGGGGATCAGATAGTACGGGTTCGGATACTTGACGGAGAACTCGGCCGCGGGCGCGCCCTTGAGATCGCTCCACTGATCGCCGACGTTGAGAACGATCTTGTAGCCCTGGGCGGCGATCTGCGCGCGCACTCCGGACTTGTACTGGATAACGGTCTCTCCTTTCGTGGAGTCGGGACGCAGCGTCAATTGCTGCCAGGTGAATCCCTGTGCGCGCAGGTCGCGCTCGGTGGCAGCGGTCTCGGAGTCAGGCCGGCCGGTGATGAAGAAGACGGGAATGTCGAGCTGCTGCGCTACTTTGGCGAGGCGCAGCGTGCCGGGAATAGCGGGCGCGGAGGCGGTATCCACCCAGGCATCGAAGGCCTGCTTGTTGAACGCGTAGCCCTCGCGCAGCAGCTCAGCGTAGTTGGAGAGCGAAGTCTCGTCGATGTCGAGGACGACGGCAAGCTTCTCGCCGGGCGCGCGATGGGCGGCGCGGCGGCGCAGGAAAGCGATGGCGCGATCGGCCTGGGTGTCGAGGTCGTGCGCGTAGCAGCCGCATTTGCAGGTGCAGTCGTGGTATTGCTTGAGCTCGGTGACGAGTGAGCCGAGGTTGGGTATGCGCTCAGCGGAGGCGTCGATGCTGAAGACGGGGGCAGAATCCCGGCGCGGCGCGGGCTGGGGCTGGGTTTGGGCGACCAGACAGTGGGGAGCGAGGGCAGCGAGGAAGACAGCAAGCGTGAGGGAGAAGGATTTTTTCAAGACGCCGGGCTCCTGCGTGGTTTTCGAATGAAAGTTTACAGGAGAGTTCGCTTGGACGAGTTTCCACCCCGACGCCGCGCCCTGGAACCCGATTTGCATGACAGCCGCCCGGCGGTGCACACCGGGACAAGGCGCAAGAGTCGGATACGGATTCCGCAGTTGGCGCGGCGATTTGGCCGAGCCCGCCTAGCTCTGCTTGCGAGCAGCGCTGGCTCTCATCAGGCCGAGAAGGTTGTTCCAGAAAGCTGCTCCGGCCGCGGCGGCCAAGCCGACCGCGATATATCCGCTGCGCACATGGGCAACGTGGAGCAGGTTCAGGTGCAACGCCCAGCAGAATCCGGTGCCGATGGCGGCGACGATGATGATCAAGCCGGCGCTGCGCAAGCGATAGGCGGAGGCCGAGGCAGAGTTTGCCTGGGCGCCGGCGAAAGGCCAGAAGGGGAGAATGCCTTTCAGGATCTCGATGACGCGCTCGAGGGCGATACTTAAGACGATCAGGTGCGCGACGATCACGGTCTGCGACGGGACGGGCATACCGGCGACAGCAGAAGTGGGTACCTGCACAACTTATCCTCCTTGTTCTTGAGTGTTGGGGGCGGTGCGCAACACGGTACGCGTCAAGGAGGTGATTGTCAAGAAAAGATTGGCGTTAGGGTGCGGAGCAAGAACGCCCCAGCGCGGGAATTGGGGTGCTCGCGGGTGATGCAGGCGCCGCTTGACCGGGCGCGCGCCGCAGGCAACCAAACTTCGCGACCTCAGCATCCAGTTCGTGGGAGCGGAGCATGACTTTCCCGGATATTCGAAATTCCAATCCAAATATGGAATGCCTCTTTTGCGAGCACTCCGCGCAGGATCACCAGATTCCCGAGGCGCATCCCTGCGCCCACGAAGGATGCACCTGCGTGGGCTTTTACCCTGCCTTCAGCGCGGACGCCGAATGGTGGGAATGGGACGAGTCGGTCTCCCGCCTGATTGCTTAGTAAAGCGTGCCATAACCGCAATCGCCGGCTTCCCCCGACCCTCCGATCCGGCCCATGCCGCGGCACACTCTCCCCATTACACTGGAGACATGGTGCACATTTTCCGGCCGATCCCGGTGGAGAGGCTCAGGCTGCTGGTGTTCGATCTCGACGGCACGCTGATCGACTCGGCGCAGGATTTGTGCAACAGCGTGAACGAGACGCTGAAGGCGTTCAACTACGAACCGCTGCCCGATCCCACGATTGCCGGGTTTGTGGGCAACGGCGCGCCCATGTTGGTACGGCGCTCGCTCGCCGTGGCGAGCAACCTGCGGCCGGAAGACGTGGGCGAGGAGTTGCTTGCGCGGGCGTACCAGTTTTTCCTCGGGTATTACCGCGAGCACAAGCTGGATTTCACGTATGCATACGAAGGGGTGCTGGAGGCGCTGAAGGCGCTCAAAGAGCTGCACGCCGTGCAGGATGGAATACAGGATGGGGCGCCGGGCGGGCGCACGCCGGCAATGGCGGTATTGACCAACAAGCCGGTGCGGCCGGCGCGGGGCATCTGCGAAGGGCTGGGGCTGGCGAGCTATTTTTTGCGCATCTACGGCGGCGACAGCTTTGCGGCCAAGAAGCCGGATCCGACGGGACTGCGTTCGCTGATGGAGGAAACGGGCGCGCAACCCGAGGAGACGGCTATGATCGGCGACAGCCAGGTGGACGTGCTGACGGCGCGGAATGCGGGGACGTGGGCCATCGGTTGTACCTTCGGGTTCGGCCCGCAGACCCTGGAGGAGACGCCGCCCGATGTGCTGGTGGACTCAGCCGCAGACTGGATGGAAGTGCTCAGCCCGGCAAGGTTGGGGCTGAAGAGCGGATGCGGCACGATCAAAATGAAGTGAATGGGGCGGGAACCGGCGGCTGGGATTGCCCGTATAGTGATGGAAAGGCCGGAGTGAGGGAGAACCCATGCACCGGAGAATGCTTGCCTTGTGTCTTTTCGGGGCCGTGCTCGCGGCTGCCGCAGCGCCGGCGCGCGCCGACGAGGATGCGGTCCAGTTTTTCCACAATATTGAGGTCAGCCAGGATGCACCGGTTCAGGACGCGGTGTGCTTTTTCTGCAACGTACACGTGAACGGCAAGGTGAACGGCGACATTGTAGTCTTCTTCGGCAATGTGCGCCTGAACGGCGAGGCGCACCAGGACGTAGTGAGTTTTTTCGGCGGCGTGACAGCGGCGGATAATTCCTCGATCGGCGGCGACCTGGTGAGCTTTTTCGGCAACGTGCGACTGGGCGAGAACGTGTCTGTGGCGCAGGATTTGACCTGCTTCTTTGGAGATATCCGGGCGGCGAACTCCGCCACCGTGCACGGAGACCGCGTGAACATTCCGGCGATGGTTCTCTATCTGCCGGTGCTGGTGATTGTCTTTGTGATCTGGTTGATTGTGCATGAGCTGCGGACGCGCCGAGAACGCATGATGATGCAGTATCCGTATCCGCCTCCGCCGCCGGCGCCGCGCTGAGGCGCGAAAGCGCGGTTCCCTTCCCTCCCGATTGCAAGCCAGCGTCGCCGGCGAACTCCGCGGCGCCCCTGCAGACCTGAAACTTTCAAATTCCATTGGCCGGTTTGCGCCGCGGCTTCTACGCCCGGATACGCGCGCCGGATGCGCGCCTCCGGACAGGCTCGGCGCTCACCGTTCAAAATTTTTTGAACTTGTTCAAGAATTAACTTGACGAGGGCCGGGAACGGGTCTATGTTGGAGTTGAACGCGTTCAAAATTGCGTTCAAAGAGAGCGGCAATGCCGAGTCCGGCGGAAGGAGGGGATCATGTACGTGGTCGGTTGCTATCTCAGCTATTTGGCCATCAGCATTGCGGTAACGGTGTGGGTGGCGCGCACGCTCTACCGGAGCGGGCGCATATTCCTGCTCGATGCGTTCCACGGAAACGCCGCGCTTGCCGATTCCGTCAATCAACTGCTGGTCGTGGGATTCTACCTGATCAACGTGGGCTATATCGCCCTGGCGCT
>JASHTS010000283.1 GCA_030040425.1 Acidobacteriaceae bacterium | reverse complement strand
CCGGCGACAGGATCACATCGTCGGCGTCGATTCCATCCAGTTCCGCAAGGCTCCGGCGCAAGCTCGTGCGGCGTTCGCTCTGCTTCCACCAATCGAGGTTTGCGGCGAGGGTGTCGCCGCTCACCGTCTTCACGCTCGTGTCGAGAAGCCCGGACTCGCGCAGGTGCAGCATGACCTCCGGCACGCCGCCGGCGAGGAAGACTTGCACGGTGGCGAAGCCGCGCGGCCCGTTGGGCAGCGCATCGACAAGGCGCGGAACCTGGCGATTGACCTCGGTCCAGTCTTTGACCGTCGTGCGCGTAAGGCCGGCGGCATGCGCGATGGCAGGAAGATGAATCAACAGATTCGTGGATCCGCCGAAGGCCGCGTGGAGAACCATGGCGTTGCGGACAGACGCCGGCGTGAGGATGGCACGCGCGCCCATGTCGAGCTGGTGCAGACGCACGAGCGCGCGGGCCGAGCGCCGGGCCGCGTCGAGCCAGATGGGCTGGCCCGAAGGCGCAAGCGCGGTGTGCGGCAGCGAGAGGCCGAGCGCCTCGCCCACCACCTGCGACGTGGCCGCGGTGCCGAGAAACTGGCAGCCGCCGCCGGGTGAAGCGCAGGCGCGGCAGCCCACTTCGGCAGCGTACTCGAGCGTGATCTGCTGCTGCGCAAAGCGCGCGCCGATGGTCTGCACCTTGGCCGCGTCCTCTCCTGACTCGGGCAGAAGCGTCACGCCTCCGGGAACCAAAACGGCAGGCCTGGCGCCGGATGAGGCAAGCGCCATCATCATCGCGGGCAGACCTTTGTCGCAGGTGGCGATGCCGAGCACACCTTTGCCGGTGGGGAGCGAGCGCATAAGGCGGCGCAGCACGATGGCCGCGTCATTGCGGTAGGGGAGCGAGTCCATCATGCCCGTGGTGCCCTGGGTGCGGCCGTCACAGGGATCAGTGCAGGCGCCGGCAAAAGGCGTGGCGCGCAACGCCTTCAGCTCGCGCGCAGCCTCGGCCACCAGCAAGCCCACTTCCCAGTGGCCGGTGTGAAAGCCGAGCGCGATGGGCTCGCCGTTTTCCGCGCGCAGGCCGCCATGCGTGCTGAGGATGAGGAACTCCGGATCGAGCAGGCGATCGGGGCTCCAGCCCATGCCCGCGTTCTGCGTCAGACCGAAGAGGTTACCCGAGGGCTCGGCGAGCAGCATCTCTCCGGTGAGCGGCAACACACCCGCCGGGCCGCGCGCATGCGTGGCTACGCCGAAGAGGCTGGAGCCGGCATCGGACTCGAGCACCGAAGCAAGAGGAATGGCAGTGATGGAAGACCCTTCCGGCCGCAAGCGAGACTGCAGCTTGAAGAAAAACTTGCGCGCGCGGGATGATTTTACATTCCCGACGAGTACGTGCGAAAGCACGCGGCGCCACGCCGATTTTGTCGAACGGGATGCTATAAAGCTTGTGTGCCCGGCAGACAAGCGGAGACGGAGATGCGCGGCGCAGCGGGTCTGCGACGGCGCTGGCTCTATTTGATGCCGGTGGTCTTTGTAACTTACAGCCTCGCCTACCTGGGCCGCTCGAACTTCGGCTTTGGCGCGGCGGCGGGACTGGCCCAATCGCTGCACATCACGGAATCGCGCGTCGCCTTCCTCAGCTCTGCTTTTTTTCTGGGCTATTTTTTATTTCAGGTTCCCGCAGCCACTTACGCCACGCGGCGGAGCGCGACGCGACTGGTTTTTTTTGCGCTCATCGGATGGGGCATCTTTTCCGGGCTGACCGGCGTCATCCGGCAATTCTGGCTGCTGGTTGTGGACCGGTTGTTGCTGGGCGTAGCCGAGAGCCTGATCTTTCCCTCCATGCTCATCCTGCTGACGAATTGGTTCACGCGCCAGGAGCGCTCGCGGGCGAACGCGATTCTGATCCTCGGCAATCCAGTCACGGTGACGTGGATGGCTGCGGTAACCGGATACCTGATCCAGGCTGCGGGCTGGCAGATGACCTTCATCCTGGAAGGAATTCCTTCCGTGCTGTGGGCGTTTGTGTGGGCGCTGGTGGCGCACGATCACCCCGGCCAGGCGCACTGGCTGAGCGCGGACGATAGCGAGCAGTTGACCAGGGCGCTCGCCCTCGAGCAGACCACGCTGCCCCAGTACAAGAATCTCTTGGCGACGCTGCGCAATCCGGGCGTGACTCTGCTGTGCGTGCAATATTTTTTCTGGAGCCTGGGCGTCTACGGGCTGGTGCAGTGGATTCCGGTGATGATTGGCGTGGGCTCGGCGCGCGGCATAGAGACCGTGGGGTTGCTCAGCGCGGCGCCCTTTCTGCTGGGCGTACTGCTGATGCTGGTGGTTGCCTATTTTTCCGATCGCGCGCTCAACCGGAAAATCTTTGTGTGGCCGTTCCTTATGCTCTCAGGCGTTGCCCTGTTCTGCTCGTATGCCGTGGCGGGAGAAAATTTCTGGCTGGCCTATGTGGCCTTGATCGTTGCGGGCGGATTCATGTACGCGCCGTACGGACCGTTTTTCGCCATCATGCCGGAGATGCTGCCCAATGCAGTGGCGGGCGAAGTGATGGCGCTGGTGAATACCTGCGGCGCGCTGGGCGGGTTTGCGGGCACGTGGCTGGTGGGCGCACTGCACGCGCTCACAGGCAGCTCGCGCGCGGGTTACCTGAGCATGGCCTTGGCGCTCACCGCGGCCGGCGCGGTTACGCTCTGCCTGCGCCCGCAGGCGTCAAAACCGGCGTCAGGGCGGGAACCGCTGCGCGCGTGAACTCGCCGTTGACCAGGCGCCAGACGCCGAGCGGATTTTCATCTTTCAATTCGTCGGGCAGCGCGTCCTGGGGAAAATCCTGAAAGCAGACCGGGCGCACGAAGCGATAGATGGCGAGCGTGCCGACGGAGGTCATGCGGCTCTCGCTGGTGGCCGGGTACGGGCCGCCATGCACCATGGCATGGCAGACCTCGACGCCGGTGGGAAAACCGTTGGCGATGAGCCTTCCCGCCTTGCGCTCGAGAATGGCGAGCAGAGGCGCGTTGGCTGCGATGTCGGCGCCGGAGCCGTGCACGGTGGCGGTGAGCTGGCCTTCGAGCGCGCGGGCAAGCGCGATCTTCTCGTCCTCGCTTTCATAGCGGACGATCAGCGTGCTCGGGCCGAAGATCTCCGAAGCGAGTTCGGGATCTTCGAGGAGCGCGCGGCCGGTTACCTCAAAGAGAGCCGGAGTGGCGTAGGCGCCCTCGGCGCCGGCCTGCGCCTTGCCTTCGGCCAGCAACTTGACGCGCTCTTGGGCGCGGCGGCCGGCGATACCGGTGTGGTGATTGCGGCAGATCGTCTGGGTCAGCATGGGCGAGGCCGCTGATTGCTCCACATGCGACTGAAGCGCCACGACGAAGGCATCGGCATCGGCGTTGCGCGGCAGGTAAACGAGGCCGGGCTTGGTGCAGAACTGGCCTACGCCGAGGGTGAAAGAGCCGAAGAGCCCTTTTGCGATCTCCGCGCCGCGCTCGTGCAGCGCTTCGGAAAGAACGAAGACTGGATTGGCGCTGCTCATCTCCATGAAGCACGGAATGGGCTCAGGACGCGCGGCAGCTACCGCCATGAGCGATTTGCCTGCGGAGAGCGAGCCGGTAAAGCCGACGGCTTTGACAGCGGGATGCGCGACGAGGGCGGTGCCGATCTCGGCGCCGGTGCCGAAGAGCAACGCAAAAGTTCCCGCCGGCAGGCCGCAGGCGCGCACGCTCTCAGTCACCACCTGGCCGACAAGCTCGCTGGTGCCGGGATGGGCGGAATGCGCCTTGACGATGACAGGATTGCCCGCGGCAAAGGCGGAGGCGGTATCGCCACCGGCGACGGAAAATGCAAGCGGGAAATTGCTGGAGCCGAAGACCGCAACCGGACCGAGGGGACGCAACACGGAACGAATATCGGCCCGCGGCAGAGGCTTGCGCTCGGGCTCAGCGGGATCGATGCGCGCATTGGCCCAGGAGCCTTCTTCAACCACGGTTGCAAAGAGCCGCAGCTGATTCACCGTCCGTGCCAGCTCGCCCTTGAGGCGCGCCTCGGGCAGAGCGGTTTCCTTGTGGGCGCGGTCCACGATTTCAGCGGCGATGGACTCGATGCCGGCGGCGATATGACGAAGAAGACGCGCCCGCTCGCGGCCGGGGAGCTTGCCGTAGATTGCGAAGGCTTCCTGCGCCAGTTTGGCGGCTAGGGCCAAGTCGTCAAGCGAGGCGCAGTGGAAGGCCGGATCGAGGCGAGCGCCGGATGCGGGGTCGATTCCATGAAAGGTTGCGCCGGCGCCTTGCCGGGACTCACCGTTGATGAGGGAGTATCCATGAAACATCGCTCACCGCCCTTGCGGAAAATTGCCGCCGGAGGCGCGGTAAGCACGAACGTCCGCGGCCGGCGAATTGAGTTCAGTTTACTCTCCGGCGAGAGACGCGGTCAGGAGCGGTGGTTGCCCATGCAAGGAGCCAGACAGTAGAGTTGCAGTTTGATATGCAGAAGATTCAATGGCCGCGGGCTGCGCGGCGCCCGCATTTCGCACTTGTGCATTGCCTTCTGGCCGCAGGCGCGGCCGTCGCGCTGGGGCAAACTCCGGTCCAAATGAACGTGGACCAGGTACAGGTGGACTTGAGCGCGCAGACGGGGCCGTTCACGCCGGTCTATCGCTGGTTCGGTTACGACGAGTCGAATTACACTACCACCACAAACGGAAAGGCGTTGCTGGGAAAGCTCGAAGCACTGAGCCCCGAGCCCGTGTACATTCGCGCGCACTTTCTGCTCGCCAGCGGTGACGGTAAACCGGAGTTGAAGTGGAGCTCCTCCAACGTTTACAGCGAAGATGCGAAGGGAAACCCGGTCTACGACTGGACCATTCTCGACGGCATCTTCGATGCGTACGCGGCGGCCCACGTGCGGCCGATGGTGGAGCTGGGATTCATGCCCAAGACGCTCTCCACACATCCCGATCCCTATCACATTCCCTGGCCTACGAAACCCGGCGAGGTGGAAGGATGGTCGTTTCCGCCCAAGGATTATGCGCGCTGGGGCGAACTGGTTTTCCGCGTGGCGCAGCACATGGCTGCGCGCTACGGAATGGCGGAGGTCTCCACGTGGTATTGGGAGGTGTGGAACGAGCCTGACATTTTCTACTGGCACGGGACCGAAGAAGAATATTTCAAGCTGTATGATTACGCGGCGGCCGGCGTGAAGCGCGCCATTCCTACGGCGCGCGTCGGGGGTCCGGCCACGACGGGACCGATTCCGGGCAGCCGCAGCGCGCAGTTCCTTGAAGCATTTCTTAAGCACTGCGCCAGCGGCAAGAGCAGCGCCGGCGGCGGGCGCGTGCCTCTGGATTTCGTTTCCTTCCACGTGAAGGGCAAGCCAACCGTGGTGGATGGCCAGGTGCAAATGGGTCTCGGCCGGGAGCTTGAGAATGCGGAGACGGGCTTTGCCATCGTCCGGAAATCTGCATTCGCGCGGTTGCCGGTGATCCTGAGCGAAGCCGATCCGGAAGGATGCGCGGCCTGCTCGGCGCAGCAGCATCCGGAGACTGCTTATCGCAACGGGACCTTGTATCCCACGTATACGGCGGCGGCGATGAAGGGATTGCTCGACCTTGCCGCTCGCAATCACGTGAATCTGATCGGTTTTCTCACCTGGGCGTTTGAATTTGAAAACCAGCCGTACTTTGCCGGATTTCGCACGCTCTCAACCAACGGCATCGACAAAGCGGAGCTGAATTTTTTCCGCATGGCGGGGATGCTGGATTCCGAGCGGGTTGCCGCGACAAGCAGCGGTGCGGTTCCGGTGGAGAGCATAGTGGATGCGGGTGTGCGCGCGCAGCCGGACGTGGACGTTCTGGCCACGCGCGGCAGCGCGGGCGCGGCGGTGATGCTGTGGAACTATCACGACGACGAAGCGGCCCGAACAGACGCCGATGCGCAGGTGACGATTCGAGGAATTGCACCTGCGGTGAAGAATGTGCTGGTGGAGCGGTTCGTGATCGACGACGACCACAGCAACGCCTTGACGGTCTGGGAACGGATGGGCGCGCCGCAGCAACCAACTTCAGAGCAGATAGCGAAGCTCAAGAGCGCAGGCCGGCTGGAGCTGGCCGAATCGCCGGAGTGGTTGCACCCAGCGAACGGACAACTGCGCCTTGATGTGCATCTTCAGCCGCGAAGCATCGCCCTGCTGCGGCTGACGTGGCGCGCACACTGAGGTGCACGCCAGCCGCGTGATAAGATCAGGGCAAATCGAAGCATTCCCTGTCATCCGCTCGCGAAGTTCCGATAGCTCTCCTCCGTACGATCACCCAAGTGGCGAAGTTCCGAATTCAAGCTCAATTTCAACCTGAATCCGTTTCATGCCGACTTCACATTACATCGCGAACACCCAGCTGAGCGCCTCCAACAAGATGCCGCGCCAGATCAACCGGAATCTGATCTTCAACCAGATTCGCACCCGGCAGCCGATTTCGCGCGCGGACCTGTCAAGAAGCTCGGGATTGCAGCGGAGCACGGTATCGCTGATCGTGGAGGAGTTGCTTGCCGAGCGGTGGATCGTCGAGGGCCCGACGGGACAGATTCCGCGCGGGCGCAGGCCGACATTCCTTAACATCAACAGCCAGCGCGGCGTTCTGGGGCTCGACATCCACCCGGCGCAGACTGCGCTTGCGGTAACCGATCTGGGCGGAAAAATCGTAGATCAGGATGTTGTGGTGCCTCCCGAAGATCCCAAGAAGGTGGTGGGCGCAATTGTCGACGCAGTGCGGAAGATGATCGCCTCCCACCGCGACCATTCTTTTGACGGCATCGGCATCAATCTTCCCGGGCGGTTTGATCCCGAACTCGAAAAGTTCATGTTCGCGCCCAACATCGACTGGCCCGTGGGCCGGCTTCTCTCGCGCGTGAAGCAGGCGACGGGTCTGCCAGTGGTGGTGGACAACGTGGCCAACGCCTGCGCCTTGTCGGAGATCTGGTTCGGCTACAGCGACGCTATGCACGATCTGGTGGCCGTCAACGTCTCCGAGGGCGTAGGCACCGGGATTATTGCCAACGGCCGGCTGCTGCGCGGGGTGGGCGGAGTTGCCGGCGAGTTCGGCCACGTGCAACTGGACCCGCATGGCCTGCCCTGCGCGTGCGGCAGCCGCGGATGCTGGGAAACGGTGGCATCGAATCGCGCAGGCATGCGCTACTATGCCGAGATCGCGCAGAAGCCAACGCCAGCGTTCGACGTCCTTCTACAGATGGCGGAGAGCGGCGACGCGGCGGCCGTGGAGGCCATCGACCGCATGTGCAAGGCGCTGGGCCGCGGCATGCACATGATCGCCTCGGCGCTTGCGCCCAGTGAAATCGTGGTGGTGGGCGACATCACGACTGCGTGGCACCTCGCGGGTCCGGTCATCGAGGCAGAGATGCGGAGAAACCGGCTGGTGCGCATTCCCAAGCTGCGGCCCGCGCGCGGCGGCAACCAGGCGCGCCTGCGCAGCGCCGTGGCGCTGGTGATGAACGAAAATTTGCTTTGAGTTGAGCCGGCGCGGGGTTTCCTGCTTCATTCCTCACAATGAGAGAAAGGCGAAGGAAGGCGAACGCGCGCGTCAGCCCATGCTGGGGCTGCCCACCGGCACTGGCATCGGGGCGGCACTGTGTACCGGTTCCTGCTCCACAACCGGCGCGGATTCGGGCGCGCCTATGGGCACAGGCTGATACGGCAGGAAGACCCGGAAGGTGGAACCGCTGACGGAGTTGCGCTCAGCCCAGATGCGCCCACAGTGCTGTTGCACGATGGTGCGGCAGATGGCGAGTCCGAGACCTGTGCCACCCTTCTGGCGGGAATCGGATGCATCCACCTGCTGGAAGCGGCCGAAGATGGCTTCGAGCTTGTCGGCGGGAATACCGCGGCCCGCGTCGACGACCGAGATCGTGACTCCGCTGACATCGGGACGCAGCAGGACCGAGACGGTGGAGTTAGGCGGCGAAAACTTGATGGCGTTCGAGAGCAGGTTGGTGAGCACCTGCAGCAAGCGATCGGCGTCGGCTGCGATCTCAACCTGCGTGGGATCGTGAATGAGCTGCACGCGCGCGGAATCGGCCACCGGCTGCATGCATTCAATCGCCTGGCGGACAATGTCTGCCAGTTGCACCGGCTTGAAGGTGAAGGGCTCGCGACCGCTCTGGATGCGCTCCAGATCGAGAATATCGTTGATAAGGCGCACCAGGCGCTCCGAGTTGCTGAGCGCGATGCGCAGCAGGTTGGCGCTTTTTTCGTTTACCTGGCCGAGGCTGCCCGAGGAAAGCAGGCCGAGCGCGCCGCGGATGGCGGTGAGCGGGGTGCGCAGCTCGTGGCTCACGGTGGAGACGAACTCGTCTTTGAGACGGTCGAGCGCATACCGCTGGCTGATATCGCGGAAGCTGAACACAGAGCCCGACAGGCGGCCGTGATCGAGAATTGGCGTGACGTTGTAGTCAACCCGGAATGAGTCGCCGTCGATGCGATAGAAAGTATCTTCACCGGAAGTGGCCATGCGGCGCAGCTTGCCGGTTGCGCGCAACAGCGCACAGTCGTCGTGGCAGCGATTATTCACCGGGGCCGAGCCGTGCAGAAGATCGTGGATGGGCTTGCCGCTCAGGCTTTCCGGATCGGCGCCGAGCAGATTCGCGGCCGCAGGATTGGCGAAGCTGACGAGGCCGTTGGGATCGAGGCCGCAGATGCCATCGGCAACCGAGTTGAGCAGAATCTCCTGCTCGCGATAGAGCTTTTCGGCGCGGTCCCGCTCGTGCGAGCGGGCCAGCATCTGGCCCAGTGAAGCGGCCACCGTCTCCACCGCGGCCATGGCCTCGCGATTTTCACGCAGGCAGAAGTGGCAATAAAACTCGAGGACCGCGATCACGTTGTTGCCCACGCGCACGGGTACGGCGCATCCCGACACCATGCCGTGGCGTTGCGCGGTGCGGGTGTGCGAGCTGGCCGAAGGCATGGAGGCGAGATCGGCGACCCACATCGGACGGCCGTCCTCCCAGGCTTTTCCCGGCAGGTCGTCGCCGCTGATGAGCTTCAGACCCATGCTCTCCTGGATCAGCGTTTCCGTGCGCCTTCCCGGCGCGCCCCACGCGGAGCAGAATTCGAGCCGGTTTTCTTCCGAATTGACTTCCCATCGCAGCGCCACGTCCCAGCCCTGGGAAACGCACAGAGCTTCAAGGATGCGCATGGCGGCGATCTCAGGCGAGGTGTTTTCGCCCACGATCTCGCTCATGACCAGTTGCAGAGCCACACGCCGCTCGCGCTGGACAATGAGCCGCAGAACCAGGACGGCGGCGGCCGCGCCGGCGGCAAAGATGAGCACTTCATTGAGGCCGGGGCCGGAGGAGACGTGGGGCACAATCGACCCGAGCACTATGGCGAGCGCCAACCCGGTCACGATGGGCGAAATGAATGACGACCCACGGCCGGCTGGACGCACCGCTTGTCCGCTGCGGATGGTCCGAATCGCCTCGGCACGGTCGCTCATGAATCCCTCATTGATCAGGAACTTTGATTTTGCCTTTTCCACGGGTTCGTCGACAACCAATTTGTGCAGAATCTGGGTGAATCTTACCAAATAAATGCACGGAAGTAACCACTCTTGCCCAACTGTTAACGACTGGTGAGCAAGGGGTTAGAGTTCGGGCACTTTACGGACGTGTAAACATCTGTTTACAGCGCAATCCGCAACGCTACTCGCTAGCTACAGTTAACCCTCCAAAGTCGGTGGAAAGGAATGGCACAGACGGGATATCGGCGTGGCGCTTTTCGGGCAGAAAAGCCCCGCGCAGGATGGAAAGCGAGCTCAGATTTTCAGCCGGGAGGCTAGGAAACTCCGCGGAGACCCCGGTTCCGGTTCCCGGTTTGCCGCAGGTTCTTGGTTCAGCCAAGTGCGATGAACATGGCGCCATTTTCGATGGTCAGCTCGATGCCGGCTGCGACGGCTGCTTCGCGGAGCGCGGCATCGAGCATCACTTCGGGGTCCGCGCTCACCGCCAGCCGGCGCATCAGGCCTTCGCCTTTCTTTGCGCCCGCCGAAAGCGTGATCTTCAATCCGCGGCGCTTGCACTTCACCGGCGTTCCGTCTTCGAGCCTGGTATTCATCGGCTTGATGTAGGCGTCGACGTAATGCACGCCGATGCCGGACTTATCGTCGGTGAGCGCGGGGAGTTTCTCCTTCGCGGCCGGGTTCACATCACAAAGTTTGACTTTCACGCTGCGCTCCTGGGCTCAGTGGTCTTCAACGCCAGAAACTCATCCATCACTTTGCGAAAGGCGCGGGTGTGATCTGGGGTGCTGCCGCAGCAACTGCCCACAATGTTGGCGCCGGCCTGGAGCAGGGGCATCATTTCGCCCGCCATCTGCTCCGGCGTTTCGTCGTAGACAATTTTCATGTTCACCAAGCGCGGCTTTCCCGCATTGGGCTGAACCATAAGCGGAAGTCCGGTCGCGCTCCTGTAGCGCTCCACGGCCGCCCGCGCACGCACCATATCCATGCCGGTGCCGCAGTTCAGCGCCACGATGTGTGCGCCGTGCTCCTCCATGAACTCGGCGGCGCGCTCCGGCTCAACGCCCATCATGGTGCGAAAGGTCGAGCCGTCGAGGGTTACGTCATAGGCCATGGAGCCGATGATGCACGGTGCGCCGGCTTTCTGCGCCGACTCGATACCGATCTGCAGCTCTTCGAGCGAGGTCTGCGTTTCCACGATGATGGCATCCACGCCGCCGTCGACCAGGGCCGCGGCCTGCTCCTCAAAGGCGCTGCGCACCTGCGCCTCAGTGAAGTCGCCGTAAGGCTCGAGCAGACCGCCGAAGGGGCCGATGTCGCCGAGCACGTAGCCGACCTTGCCGCCGAAGGCCTGGCGTGCGATCTCCGCGCCCGCTCTGTTGATGGGAGCCACGTCGTCGGCTTCCCCATGGCGATTGAGCATGATGCGCGATCCGCCAAAGGTATTGGTGATGAGGCAGTCCGCGCCTGCTTCCACGTAGCGGCGCTGGATGGCAAGCACGCGCTCCGGCTGGGTGAGATTCCAAGCCTCGCCGCAGTTTCCCTGCTCGAGGCCGGCGAGCATGAGCTGCGTGCCCATGGCGCCGTCGCACAGCAAAGGCCGTTCCCACGCTGCCTCATGCAAGAGCTTTTTCATGGCGTGTCGCGCTCCCGCGCGGATTCCGGTTGCATCAATTCCCGTTGGACCAATTCCCGCTGGACCAACTCCCGTTGAACGAGGGCGTAGTGAATGGTTTCGAGCACCAGGCCCCACTTGTGCACGCGGCTCGAGGACTCGCAGAAGCAACCGGCGACGCTGGGCGCGCGCTGCCACGACAGAACCGCATCCAGCCGCTCGCCGTTCAGAGGCCGCTCGCTTTCGATTGCATCCATCAGGCCCACCGGATCCTCGATATACCGGCACATATGCGTGTGGCCCGTGTCGCCCACGGCGGGCACGCATCGCTGCTCACGGATAGGATAACCCTCCGCGCGCGGACCCAGCTTGACGCGGTAGTGAAAGGTGAGCGGACGGCCCATATTCGTGCAGGTGGTTCCGTCGTAACGGAACACAGCCTCGAGCGAGCCATCGTCCCACTCAGCGATGGAAAGCCGCTCCTCGGCCCAACGCTTCAGCGCCTTCCGGTTCACGCTGTACTGGGCGTTGCGGTCCAGTGCGGGAGCACGAACCGGCAACTGCTCGCCAAAGGGCTGCGCGGCGCGCCGGTAGGGCGCGCGCCGGTACTGGCACGGGCCGAAGGAGCAATTCTCGCAGGGAATCAGGCCGGTAAGCTGGCGCAATCGGTCGGTGTGCCGCGTCAACCCGAAAACAGCAAGCAGCGTCTTCTTGGGCCGCAGCATTCCCGAGTCGAGCGCCTCCACACACGACGGGAGCGGCTCTTTCCGCGTCCGCTTGAGAAGCTCGAGCAGGCGCGGCTGTTCGGCAACATCCCATTCCGGATAGCCGGGACTGTAATGAGGAAGTACGGCCATCCGGTGTTGCTCGGCCCAGTCGCAGAGCCGCGCTCCGGTATGGGTGGTGAGATGCTCGACGACCGCGGAACCGTACATCTCCAGGAAGAAATACTCGTCCGGCTTCTCCTCTTCCCAACGCCGGTGGGCCTCATCCTCGGCTTCAACGCCTGCGCCTACGGCCACAAGGACCACGCTATGCGCATCGGCCTGCACGAGCGTCTCTTTGAGCCGCTTGCTCGAGAAGGCGACGCCGTCGATGCGAAGGTTCTCGCCGGCGATCTCGAACTCTTCTGCCTGGCGCGCGTAGAACCACGGGCGCCCGTTTTGCCCGTACCAGTTCCGCGCCCACTCGGCGAGCTCCTGCGCGCGGCCTTCCAGCTGCCAGCCGCGCGGGTAACCGAGCAGGCGGACGTACTCGGCCGGCTGCACGTTCACTTCAGGAAACGTGCCGGCAAGCTCGATGGTTTCGGCTATCTGGCGCATGGAATGGGCTCGACGGGCTTGAACTGGCAACCTTCGACGAAAAAGTCGAAGAAGGACGGATTTGTCTCCAGGCGGCAATGTTCCACGCGCTTCACCAACTCTTCGAGCTCCTGCCGCTTGCGTTTGGAGAGAAGTGCGATGGTCGCGCCTTCAATGGCGACGTTGCCGGCCTGCACGATCTTGGAGGAGGCGAGGCTGGGAATCAGGCCGATGCGCTTCGACGCTTCGACGTTGAGATGACGCCCGAAGCCGCCGGCGAGATAGAAAACATCGATGCCGTCGAAGTCGATGCCGTAGGTGGAGAAGACCACGTGCAGGCCTGCGACGTTGGCGCCTTTGGCCTGCGCCAGTTCGTTGACGTCGCTCTCGAGCAGAAAGACGCTCTTCCCTTCCCGCTCGCTTTCGTAAAGCGTGATGCGGGTGAGATCGTCTTCAAATCTTCCTTTATCGTTCATGCGGCCGGTGCGCAGCAATTCGCTGAGAATATCGACGAGGCCGGAGCCGCAGATGCCTTCTGGCTGGCCGTCGCCGATCACGCGCAGACGCAAGCTGCCGTCTTCGGCGATCTTTACTTCTTCGATGGCTCCCTCGAGCGCAGGCATGCCGCAGGCGATGGCTCCGCCTTCAAAGGCGGGACCGGCCGGGCAGGAGGCGGCGAGGATGCGATGCCGGTTGCCGACGATCAGCTCCGTATTGGTGCCGATATCCATCAGCGCGATCAGACGCTCCTCGTGCGCAAGGTCGACGGCGAGCGTGGCTGCGGCCGCGTCGGCGCCCACGTGCCCGCTGATGACGGGCGCGCCGTAGACGCGCGCCTTGGGATGGATGGGCAGAAGGCTGTGTTGGCCGGTCTGCACCAGGCTGGTGGTGGTGCGCTTGCCTTCGCCCATTTCGATCTCTGTGATCGAGCGATAAGGCGTCTGGCCGATTGAATAAACGTTCTGCCAGAAGAAGAGATCGCGCATGGTGGAGTTGCCCACCACCACCATTTCGTAGATGGTGCGCGGATCGACGGGAAACTTTTCGATGGCGTGGCTCAGGTAGCCGGCGAGCGTGCGCATCAGCAAGCGGCCTGGGTGCCCGGTGTCATAGGCGATGCGCGACATCACCTCTGCGCCGCCGAAACGTTGCGGATTCTCAAAGGAAGTGTCCGCAATCAGCTCGCCGGTTTCAAGATCGAGCAGGCGCAAGACCACGGTGGTCGTGCCCAGATCCATGGCGAGGCCGTGGATCGGCCCGGTGGAACGCTCGACTTCCACACCATCGATGAGAATGCGGTCGCCCGCGCGCGTGACCGCGGGATCGAGCTCGAGCGTGCCGTGGCTGACCGGCAGCCCCAGCGCGTGGCGCTCAATGCGCATCTGGCCACGGCGCATGGTGTGGCAGCGGACGTGGCCGCTTGCGGCCCTGACAGAGGTCTGGCAGGAAAGTCGGAAGCTTCCTTGGAGATGGCGCTCCGGTTCGGCGAGCGGCGAGAGCGCATCCATCCCCTCCACTACTTCCACCATGCACTCTTTGCACTTGCCCTGCTTGCGGCAGGAGGTGGGCACATCGATGCCCATGGCTTCGGCGTG
>JASHTS010000282.1 GCA_030040425.1 Acidobacteriaceae bacterium | reverse complement strand
GTCGCTCTCATTGTAGCGCTTCTGCCACGAGCACGGCGGGGAGATGACCACGTCGCCGCCGATCAGCTCGCTCCAGTGCATGTGATTGCGAAAGGCCGCCGAGAGCAGGCGCAGGCGGTAGCCGCGCTCGCGGTAGATTTTGTAGGCCTTCTTGAAGACGGCCACGCCGGCCCACTCGAGATGACCGGGATCGACGGAGAGACGGTGCTTGTCGTGCAGCACCTTGAGCCAGTCATCGAGCCGGCCCACCATGACCGTGCACACGGGGCCCATCTGAGAGATGTCGCCGCCCTCGGCTTCGCGGCGCTTGAGGCCGCGCTCCACCGCTTCGGCCACGGCGATTGCCTGGGGGAGGGTGAAACTGACGGTTGCGTTGATGCTCACGCCGCGGCAGGTGGCTTCTTCGATGGCGGCGAGACCGTCGCGCGTGGCCGCGATCTTGACGATCATGTTGGGCGCGAGCCGGCTGAAGTGGAGCGCCTGCTCGAGCATGGCCCGGGCATTGCGGAAGTTGCGCGGGTCGGTTTGAATCGAAAGTCTTCCATTGCGGCCATGTTCGCGCTCGAAGACAGGCAGAAGCAGGCGGGCCGCGTTGGCGGAGATTTCTTCGACGACCTTCCACGCGATCGCGTCTTCGGTGGCCTCGGGCATGGCGCGCACCAGCTCCTGGATGCGCGGCTTCCAGGCGGCCATCTCCTGCTTGAGCACGGTGACGGCGATGGATGGGTTGCAGGTGGCGCCGACGGCCCCGTGCTCGATCGAGTAGGTGAGTTCTTCGATGGAGGCGGAGTCGTTCCAGAGGCAGGTGGGGGTGGTCTGCGTCATCTGGTGCAGCGGGCTTTTGAACTGGAGCGAGGCGGACGCCGCGGTCATCGAGCCTCCACGCGTGCAAACGTGTGCAGATGAACCGTAACATCGGGTGAAGTTGACGGTCAAGAACGGCGCAGTCGACGCGGGATGCGCAGGACCTGCCGGGACAATTTGCAGGTCGCGAAGGAAAGAGGGGGAGCCCAGGGCCCGCGGAACGGAAGCAGGACCCAGATTCTGTCGAGAAAATCGATTTTCTCCTATTGACAAATTTTGTTGCCGATAGCAAAATGGAAGAACTGCACACGTGTGCAATAGACCGGAGTTGCTCCTGCGCTTCCCCGTTGGAATAAGCTCTTCTTATGCTGCCGCTTATGGCGCTTTCGGAGTGACTGCACCCCGGTAACCTGCGGCATTCAAAGCGAGGGCCAAGGTGCTGATTCTCACGGTCCGGACCGAAAGGGACGGTCGCGAGGAGGCGGCTTGCTTTGCCTTGAAGACGGCCGCGGGCGACTGGGGGCAGGCATTTTTCCGGATCAGCCGCAAATCCGAACATTGCGACAATATTTCGCCTAAGGAGAATGCAAGAAGAGATGAGCAGTTTGCTTGTCCGGCCGGAAAAGTTCCGCAACCGGACTGACGATTTGGGCTACGAGTTTTTGTCTTTTGAGAATCGCAAGCTGGCGGCGGGGGAGATATATCATTCCGACACGCTTGAAAAAGAGCTGGCGATTGTGGTGCTCGGCGGCACCTGCTCGGTGACCAGCTCGCGCGGCCACTGGCAGAAGATCGGCCGGCGCGCCACGGTCTTCGAGGGGCTGCCCTACACGCTTTACCTGCCGGTTCTCACGCGCTTTTCAGTGAAGGCCGAGACGGCGTGCGACCTTGCCTTTTGCTATGCGAAGGCAGAAGAAGAATATCCCGCAAAGCTGGTGCATCCGGCGCATGTAGGCATCGAGATTCGCGGCGGAGGCAACGCCACGCGGCAGATCAACTCCATGCTGCCGCCTTCGTTTCTGGCGCACCGGCTGATGGTGGTGGAGGTGTTCACGCCGGCAGGCAACTGGTCCAGTTATCCTCCGCACAAGCATGACGTGCACGATCCGCCCGACGAGGTGGATCTCGAAGAGATTTACTACTATCGCATCGAGCGGCCGGAGGGATTTGCGGTGCAGCGCGTATACACGGGGGATGGCCGCATCGATGAGACGCTGACGGTGGGCGACGGCGAACTGGTCCTGGTGCCGGAGGGCTATCACCCGGTGGTGGCTGCGCACGGATACAACGTGTATTATCTGAACGCGCTCGCCGGTTCGGCGCGCTCGCTTGCCTGTTCCGACGATCCGATGCACGCGTGGGTGCGCGGGGAGTGGAAGACAAAAGATCCGCGATTGCCGATGGTAGGCCGCTGAACGCGGACGGCGCGCCGGCGGCGAAGACGTGCAGGCGCCCGGGAACGCAACCGAAGGCGAGGAGCGAAGCATGAAGACGCGCCGCTTGACGATGGCCCAGGCGCTGATTCGATTCCTCAGGAATCAGTACGTGGAGCGCGACGGGCGCGAGCACAAATTCTTCGCGGGCGTGCTGGGCATCTTCGGTCACGGCAACGTCGCGGGCATCGGCCAGGCGCTGGGCGAGGCCGCCGATCTGCCGTTCATCCTGGTGCGCAACGAGCAGGCGGGCGTGCACCTGGCCGCGGGCTACGCGAAGGCGAGCAACCGGCTGCGCACTTTTGCCTGCACTTCTTCGATCGGCCCCGGCGCCACCAACATGATCACCGGCGCGGCGCTGGCCACCATCAACCGGCTGCCGGTGCTGCTGCTTCCCGGCGACATCTTCGCGCGGCGCAACGTGGCGCCGGTGTTGCAGCAGCTCGAGTCGCCGTACACGCAGGACATCGGCGTGAACGACTGCTTCAAGCCGGTCTCGCGCTATTGGGACCGCATTTACCGGCCGGAGCAGCTCATTTCCGCGCTGCCCGAGGCCATGCGCGTGCTCACGTCGCCTGCAGATTGCGGCGTGGCGACGCTCGCGCTGCCGCAGGACGTGCAGGCCGAGGCGTGCGATTATCCGCAAGAGCTCTTCGAGAAGCGGGTATGGCTGATTCGCCGCGCAGCGCCGGACTTGATCTCTCTTGCGCGTGCGGCAGAGGCCGTGCGCCGCGCGCAGCGCCCGCTGATCGTCGCCGGCGGAGGGGTGCTGATGAGCGAGGCCGCGGAGACGCTCGCCTATCTTGCCGAGCGGACCGGCATTCCCGTTGGCGAAACGCAGGCGGGCAAGGGATCGCTCGCGTGGGACCACCCGCAGTGCGTGGGCGCGATCGGCGCCACCGGTTCGCTCGCGGCCAACCGGCTCGCGCACGCGGCCGACCTGGTAATCGGCATCGGCACACGCTACTCCGATTTCACTACTGCCTCGATGACCGCGTTTCAGAATCCCGAAGTCCGCTTCGTCAATATCAATGTTGCCGAGTTCGACGCGTACAAGGTGGGTGCGATTCCCGTCGTGGCCGACGCGCGGGCGGCACTCGAGAAGCTGAGCGTGGCGCTGGGCGAGCATCGCGTGGCCGCGGCGTATGGGGAAGAAGCTTCGAGCCTGAAGGCGAAGTGGGATGCCGAGGTAGAACGCCTTTACCACCTGCATCACGCGGGCAAGCCGGCGCAGAGCGAGGTGATCGGCGCGCTGTGGGAAGCGGCCGGCGAGCGCGATGTGCTGGTATCGGCCGCGGGCAGCCATCCCGGCGACCTGCACAAGCTGTGGCGCACGCGCGCGCCCAACGGCTATCACATGGAGTACGGGTACTCCTGCATGGGTTACGAGATTCCCGGCGCGATGGGCGCAAAGCTCGCCGATCCGGCGCGCGAAGTCTTCGTGTTTCTCGGCGACGGCACCTATCAGATGACGTCCGGCGAGTTGGCGACGGCGGTGCAGGAGGGCATTAAGATCATCGTCGTGCTGGTCGACAACCACGGCTTCGCCAGCATCGGCGGGCTGAGCCGCTCGCTCGGTCAGGACGGATTCGGAACGAGCTATCGCAAACGGAATGCCGATTCCGGGCAGCTTGACGGCGACGCGCTCCACGTGGACTACGTGGCCAACGCGCGCAGCCTGGGCGCGCACGCGGTGAAAGTGGAAACGATCGCGCAGCTGAAAGACGCGCTGGAAGCAGCCAAGGCGGCCGAGCGCACCAGTGTGATCGTGATCGAGACCGATGCGGCCGTGAGCGTGCCCAGCTACGAATCGTGGTGGGACGTGGCGGTTGCCGAAGTTTCCCAGAGCGACAGCGTGCGCGAGGCGCGGGCACGCTATGAAGAGGCGCGCAAGCGCGAACGGCATTTTCTTTAGCGGAGGGCAAGGGTATGACGGAACGGCTGCAGAATTTTGTGGACGGGAACTGGCGCGCTTCGAGCGCAAATCAGACGCTCAAGGTCATCAACCCCGCGTCGGCCGCGGTGCTGGCCGAGGTTCCGCTTTCGCCTGCGACAGACGTGAACGCGGCGGTGGAAATCGCCGAGCGCGCGTTTCTTTCCTGGCGCCGCGTGCCGGTGATCGATCGCGTGCAGCCGCTGTTCAAGCTCAAGGCGCTGCTCGAGCAGCATCGCGATGAACTGGCGCTCTCCATCACCAACGAGTGCGGCAAGACGCTGGGCGAGAGCAAGGCGGAGATGCAGCGCGCCATTGAGAACGTGGAAACGGCCTGCGCCATGCCCATTTTGATCCAGGGGACGAACTGCGAGGACATTGCCAGCGGCATCGACGAGCATATGATCCGGCAGCCGCTGGGCGTGGTGGCGGCGATTGTGCCCTTCAATTTCCCCGGCATGATTCCGTTCTGGTATCTGCCTTATGCCGTGGCCGCGGGCAATTGTTTTCTGCTCAAGCCATCCGAGCGCGTGCCCATCACCTCGCAGAAGGTGTACGCCCTGGTGCAGCAGGCGGGTTTTCCCGCCGGCGTGATCCAGCTTGTGCACGGCGGGCGCGACGCGGTTAACGCGATCCTCGATCATCCGGGCATCCGCGCGGTGAGCTTTGTAGGCTCCACGGCGACGGCGAAGTATGTTTACAGCCGCGCCACGGCCGGCGGCAAGCGCGCGCAATGCCAGGGCGGAGCCAAAAATCCGGTGGTGATCATGCCCGACGCGGACATGGAGATGACCACGCGCATCCTGGCTGACTCGGCCTTTGGCTGCGCGGGCCAGCGCTGCCTTGCGGCTTCTGTGGCCATTACAGTGGGCGGCGCGCGCGCGGGCGTCGCAGAGCGGATTGCCGCTGCTGCGAAGGGCCGCAAAGTAGGCTACGGCGCCGCCCCGGGCGTGGAGATGGGGCCGGTGATCTCTGCCGAGAGCAAGACGCGCATCGAGGGATTGATTGCCAAGGGCGAGCATGACGGCGCGCACGTGCTGGTGGATGGGCGCAATGCGAAGATTTCAGGATACGAAGACGGGTATTTTATTTTGCCCACGGTGCTCGACGACGTGGCGCCGGATGCGGAGGCCGCGCGCACCGAGATCTTTGGGCCGGTGCTGAGCCTGATGCACGCGCAGACGATCGAGGAGGCCATTGCGCTGGTGAACGGCCGCAGCTACGGCAACATGGCCTGCATCTTCACCACCGACGGCGCGCATGCGCGGCGCTTCCGGTATGAGGTGAACGCCGGCAACGTGGGTGTGAACGTAGGCGTGGCCGCGCCCATGTCCACGTTCCCTTTCAGCGGATGGGGCGACAGCTTCTTCGGCGATCTGCATGCGCAGGCGCACCACGCGGTGGAGTTCTTCACCCAGACCAAGGTGGTGGTGGAGCGCTGGCCGAAGGAGTGGAGCCGCAAGTTCTAGGAACAGGGATCAGCGAACAGGGAACAGGGAACAGGGAACAGGGAACAGGGAACAGGGATCAGGGATCAGGGATCAGGGATCAGGGATCAGAACATTCGCAGGGGAGAACAATGAAACGGTTGTTGGTGGGCAACGCACCCTGTTCCTGGGGCACGCTCGAACATCAGGGCACAAGCAAGCAGATTCCGTTCAGCCAGATGCTTGACGAGCTGGTGGAGACGGGCTATACGGGAACGGAGCTGGGCGACTGGGGCTACATGCCCACCGATCCCGAGGCGCTGCGCAGCGAGCTGAAGAAGCGCGGCGACGTGGTCATGCTCGGCGCCTTTGTGCCGGTGGCGCTCAAGAATAAGGCCGGGCACGCCGAGGGCCGCGAACGCGCCGTGAAGACGGCGCGGTTGCTCGCCGCAGTGGCCTCGGCGCCGGCGCCGTTTCTGGTGCTCTCCGACGACAACGGCACCGACCCCGCGCGCACCCGGCGCGCCGGGCTGATCCGGCCGATGGATGGTCTGCGCAAAGAAGAGTGGACGGTCTTTGCGCGCGGAGCGGACGAAATTGCGCATGCGGTTTTTGATGGAACCGGCCTGCGCACGGTCTTTCATCACCACTGTGCGGGCTACGTGGAGACGCCGGAGGAGATTGAGCTGCTGCTCGAGAAAACCCAACCGGAACGGCTGGGGTTGGTCTTCGACACCGGCCACTACACGCACGGAACGGGCCGCGAGGATGTCGATCTGACGGCCGCGCTCGATCGCTTCGCGGAACGCATCTGGTATGTCCATCTGAAGGATCTCGATCCGAAGGTCGCCCGGCGCAGCCGCAAAGAGGAGTGGGATTATTTCACGGCGATGCGCAACGGGCTCTATCCCGAGCTGGGCTTGGGCTGCGTGGATTTTCCTGCGGTGCTGCGCTGGCTCGCCAAGCGCGAATACCAGGGATACGTGCTGGTGGAGCAGGACGTGTTGCCGGGCATGGGCACGCCAAAGCAGAGCGCGCAACGCAACCGCGCTTATATCCGATCGATTGAATCGTCTTTTGCGTGAAGGCGGCGCGAGGTTGTTACCGCTGGTCCAACGTTGTAGCACGAGGATCGAATGAACGGAAAAAAGCTTCAATTCGGATTGATCGGGGCGGGGCGCATCGGCCCGGTGCACGCGGAGACCGTCGTCTTCCGCCTGCCGGAGGCGGAGATTGCCGCGATTACGGATATCAACCGCGCCGCCGCCGGGACACTCGCCGCGCGCTGCGGCATCCCGCGCATCGCCGCGTCGGCCGCGGAGATCTTCGCCGACCCGAAGATCGACGCGGTGCTCATCTGCACCTCGACGGGCACGCACGCCGATCTGATCGTCGAGGCCGCGAAGGCCGGCAAGCACATTTTCTGCGAGAAGCCGATTTCGCTGAGCCTGCGCGAGATCGATCGCGCCCTAGCCGCGGTGGAGGCGGCCCGGGTGAAGCTGCAGGTGGGCTTCAACCGACGCTTCGACTCGAATTTCCTGCGCATTCGCCAGGCCGTGGCAACCGGCGAAGTGGGCACGCCGAATCTGCTGCACATCATCAGCCGCGATCCGGCGCCGCCGCCGCTCGCCTACATCAGGACCTCCGGCGGAATCTTTCTCGACATGATGATTCACGACTTCGACATGGCGCGCTACCTGATGGGCGACGAAGTGGAAGAGGTGTTTGCGGCGGGCGGGGTGTTTGTCGATCCGGGATTCCGCGATGCGGACGACTTCGACACCGCTGTGGCGATGCTGCGCTTCTGCGGCGGGGCTATCGGCACCATCGATAACAGCCGCAAGGCGACGTTCGGCTACGATCAGCGCGTGGAGATCCTGGGCAGCAAAGGAAAAATCGCCACGGAAAACCGTTATCCCAACCAGGTGGTGGTCAGCGGCGAGAAATCCGTTTACACTGATCTGCCTTTGAACTTCTTCATGCAGCGCTATCCGGAAAGCTTTGCGCTGGAGCTGGAGCTGTTTACGAAGGCCGTGCTCGAGGACAAACCCACGCCGGTGACAGGCGCGGACAGCCGCGTGCCGGTGGCCATGGCGCTGGCGGCGCGCAAATCGGTGGACGAGCACCGGCCGGTGCGGCTCGAGGAGGTGGAACGATGACGCAGTCCGCGAAGAAATCGATGCTCGCGTGCATTCTCACCGACGTGCACCTGTGGGTGCCGGTGATCGTGCTCATTCTGGGAACCACGCTGCTGTTGACGCTGAAGTGAGAGAGATGAGCTCCGACGCAACTGCCGCACCGGCGCGGTCTACGCTTTCGCTGCACCAGCTCGGGGTCTTCTGCGGGCTGGCCGCGGCGGTGTGGCTGGGCAGCGCAGAGGCGCCCACCAAGCTGGTCAACGAGGGATTTTCGCCGTTCCTCATCTCCATGGGCATGGTGATGGGCGCGTTCGTGGCGCGCTGGAGTGTGCCCACGCTGCTCAAGGGCACGGGCTTTTTGTTTTCCGACGTGCGCGAGAAGCCGCACCTGATCGTGTGGGCGCTGCTGGGCGGCATGCTGTGGGCGGTTGCCAACACGCTCACCATTTTCGCGGTGCGCAACGTGGGCCTTTCGATCGCGTTTCCGCTCTGGAACACGAACAGCCTCGTCGGGCTTTTCTGGGGCTGCCTGCTATTCAAGGAGTTGCGCGGCTCGAGCGCCAAGGATTGGGCCAAGGTGATCGGCGGAGCGGCGGCCATCGTCTTCGGCGCGGCAATCCTGGCGCTGGCCACTGCGCAGCAATCCTCGGGGGCGCCGGGCAAGGCCGCTACCGGCATCATCGCCGCGCTGGGCGCGGGCGTGCTGCTGGGCACCATGTACATTCCCTATCGCAAGGCGTACATCAGCGGCATGAATCCGCTCTCCTTCGTGACCATCTTCACCTTCGGCGAAGTGGCGACGATTTTGATTCTGGGCCTGGATTTCTACGGCGGCGCGGGCAAGCTGGCGGCGGAGCTCCATCGCGCGCGCACCATGCTGTTCTGGCCGTTCCTCGGTGGATTCTGCTGGGTGATCGGCGATCTCTTTCAGCAGTACGCGGCCAAGTACATCGGCATCGGGCGCGGCATCCCGCTCTCGAACACCAACCAGCTCTGGGGCCTGGCCTGGGGCGCGCTGGTGTTCGCGGAGTTCGCCGGATTGACAGGCTCGGCCAAAATTCTGATCATCGCCGGCTCGCTCATCATGATTGCGGGCGCGGTGTCGATCAGCCTTGCCGAGCCGCCGCAATCGGAGCTCGAGAACTGGAATGCGGCGATGCACCGCGAGTGCGGACGATACCAACTGGACGCGGAAAACGTAGCGGCGGTGGTCGGCGGCGAAGATCCCCTGGCGGGTGACGCGAAGTTGAGCCGCTGGTGGGAGTGGCTGATCATGCTCGCTGCCTTGGGCATCTTTGTCTGGCTGGCCGTGGGCACGCGCGCACAGCACATTTACGTCAACCTTCCTTGGATGCTGGTGTTGATTGCGGGCACTTTGATTCCGCTGTTTGTGGTGGGAGCGATGCTGTGGCGCAGGACGCGATTCTCCTAAAACGCGGCGCTCGGCGGACGCAGAGTGCGCACGTGCGATGCGGCCGCAGGAGCGCGGTGCGCGCAGCCGATTTCGCTTGACACGCGAAAATTCGGTTTGTTAGTTTTTGTTGCGGAAAAGTCAAGAGAAGTCCACCTCTGAATCGAGCTGTTCGCAGATGGGCCGAACAGGGTGTTCGTCCGGTGCAGAGCAGTTCGTGTTCGGGGTGGATTTTTGTCTTTAGCGCGCTTTTAACAATCTGTTTTTCGAAAATTAACGGCCAGCGGAAACGATGGCCTTGAGAGACTTCAGAAAAACGGAACACGGTTCCCGCAAATGGGGCCGGGGCGCAACGATTGTGAACCTTGGAATTTGTGGAGGAGGCAATATGCAGTGGGCAATGCGGCCTGGAAGGTTGCGTAGATCGCTTTATTCCGCGCTGGCGCTGGTGGTAATGCTGGCGGGGCAGCGGTGCCTGGCGCAGTACGACACGGGCAGCCTGGTGGGCGTGATTCAGGACTCGAGCGGCGCCGTGATTCCAGGCGCGAGCGTGACCGTGGTGAACAAGGACACGGGCGCGACCTCGACCGTGACCTCGGGCGCTGCGGGCGAGTACGAGGTGCCGTCGCTGCACACGGGCAATTACAAGGTCACGGCCCAGCACGCAGGATTCAGCACCGCAGTTGCCGACAATATCACCGTCTCCGTGGGCGCGCGGCAGCGCCTTGACCTGACGCTGCAGGTGGGGAAGAGCGCCACCACGGTGGAAGTGAGCGACGTGGCGCTGGAGTTGCAGACGGAGTCGAGCCAGCGCGACCAGACCATCACCGGTTACCAGACGGAGGCGCTGCCGCTGGTGAGCCGCAACTACTCCGACCTGGTGGATTACGTCTCCGGGGTGCGCCCCGATCCTTCGCAGGCCAACCAGACGGGCGTGACTTCGCTGCTGCGGCAGGGTTCGTACAGCGTGAACGGCCAGCGCAGCATGTTCAACGACTACATGATCGACGGCATGGACAACAACGCCTATGGCGAGAGCAACCAGGGATTCGATAACCAGATCATTCAGCCGCCGCCGGATTCGATCGCGCAATTCGAAGTGGTGACCAACAATGAGAGCGCGGAATACGGGCGCTCCTCCGGCGCCACCATCAATGTGGCCACGCGCAGCGGCACCAACGAATTCCACACCACGCTTTACGAGTTTCTGCGCAACACGGACCTGAACGCCACCGGCTACTTTGCGCCGGTGAAGAAGCCGAGCTTCAACCGCAACCAGTTCGGCGCGGACTTCGGCGGCCCGATCCTGCACAACCGGTTCTTCTACTTCCTCGATTACGAGGGGTTCCGGCAGACGCTCACGCCGCTGGTGGTGCTCACCGTGCCCACGCTCAATGAGCTGAGCGGCAACCTGGCCGTGGCCGTCAAGGATCCATGGAGCCCGACCACCTTCATTCCGGCCGGCACGCCGTTTACGAGCTGGCCGTCGCAGGCGCTCTCCGATCTCGATCCCGCTTCCAAGGCGATCGTCGCCGACTATCAGAATGCGCTGTCCGGGCTGCCCGCCAATTGCACGGTGCAGGCGGGCACGGGCACAGGCGGTTCGGCCGGCGAGGCTGCCAGCGACTGCCCCACCAACGCGCCGTTTACCGACAACGCCGACAAAGGCGACCTGCGCCTGGACTTCCAGCAGAATGCCAACACCTCGTGGTTCCTGAAGGTGAGCGACCGCAAGGAGACGGGCGACAACCATCCCACGCTGCCCGAGCCCATCGATGGGCAGGCCAACGGCGAGATCAAGATTCACGACGAGCAGGTGGCGCTGGGTTACAACCACGCCATGGGCGCCACGCGCTATCTCGACGCGCGGCTCGCCCTCTCCGGCACCGATGCCGGCAAGTGGACCAAGTCGATCGGGTCGCCGTACAACTTTTCCAGCCTCATCCCCGGCCTGCCCACCATCGCCAATGTCTCCGGCGGGCTGCCTTCGATCGCCATCTCCGGCGGCTTCAGCTCCTTCGGCCGGCAGAGCACCAACCCGCAGTGGCAGAACCCCTCGCTCATCGATCCCAAAGTGAACTACTCCTGGGTGCGCGGCAAGCACTCGCTCAAGTTCGGCTACGAGTATGAGCACGTGTGGCAGGAGATCGAGGACTCGAACCCGCTCTACGGCTCTTTCGCCTTCAGCTACGGCTACAGCGCCTGCCCGGCCGGCGCCGGAACCGCCTGCCCCAATACCAGCAACGCGACCGACACCTACTGGGCCGACTTTCTCTTCGGCGCCAGCCGCACCTATTCGCTGGCCACGTACTTTATTGCGCACACCACGCAGACCATGGACGACTACTATGCGCAGGACGACTGGCAGGCGACTTCAAAGCTGACGCTGAACCTGGGGCTGCGCTGGGAGTACGGCGGCTCGTGGGAAGCGCGCGGCGGCTACCTCTCGAACTTCGATCCCACCACCGGCGCCATGCTTACGCTGGAGCCGAGCAGCCTCTATCCCACGCCGCCGCTGTGCGGGACGGCGCCTTGCGTAAGCACTTATAACGGGGGCGGTCTTTACAGCAGGCAGCTGGTGCATCCGCCGCTGGGCGATTACGCTCCGCGCGCCGGCTTTGCCCTGGCCGTGACGCCCACCATCGCGCTGCGCGGCGGCTACGGCACGGCGTTTGTGCACTACTGGCGCGCGGGCTCGGGCAACGACATTGCCATCAACGCGCCTTTCGCGATGTTCACCGCGGTCACGAATCCGAACTCGGTATCAACGGCCGGCTATTACCGGCTGTCGAGCGGCTTTCCCGCGGGGCTGGCGACGGTCTTCAGTCCGGGCACGGATAACATCGATTTCATTCCGCCCAACACCAAGGACGGCTATGCCGAGAGCTACTTCCTGAGCGTGCAGAAGACGCTGGCCAAGAACATCCTGCTCGACATTGCTTATGTGGGCAACCACGGCCTGCATTTGCAGGGATTCATCAACGCCAACCAGAAGAATCCGGCCAACGGGTTCGCGCGGCCGTATCCGAACTGGGGCGGCTACCTGCTCAACAATGCTTCGCTCTATCCCACTTTCCTCAACGGCGATATCACTGACGCGCTGAGCGAGTTCCACTCCTCGTACAACGCTCTGCAGGCCCGCTACGAGCAGCGGATGGTTGGCGGCCTCACGCTATTGAACTCCTTTAGCTGGCAGCATGCGCTCGATAATGCTTCATCCACGCTGGACGCCAACACGCCGTGCCCGCAAAACGGCGACGACATCGAAGCGGATTACGGGCAATCGGACTACAACCTGCCGGTCTCCAACGTGACCACGCTGGTATACGATCTGCCCTTCGGCCAGGGAAAGCGGTTCCTCTCGAGCGCCAACGGCGTGGCCAATGCGGCGCTGGGCGGATGGCAGGTGAGCGGCGTGAACACCATGCAGGCTGGCACGCCCTTCAATCTGACCTACTCGCCGGCCGCGGCCAACGCAGTTTCGCCGGAGCTGAGCCAGAACTGGCGCGGCGAGAATCTCTACCGGCCGAATCTCACCTCCGGCGTCCCGTATATTCAGAAGACCAAGCTCTCTTCCGGATACATCCAGTACGTGAACCTCGCGTCGCTGACGCTGCCCTCCACGTACGTCAGCAACACCGCCGCGGACGGATTGTCGAGCCCCTTCGGCGACCTGCCCAAGAACTTCGGTCGCACGCCGGCCTTCTATGAGACCGACCTTGCGCTCAACAAGCGCTTCAACACGCCCATTGAGCGCGCCAAGATCGAGTTCCGCGCCGAGTTCTACAACCTCTTCAACCACACCAATCTTTATTTGCCCGGCGGAACGGGCGGCGGCACGGTGACCGGCACGGACGGGGGCGCGGTAACCGGCGGCAGCGGCGGCACCATCACCACCACCTTTGAGCCGAGAATCATTCAATTCGGGCTCAAGGTAATTTATTAGGCCGGACCAGGAATCTGAGACCAGTTCCGTGCGGAGGCGCAGGGTTGCGGCGCCCCGCCGGAGATGGGCTGCTGCTATCGTTGAGGCGTGGCTGTCCGAGCGGAGATCCTGAGAAATCTGGGCCGGGAAACTGAGCCTTGGGATGTGCTGGTGGCGGGCGGAGGGGCCAGCGGGCTGGGCGCGGCCGTGGATGCGGCCTCGCGCGGCTATCGCACGCTGCTGATCGAGCGCCATGACTTCGCCAAGGGGACCTCGAGCCGCAGCACCAAGCTGGCGCACGGCGGCGTTCGCTACCTGGAGCAACTGAATCTTACGCTGGTGCTGGATGCGCTGCGCGAGCGCGGGCGCATGCTGCGCAATGCGCCGCACCTGGTGCACGATCTTGAGTTCGTGGTCCCGGCGTACGGCATCTTCGCGCTTCCCTATTACGGACTCGGCCTGAAAGTGTATGAGCACCTTTCGGGAAAGCTTTCTCTGGGGCACTCGCATTTTCTTTCGCGCGCACGCACGCTTGAGCGGCTCCCCGGAATTGCCGCCGAGGGGCTGCGCGGCGGGGTGCTTTACCACGACGGCCAGTTCGACGATGCGCGCTTTGCCATTGCGCTGATGCGCACGCTCGAGGATTTGGGCGGAACGGCGATCAATTACGTGGAGGCGGTGGGGCTGCTGAAAAGCGGCGGCAAGATCGTCGGCGTCAAGGCCCTCGACCGCGAAGAGAATATGGAGCTCGAAATACGCGCCCGCGCGGTGATCAACGCGAGCGGCGTGCACGCGGAAGAGGTTCTCGCGCTCGACGGCGATGCGCACAAAGGATTGCTGGCCGTGAGCCAGGGAACGCACTTTGTGCTGCCGCACGCGTTTCTGCCCGGAAAAACCGCGCTGATGATTCCCAAGACCGCCGACGGGCGCGTGCTGTTTGCGATTCCCTGGCACGGGGCCACGCTGGTGGGCACCACGGATGAACCGGTGGACGCAAAACCGGAGGAGCCGCGCGCGCTGGCCCGGGAGCGGGCGTTCCTGTTGCAGCACATCACGCGGTACTTTCATCGCCGGCCGAAGCCGGAGGAGATTCTGAGCGTGTGGTCGGGCCTGCGCCCGCTGGTGCGCAAAGCCGGCGTGAGGACCGCGAAACTCTCCCGCGACCACACGATTTTGGTTTCGCCCTCGGGGTTGATTACGGTCACAGGAGGCAAGTGGACCACGTACCGGCGCATGGGGCAGGACACGATCGACCGCGCCCAGGAGGTCGCCCAGTTGCCGAAGTCTCCGTCGCAGACTGTCAATCTGAAGCTGCACGGGTTTGCGCTGGAGTCGAGCGCAACTTCAGAGTGGGAGCGCCAGTATGGCTCCGATCTTCCGCTGCTCTGCCAGCTCTCCGATGCGGAACCGGATCCGGAAGCACTGCTGCATCCGCGGCTGCCCTTCCGCCGGCGCGAGGTGATCTGGGCGGCGCGGCATGAGATGGCGCGCACAGTGGAAGATGTGCTGGCGCGGCGCACGCGGGCGCTCTTCCTCGACGCGCGCGCGGCCATGGAAGCGGCGCCTGCCGTCGTGGCGCTGCTGGCCACGGAGCTGAAGCGGAGCGATGCGTGGCGGGCGCGCGATCTCGAAAGCTTCCTTGCAATCGCCCAGGGCTACGTTTACGAGGAGAGCGACCCTGCATCTACTCCGCGTTCAGAACCACATCGAACAACACAAGGCTGAGCGTGGTGAAGATGATGTCGTAGCCGACGAGGAGCTTGATCCAGAGCGCGGGATCGCTCTCGCCGGTAAGGATGGACGTGGCGGCCAGCACCATGGCCAGCAGCGCAGGAATGAAGATGGGGAAGAGAATGAGCGGAAGCAGCAGTTCGCGGTTGCGGCTGCGGATGGAGAGCGCGGCGAAAAATGTGCCGTTGGCCACCAGCGCCCAGGTGCCCAGCGGCAGAACCAGGAGCAACAGCCAGCCATCGCCTTCCACGCGCAGGTTGTAAAAGACAAGAAAGACCGGCGCCAGCAGCAACTGCACGATGGAGACGAAGAGGAAATTCGCCAGCGCCTTGGCGAGAAACATCTCTGCTGCGGGAGCGGGCGCCATGCGCTGCGCGTCGAGCACCTGGTGGCGGATCTCGCGCGCCCAGGCCTGATTGAGCGCGCTCACCGAAGCGAAGAGCGTGGCTACGCACAGCACGCCGCCGGCGATCTGGCGCGCGAAGGCTCCCTCCGGATCGAAGGCCAGTGAAAACAGCACCACCACCAGCAGCGCAAAAAACAGCATGGAGTTGACGGCTTCGCGCGAGCGCCACTCGATGCGCAAGTTGTTGGCGAGATGCGTCCAGAGGGCGCGGGTCATGCGCGCGGGCCCTCCTTCGGCGCGTCTTTGGCGAGATCGGCGGATTCCACCTCCGCGCCGAGCGCGCGCGCGGCGCGCAGATAATCGCCCGGGGCGAGGATCAACTGCGTGCCGCGCGTGCCTGCCGAAACGCTGATGCGATCGAAGAGGAGCGCGGACGCATCCACCCAGACGGGAAACGGCTTCTTGGCGCCGAAGACTGTCACGCCGCCGCGCATGTAGCCGGTGAGCGGCTGCACGTCCTTGAGGGGGACCATCTCCGCGCGGCGCAGGCCGGCGGCGCGGGCAAGCTTTTTGAAGTCGAGCTCGGCGTCGCCGGGAATGACCGCGAAGACGTGCGCGCCGCGGCCGTCGGTGGTGATGAGGGTCTTGAAGACCTGCGCGGCGGGCATCCCGATCTTCTGCGCCACCCTGATCGCCGTCAGATCGTTGGGATCGACCTCGTACTCGCGCAGCTCGAAGGCGATGCCGAGCGACTCGAGAAGGCGGGCGCCGTTGGTCTTCATCGCGCCGCCTTTCCGGGTTCAAAGGACGCCACGCGGCCCGCATGGAGCGTGAGCACCCAATCGGCGATGGGCGCCGCGAGCTCGCGCTGATGCGTGGTGAGCACGATGGTGCGATCGCTGTGGCGAAAATTGGCCAGCATGGCGACCATCTGGCGCGCGCTTTCCTGGTCCATGTTCGAGAAGGGCTCGTCGAGCAGGAGCAGTTCGGGAACCGGCAAGAGCACGCGGGCGAGCGAGGCGCGCTGGCGCATGCCCTGCGAGTACTGGCCGAGGATGCGTTTCAAATCGGGATCGAGTCCCACCTGGCGCAGCGCTTCAGACGGCGTGAGGCAGGCGCGGCCGGGATAGAGGCTGGCGAAATAAAGGAGATTTTCCTCGGCGGTGAGCTCGTCGTAAAGCATGGGCGCGTGGCTCATGTAGCCGATGCGCGCGCGCTCGGCTTGCGGATCGAGTGCGCCGAAGACGCGCGCCGCGCCGGCGCTGGGACGCAGCAGCCCGGCAAGGATGCGCAGCAGCGTGGATTTGCCCGCGCCGTTTTCGCCCACCAGCACGTAGCAGCGGCCGCGCGCGAAGTCGACGGAGACCTGGCGCAAAGCGGCAAAGGCGCCGAAGAGGCGGGAGACCCGATCGAGCCGGGCGCAGAGGGTTCGATCTGCGGCCTCAGGCGGTTGGGCGTTCATCGAATGGCGTGCGGATCAGTTGGCGGCTTGCGTGGCGGCGGGAACGGGCTGCGGCGCTCGAGACGCGGTTCCGGTTTTGGCGCCTGCGGGCGATTGCGGCGCGGCGCCGGGTTGGGATCCGGGCTGGGCAGGCGCGTATTTGCTGGCGCACTTGGCCTGCAGTTGCGAGGCATGAAATACGCCGTCGCGCCCGTAGGTGCCCTCGGCCAGCGCCTGCGCGTCGTCCTTGAAGGTATCCGGCGGCGGCTCGGAGCCGTTGTAGACAACTTTCAGCAGCTTTCCCGTGGCCGCCTTGGGTGAGTGGCTTTCAAATTCGTTCAGCACAAAGGTGACGTGAGGGCCGTCAGGCACGATGGTGCCCGGCTGCACGAAGCCCTCCACGCGCAACTGGCTGTGGTAGGCTTTGTCACCCATGCCGCCGAGCTCGGCGATGGTGACGTAATAACTCTTGTTGGCGCCGTACCCGGCATAGGCGAGCCAGGCGATGGTGCCCACGATGACGGCAGCCGCAATCCCGATTCGTACAGAGTTTCCCGACGCTTTCATGATCTCTCTTAACGATACGAGCCTCCAACGCGCCGGTCAACCACGTGCAGACCGGGAGATGCGATGAAAGATCACTTATGGCCACGCAATGCGGCTCTTGATGCAGCGGGAGCGGAACGGGAGGGGGAAGGAAAGCGCGGCAAAGGCCCGTAAACAGAGCGTTGAGGCCGTGCGCGGAAAGGAGGGACGGGATTGAAAAACGGGGTTCGTGCTCCGGATGGGTCCGGGCAGGCGGCTTTGCCGGGTCAGCCGGCGCGGCGTATCCGTTGCAGGCGGGCGCGCACTCTGGCGTGCTCGGCACGATCGGCCGGAATCGGGTGCGGCTCCATGCGGGCAAAGTGGCGCAGGCAGGTGGCGAGCGCCGCAGGCGAGAGAATCATGGCAACAAAGGCAAACCCGAGAACGAAGGCGAGCATGGCGTACATTCCTCCAGCGTGCGTTCAAAGTGCCACGGAACGGCTCGGCATGGATGGCGACCTTTCACAAGACGGTAGCGCAACCAAGAAACAACAAGGAATAGCTCTTCGGCGTGGCAGGAATGGCGGCTTGGTAATGGCCCGCGGCGGCTGCGGCATCCCCCAAAGGGCGCAGGCATGCGGGGATCAGGCATGCGGGTTCGGAATTGTCCGGTTTTCAAGCAGGACAGGGAAGGTGGGCCGCGAAGCGCGCGCTTTTGCCTAATCTGCTTTAATTGCTGCTCTCCGGCACCTGCTTGAGCAGCCGCTTCCACGTTCTCTGGTTCTTGCGGTAGCTCTTCTTCAGGTCTTCGAGGATGCGCTCGAAGTCGGCGCTGGTGCGCAGATTGTTCCAGGCCGGATTTTTCTGGAGCCAGGGATAGTTTTCGTTGCCGAGGTAGATGGCGCGGCGCAGCCAGTGCAGGGCTTCGCCGGCATCGCCTTCGACGGCGAAGAAGGTGGCCAGGCGATAGGCCATCTCGTGGTCGGCTTCGGCCGCGGTGAGGGTGTCGTCCTTGAGCAGGGCGACGGCGCGCTCGCGATGGCCAGCCTGCACATAGCAGAGCGCCAGCGTAGGCACGGCGATGCGCATGGATTCGTCGTCGCGGATCACGCCTTCGAGGATTTCGATGGCTTTGGCGAGCTCGCCTGTACGCATCTGCTGGTAGGCGGCGGAGGTGCGCAGCAGGGGATGGTGGGGTTCGAGGGCAAGGCCTTTATCGAGCTCGTCGCCGGCCAGCTCGATCTGGTTGCGGTAGTGGTAGACGCGGGCGCGATGGTTGTAGAGGATGGCCGCGTTCGCAGGGTTGAGCTTGAGGGCGCGGCTGAAGGCCGCCAGCGCTTCGTCGTACATGCCGTCGCTGCGCAGAGTGACGCCGGCCACCAGGTGCACATTCCAGTCATTGGCCGCGCTGGCCAGCAGGTTGGCGATGCCGTGGCGGGCGGAATCCTTTTCGCCGCGCCAGAGCAGCATATAAACGCGGTAGAGATTGGCCTCAATCAACGCGGGGTCGAGCTTGAGCGCCTCGTCGAAGGCGCGGCGCGCGCGCATGAGGTGCGTCTGGCCGCCGAATCCGTGGCGCACGTACTGGAACTCGACCACGCCCAGGCCGCTCCATCCGGGAGCGAAGCGCGCGTCGGCCAGCGTGACCTTCTCGAACAGTGCGCGGGCTCGATCGAGATCGGCGCGCGAGCCGCTGCGCACCCGGAAGGCGCTGAGCAGGGCGCGCGCCTGCAGGTATCTTTCGCTGACGTGGCCCGGGAGAGAGCCTTCGCTGGGCGCAGGGTGGGCCTGGGCCGGAGCGCTTTCAATGCGCTCGACGGCGCTCAGGCCGTGGAGCGTAGCGAAGACTTCGCTGGCAATCTCGGTCTGCACGGCGATCAGGTCGAGCGAGCCCACCTGCATGGAGCCGCCGGTGCGCACGCTCTGCGCGGCCACGTCAAGGAGCTGCCAGTTGAGGTCGAAGCCGCTCTCCGAGCGCAGAAAACTGCCGGCGAGCACGTAGGAGGCCAGCAATTTTTGACCGGTGGCGAGAGGGTCGAGAGCGGCCGCCTGTGGAGCGCCGGGCAGCGACATGAGCGCGCTCGAAGGGCGCACTACGAGACCGGGAATGCGCGCCAGCCGTGCGGCGATGGCGTCCGCCAGCGCGAAGCCGTAGAGCGGAGCCGCCTCCGCGGAGCCGAGATTGGCGAACGGCAGCACCACCAGCGAAGGCTGCGCGGCATGGCCGGCGCTCGACTCGCGAAAGCGCTCCGCGAGCATGGAAAGAAATCCGGTGGCCCGCTTGTCGTCCCCGGCGGCCGACGGGGGCAGGTTGGCCGCGGCGCCGCCGGGAAGAATGCCGGTTTCAATCTGCTGCGTTCGGATGATGGTTTTGAGCGCTTCGCGCACCTCGGCGGCGGATGCGTAGCGCATGGCGGGATTTTTTTCGAGACAGGTGGCGATCACGCTTTTCAGCTCCGGCGAGATGCCGGAGACGATCGCGCTCAGATCGAATGGCTCGGAGAACTGGATGGCGCGGATGGCCTGAAAATCCTCGGCATCGGCGCGCACGAAGGGATGGCGCCCGGCAGCAAGCTCGTAGAGAATCACGCCCAGCGCCCACGCGTCGGACTGGACGCTGGACTGGCCGGTGACGAACTGCTCCGGCGCCATGTAGCGGATGGTGCCGCCGCGCGCAGTGTGCGTGGCGGTGCGCGGCGCGTTCTTCGCCGAGCCCAGCCGGGCGGGATCGAAGTCTCTTTCTTCGGGCGCGAGCCGCCGCGCCAGGCCGAAGTCGAGAATCTTCACCAGGCCGCCCTCGGTGAGCATCACGTTCTGCGGCTTCAGGTCGCGATGAAAGATGCCCAGCGCGTGCGCTGCCTGCAATCCGTCGGCGATCTGGATGCCGACGGAAAGCACGAGCTGCAGGTTGGCGGGGCCGCGCGCGATGAGCTGGTCGAGCGATTGGCCGGGCACATACTGCATGGCGATGAAGGCCTCGTCGCCGCTCTCGCCCACTTCGTAAATGGCGCAGACGTTGGGATGCTCGATGGCCGAAGCCAGGCGCGCTTCGCGCAGCATGGTGGAGCGCATCTGCTCGGCCGAGAGCTCACCTGTGCGCAGAATCTTGAGCACCACGGGCCGCTCGAGCAGCGTGTCGTTGGCCAGATAGACCACGCCGCTGCCCCCGGCGCCCAGCCGGCGCAGAATTTCGTAATGCTCGAGGGTTTTGCGCTTCATCGCCTGCTTTCAGTCTAAAGCGGCGACGGTTCAGACAATCTCAAATGCAAAGATGGATGCGCCGATCAGTGCCGTTTTGCTCCCTGATCCCTGTTCCCCGGCGGGGTGGGTGGTCCCTGCTGCTCTTCTTCGCGCTGCATGCGCATCTGGCCGCGGCGGCCCAGCACCAGATTGATGAGGCCGAAGACCAGCAGCACAGCGCCCCACCAGAGGTTCACATCGAGGCTGTCGCTCTTGGCGTAGAGCACCGCGTTCTGGCGCGTGGCGAGGCCAAACGCGGTGAGGATGGTTCCGGTCAGGGTGAACATCAGTCCCATGGGAAGGCGGAGATCGAGACTCATCGGTTGCTCCTCAGGCAAAGAAAATATTGATGGCGACGGCGGCGACGAGGATGGCCACGGCCAGGACTTCGGGCCGCTTCCACCAGGGCAGATGGGCGTGCGAAGGCATCTTGGTGAGCGAGCGCACCAGGCCGACGAGCTCCTCATCGGGCCGCGGCTTGGTGAACAGGCTCACCACCACGGCCACAATAAAGTTGGCGCTGAAGGCGAAGATGGCGCCATAGAAATTCTGGGCCATGTCGCTGGGATAATGATGCAGCACCGTGATCCAGCCGCCGTGAATGCCGGGGTTCGATTCCACGGGCAGGGTGAGGCCGTGATGCAGCATGGCCGCAGCGGTGCCGGCGATGAGCCCGGAAAATGCGCCGTGGCCGGTGGTGCGCTTCCAGAACATGCCCAACAGGAAGGTGGCAAAGAGGGGCGCGTTGACGAAGCTGAAGACGAGCTGCAGTGTGTCCATGATGTTGTTGAAGTTGATGGCCGCGAACGCCGTCGCGATGGAAAGCAGGATGCCGCCCACGGTGGCCCATCGGCCCACGGCGAGATAGTGCTTGTCGGGCGCGCCTTTGTGAATGTAGGACTGGTAAAGATCGTAGGTGAAGACGGTGTTGAAGGCGGTCACGTTGCCGGCCATGCCGCTCATGAAGCTGGCCAGCAGCGCCGTCAGCCCCAGGCCCAGAATGCCGGTGGGGAAGTAGTGCAGCAGCATGTCGGGTGTGGCCAGATCGTAGTCCAGCTGCGGATGGCCGCTGGCGTCGAGCATCACCTTGCCGGTGAGCGGATCCACTTTGGCTGGAATCAGCCCGTGGCCTTCTTCCACCTGCTGCGGGACGACATTGATCTGGTGATAGATTGTGCCGTTCTCGGTGTGGACGAACTCCGTGGTGTGCGGCGTAGGCAGGGCGATGGCGATCAGTCCGGGCACGATGACCAGAAACGGGAAGACCATCTTGGGCACGGCGGCAATCAGGGGCACGCGGCGCGCGGACTCCATGTTGTGCGAGGCCATCGCCGTCTGGATGACGAGGAAATCGGTGCACCAGTAGCCGGCGCCCAGAACGAAGCCCAGACCCATGCCCAGGCCGATGATGTCCACGCCCATGGGATTGGTGTTCGCATGCAGCACGCCGTGCCACTCGTGCATATACATCGCAGGCACCGCGGCTTTGAGGCCCGACCATCCACCGATGTTCTTGAGGCCCAGAAACACCAGGGGCAGAAAGCCGGCGACGATGAGGAAGAACTGCAGCACCTCGTTGTAAATGGCGCTGGTCAGTCCGCCGAGAAAAATGTAAAGCAGGACGATGGCGGCCGAGAGCAGGATGGCAAAGGTGAAGATCCAGTCCTTTGACCAGCCGAAGGAGTTGAAGAGCGCGTCGAAGACGTGGAGGGCCTGGATAAGCCGGGCCATGGCGTACATGGAGATGCCGGAGCTGAAGACGGTCATCACCGCAAAGCTGCAGGCGTTGAGCGCGCGGGTTTTTTCATCGAAGCGCAGGCGCAGAAACTCGGGCACCGAGCGGGCCTTGGAGCCGTAATAAAACGGCATCATGAAGATGCCCACGAAGATCATGGCGGGGATGGCGCCGATGCCGTAGAAGTGCGCGGTTTCGAGACCGTACTTGGCGCCGGAGGCGCCCATGCCGATGACTTCCTGCGCGCCCAGGTTGGCGCTGATGAAGGCCAGGCCGCAGATCCAAGCGGGCAGCGCGCGGCCGGCCTGGAAAAAATCCTTGCTCGTCTTCATGAAGCGCTTGAGGGCAAAGCCGATGCCCAGCACAAAGAAGAAGTAGAGCAGCATGATGAGCCAGTCGACGGAGGTGAGTTGCACGCGGGACTCCTTGGGCGCGGTCTCGATTGGGGCAGATCAGGAAATGCGGGCTACCGGAATCACTCTACGCAGGGGGGCGCGGGCGCGTCCAGCGAAATGTGAAAATGTTTTCACGGCGATGAGACAGCGCACGCTTTTTGTGTCCTGGGGAGGAAGACCCGATCGCCCGAACGCTGCGGCAGTCCGCGCATTCGTCGCTTGAGGACTAGCCGAGGCCCACGCGGTGAACCAGGTCGCGGAAGCGGGGATCGCTGCGAATGGGGTCAAAGTAGGGATGGGTCTTTACGAATTGAAGGATGTTCGACTTTTCCTGAACCGCCTGTTCAAGCGCGCCGAAGGCCTGATCCTCTTCGCCGAGGCCCAGATAGGCGTTGACGAAGGCGGCAGAGGGAATGTAGCCGGATTTTCCGCGCCGCTTGAGATCGGCAAGGAGCCGGAGTGCGTCAGAGCGGCGGCCGGCGAGAGCATAAGCGCGAACGAGCACGCCGGCGACGGCAGGACTGCCGTCGGTGAGCGCGAGAGCTCTTTCCAGCACAGCGACGGCCTCGCCCGGCTGACGATTGGCATTGAGCGCAAACCCGAGCGTCAGCAAGGTCCGCCCGTTATCCGGCTGCGCGGCGAGTGCGTCTCGAGCTTCACGAATGGATTCGACGTATCGATGAGCCAGAAAAAGAATCCAGGCCACATTTTCGCCGGTCACCGCGATGGGATCGAGCTGCCGGGCGCGCTGAATCCAGAGGACAGCCTCGTCGTTGCGGCCCTCACAGGAGAGCCACAGTGCGTACCCTGCGTATGCACTCGCGTCATTGGGAGCTAACTCGAGGGCGCGCTGGTACTCCGCCTCGGCCCCTGCCCAATCCCATTCTTCCTCGAGGACGAATGCCAGCATGTTGTGGGCTTCGGCGAGATCCGGGTCCAGCGCGAGAGCCCTCTGCGCGGCGGCGATAACGCGGGGACGCGTCTCCGCCGGAGAACTGCCGGCGAAGACGGTGCCCAGTTCCGTGTAGGCCTTCGCAAGGCCGACGTAAGCCAGGGCGAAGGTGGGGTCCTGCTGGGTGGCGGCGCTGAAATCACGGATACCTTCTTCGATGCCGGCCTTGCCGGTACCCTGTTCCAGCGCGAACCTCCCCTTGAGATAGCTTTCGTAGACCTCGGGCGCGACCGGCCGGGCCGCGATGAGCCGCTGATGCTCCTGGCCGGTGACGGTTACTTCGACTTTTTCCGCGATGACTTGCGCAAGCTCGCTCTCCAGGGTGAGCGCATCGCGCAGCTCGCGATCGTAGGTTTCAGACCAGAAATGCTCGTCGGTAGAGGCGCGGATGAGCTGGGCGGTGACGCGAACGTGCGTGCCGTCGCGGATCACCGAGCCCTCCACGACGGCGTCCACGCCGAGGATTTTCGCAATTTCGGGAACGGAAAGCTGCGGGTTCTTGAAGCGCATCACCGAGGTGTGGGAGACGACGCGCAGATCATGGATGCCGGCCAGGCGATCGATGAGAGCCTCTGTGAATCCGTCGGCGAGATAGTCCTGGGAAGGATCGCCGGAAAGATTGCGGAGCGGAAGCACGGCGAGCGAATGGATGGGCGCCGTGGGCTGACTCGCCGGGCGATGGCGGAAGGCCGCGTAGGCGGCGACGATCAGGACAATCGAAGCAACGAACGCCAGCGGGATCCATCGCCGGAATCCCGAGGCCGTAATGGCGGGAACAGTCTTTTCGAATCGGGATAATCCGGCTGCGGGTTTTGGGGGTTCATCGGCTCGCGCGGCTCTACCCCGGCGCCATGCGTCCAACTCCGCCGGTACGGCGTAGACAGAGCCGCGCTGATCGTGCAGGTGCCGGTGCACGGGCATGCGTTCGCGCTTTTCCCAGCGCTGGACCGTGGTCACGTCACGGTTGAGGTAGGCCGCGATCTCCTTCCAGGATTCGAGCCGCCCCCCGGCAGGGCTTTTCACCGTTGCGCTTTCGAAGGAGCCGTCAGCCATCGCGTTCTCCCTGGAGATCAAGAACTTCGAGAACGGGGTGAGGCGATTGTACCCCGGATGGTTGGCCACGGCAAAAGGCGGCATTAGGCGGCACGTAACGGTTCGGCTCAATGCTGTTTGACTCGCGGCAATCGATGCCTGACTGTGAACTCGCACATTCAAGCGCGAAGTCTCCTGAAGACGGAGACAGGGCTCGGAAGCGCGCGGAGGCGCAACTTTCTGCCCGCACTGCCCTGCTTTCGGCAGGAAGCGCAAATGTCCGAATGGAGGTTTCACATGAAGGGAATCAGGTTGATTGCGGGAGCCGGTTTGCTCTCGTGTCTTGCTCTGGCGGCGATTCCGGGCGCCGGCGCCCAGGATCGCACTCCGCTCGCGTTCAGCGGACTGCTTAACGATTATTCGCCCTCCACCGTTTCGGGCGGCCCATGGGAGATGCACGGTCAATGGACCTTGAGCATCGACCCGCGGTCGGGAAACGCCGATTTTTCGGCGGATATGACGATGTCGGGGTACGGGAAAAACTCGATGGGCGACCCGGACGCGACGCAAGGAGGGCAGAAAGCGCATACCCACCACATCCGGCTGACCGGCGCCATGGTGACATGGAACCCGTCCGGATGCCCCACGTACAGCCCGAGCACCTACGGAGGTTTTCAGGTGAACGGCACCGTGAGCCTGCTGACCGGCAACGGCAGCAACGCGACCTTTGAGACCACTCCGCCCTCGTCGACGCTGCAGGTATGCGTGAGCGGCGGCGAAGGCAATGACTCGGTCCCGTTCTCCAACATCACCATGACCTTCGGTACCGGCAGTCCGGCGATTTCTCATTTTGGTTCGCAGCCGATTCATGGGGTGGTGCGCGGCTGGAATCAGAACTGGGACGTGCTGCGGCAGTTCGGCATCGGTCCCGAAAGTGTGAAGTAGCGGGCGGGGACGGCTACCGGTTCGGGACCGCGTACGCCGTGAAAAGGCCGCGCGTTGCCACTGCGGCCGTCCCTGCGCCGGTGAGGGTTCCATCGCTGTTGACGGTGTAAATGGAAGCGGCGTTGCTCGTTGGTCCCGCAGACGAATTCGCCATTTACACTGAAAGAGCATGATTCCTACGCTCAACTGGACCGGCGACGGCGTTCGCTTCCTCGATCAGACGAAGCTCCCGCTCGAGGAGACTTATGTGCTCGCTGCGGATTACGAGCAGGTGGCCGAGGCGATCAAAACCATGGTGGTGCGCGGCGCGCCGGCCATCGGCGTCTCCGCCGCGTACGGCATTGCCCTGGGCGCGAAGAAGACCAAGGCTGGAACGGCAGAGGAGTTTGCGCCCGAATTCGAAAAAATCTGCGCGCGCCTGGCATCGACGCGGCCCACGGCGGTGAATCTCTTCTGGGCCATCGACCGCATGAAGTCGCTGCTTGCGAAGCTGCTCGGGTCCGGCGCAACGCTCGGCCAGATCCAGGAAAAGATTCTGGCTGAAGCGCATGCCATGTACGAAGAAGACATTGCCGCGTGCAAAACCATGGGCGCGCATGGCGCGGGGCTGCTGCCGGAGCAAGGCGGGGTTCTGACGCACTGCAATGCGGGCGCGCTGGCCACTTGCGGCTACGGCACGGCGCTGGGCGTCGTCCGCGCGGCCGTCGAGCGGGGCAAGCGCATTCATGTCTACGCCGACGAGACGCGGCCGTTTCTGCAGGGTGCGCGGCTCACGGCGTGGGAGCTGATGGCCGACGGCATCCCGACCACGGTGATCTGTGACAACATGGCGGCGAGCCTGATGCGCGCAGGCAGGATTCAGGCCGTGGTGGTGGGCGCGGACCGCATCGCGGCAAACGGCGATACGGCCAACAAGATCGGCACGTACAACGTGGCCATTCTCGCCCACGCGCACGGCATTCCGTTCTACGTGGCCGCGCCGTGGTCGACGATCGATCTGGCTACGGCCACGGGCGAGGCTATCCCCATCGAGGAGCGGCCGCACGCCGAAGTGACGCACCACGCGGGCAAGCAGCTTACACCCAACGGCGTGGGCATCTCGAACCCGGCCTTCGACGTCACGCCGGCCAAGTATGTGACCGCCATCATCACCGAGCGCGGTGTGCTGCGCGCGCCGTACCGGGAATCGCTGCGGGAGATGGAACTGGTAGCCGGCTAGCCGCAGCGTACTACAGTGGTAAGTGTCGTGCTTCCCCTTGCTGGCATCTTCCGCCTGCGGCGAAAGTCGCTGGCGCGCGGCATTGTGCTCTCCCTGGGCGCCTTTTCGGCCAGCCTGCTGATCGCCGGATTTCCCGACATCAACCGCATTCACGGCTCGGACTGGCAGATGGCGGCGCTGCTCGCCGGCGTGTGGGGCATGGTGGAGACGGCGCGCTGCCTGCAGCGCAGATGGAGTCTCTACCACGCCGGGGTGATGATTCTCCTCTACGCCGACCTGATCATCCTGGCCGCGATCGTGGCCCTGCTCACCCTCATCTGAGCCGGTGCGGCCCTCCGGCTTCTCCCGCCATTCAACCGCAACGCGCGCCGTGTAGCATGGTAAAGCGCAGGGGCCGGCACCTTGGGCAATTCCAGAGTCACCGTGCCTTTTGGATGTCTGCGAGAGGGGTCATTCTCTCGAGGAAAATGCCACTCAGGAGCGGCGCCTTCGGGATGCAGCGACTCCGGAATCGCCCTTCGCGGACCGGCTGGCATTGGACTGCGCGCAGGAGGAAGCGATGTTCAAAGGATTCCGCGATTTCATTCTGCGCGGCAACGTGGTCGACCTGGCCGTGGCGGTGATCATCGGCGCCGCCTTCGGGGCCATCACGGCGTCGGTGACCGCCGACGTCATCACCCCCATCATCTCCGCGCTCGTGGGCGCGCCCGATTTTTCTTCGCTGGTGATTCACATCCCGGTGCTGCACCACGTGACGCCGCCCAATCCGCTGCCGGCGAATTATATTCCGCCCGGCGACATTCACATCGGCAAGCTGCTGAATGCGGCCATCAACTTCCTGCTGGTCGCGGCTGCCATCTACTTTGCCATCGTGATGCCGATGCATTACATGCTCAACAAAATCAATAAGCCCGGCGCGCCCGCGGCGCCCACCACCAAGACCTGTCCCGAGTGCCTGAGCGAGATTCCGCTCGCGGCCAGGCGTTGCGCGCACTGCACGCAGCCGGTGCCGGCGAGTTAGTCCAGCTCGCGCAGCGGGCTGGAAACGGCGAAGATGCCCAGGAAGGCGAGCACGGCCGCGGCCGCCATGAGCGAGAGCGCATGGCCGGTGGGAATGTAGCGCGAGAGCTCACCTGCCAGCAAGGCGCCCAGCGGCGGCAGACCGAGAAAGCTGGTGGTGTAAATGCTCATCACCCGGCCGCGCATCTCGTCTGAAGAGAGCTGCTGGATGCTCACGTTGAAACAGGAGATCATGAGAATGCCGCTGTAGCCTTCGCAGAAGGCCAGGCACTCCGATAAAGCGAAGTGGTAGGAGTTGCTGAAGCCGATGATGGCGGCGAAGAAGCCGATGCCGGCGAAGGTGAGCACCACGCCGCGGTGGCGGATGACGCCGCGCGCGGCCACGGTGACGGCGCCCAGCACCGCGCCCAGGCCGGAACAGGCCAGGAGCCAGCCCAGGCCGCTTTCCCCGGCATGCAACTGCACCTTGGCGAAGTAGGGAATGAAAGTGATGTAGGGAATGCCGAGGAAGCTCACCACCGCGGTCATGCCGAGGAGAACGCGCATCTGGCGCTCGCCGTGCAGATAGGTGAAACCGCCGCGCAGGCTGGCCCACACGCTCTCATGGTGCGAGCGCTTCTCCTCAGGGTAGCGGATGCGCGCCAGCGCCCAGAGCACGGCGAGAAAGCTCACGCCGTTCAGGAAGAAATTGCCGGCCACGCCGAAGAGCGCCATGGCGTATCCGCCCAGCGAAGGGCCGAGGATGCGCGACATGTTGAACTGCGCCGAGTTGAGGGCGATGGCGTTGGTGAGGTCATCGCGCTTGACGAGCTTGGGTACCAGCGCCTGGTAGCTGGGCGAGTTCATTGACATGGCGATGCCGTTGAAGAACGCAATGCCCGCCACCCACCACACGCTGTTGAGATGGATGAGCCGGGCCCAGCCGTAGCTCCGGGCGTGAAAGAAAGCCACGCCGGCGAGCAGAAAGGCCAGAACCATCATGGCCGATTGCGTGACCATCAGCAGCCGGCGCTTGTCTACGCGGTCTGCGACCACGCCGCCGAGAAGGGAAACGAAGAGATACGGGATGGAGCCCGCAAAGCCGATGACCCCCAGCCAGAAGGCGGAGTTGGTGAGCAGGAGCACGAACCAGCCCTGGGCCACGTTCTGCATCCAGGTGCCGATGTTGGAGAGGAAGTTGCCGCTCCAGAAGAGGCGGAAGTTGGGGTTCTCAAGGGCGCGGATAACCTGCGGCAGCCGGTCCGCCGGCTCGCCTCGAAAGTCCCCCGCTGCGATGGCCTCATCGAATCCGGCGACCCGCCCCAGTGAATTCAGGGGTGCGCCGTGAGGCTCTCCCTCCAACTCTTCGTCAACTTTCAGAACCGGCGCTCCTTGAATCTACTCTTAGTGTAAGCTGAATCTTTATTGCTCGTGGAGCGCCAGGCGCATCTTGTGGTGCTTCAGTAGATTATCCGGAGACTCGATGCCGCCCGTTTCCCATTTCAAGCGATCAGCCGTTGCCGCTCTTCCGCTCCTGGTTTGTTTGCCCGGCGCGCTTCGGGCGCAATCGGCCGCGCCGCAGGCGGTCTTCGGTTATGCGAACTTCGACGCGGAAGCAAAGATCGAGGAGAAGTTTCTGGCCGTTCCGGACGCGCGCCTGGCGGGCGAGGAGCTGAAAACCCTCACGGCGGCGCCCCACGTGGCCGCTACTCCCGAAGACCGCAAAACCGCCGATTACGTGGCGGAGAAGTTTCGCGCCGCGGGGCTCGACACCGAGATCGTTCCCTATCGCGTGCTGCTGGACTGGCCCAAGGTGGTGCGCGTGCAGGCCTACGACGCGACCGGCAAGCTGCTGATGAGCGGACCCACGCGCGAGCACGTGGAGGGCGACCCCTACCAGGACGATCCGCGGGTGGTGATGCCTTACAACTCGTCGTCCGCGTCAGGCGACGTGACCGGCGAGGTGATCTACGCCAACTACGGCCGCCCGGAGGATTTCGATGAGCTGGCGGCGCGGCACATCGATGTGCACGGCAAGATCGTGCTTTGCCGCTACGGCGGAAACTTCCGCGGCGTGAAGGTCTACATTGCGCAGCAGCGGGGCGCAGCGGGCGTGCTCATCTACTCCGATCCGCAGGACGACGGCTACTACCGGGGCGACCCGTGGCCGGATGGACCCTGGCGGCCGGAGACCGGCGTGCAGCGCGGCTCAGTGCAATTTCTCTTCAAGTATCCGGGCGATCCGGAGACGCCGGGCGTCGCGTCTACGCCGGATCTGCCCGACTCGGCGCGCGTGGCGCCGGACGCGAACCAGCCGAAGATCATTTCCATTCCCCTCAGCTATCACGACGCTGCGCCCATTTTGCAGGCGCTCAAGGGAGAAGGCGTGCCGCAGGGCTGGCAGGGCGCGCTGCCTTTCCGCTATCACCTGGGACCGGGCGGCGTGACCGTGCACCTGGTTTCGCAGCAAGATTATGAGCGGCGCATCATCTGGGATGTGATCGGCACCATCAAAGGCTCAGAATATCCCGACGACTGGGTCGTGGCCGGCAATCATCGCGACGCATGGGTGTACGGAGCCGTGGATCCCTCGAGCGGCACGGCGGCGATGCTCGAAGCCGTGCACGGCGTGGGCGCGCTGCTGCGCGATGGCTGGAGGCCGAAGCGGACCCTGGTTTTTTGCAGTTGGGATGCGGAAGAGGAGGGCCTGATCGGCTCAACCGAATGGGTGGAGGGGCACGCCGAGGCCATGGCGCATGCGGTTGCCTATTTCAACATGGACTCGGCCGTCTCCGGCGGCGACTTTACCGCCTCGGCCGTGCCTTCGCTCAAGCAGTTCATCCGGGATGTGACCCGCGACGTGCCTAGTCCCGCAGGCGGCACCGTCTTTGAGCAGTGGCGGGTTCACAACGCCGGCCGGTACACACACCCGGGCGGCGGCTCCGCAGGATTCGATATGGACCACGTGCGCGTGGGCGATCTGGGTTCGGGTTCCGATTACACGCCGTTTCTGCAACACGCCGGCGTGCCCTCGATCGATATCGAATCCGACGGCCCTTACGGCGTGTATCACTCCACCTTCGACGATTTCGCCTGGTTCACGGCGAATGCCGATCCGCACTTCGAGTATCTCCAGGAGATGGCCCGTGTCTTCGGGCTCGAAGCCCTGCGCATGGCCGACGCTGACGTCCTGCCCTACGACTACGTTGCCTACGCGCACGCCATCGCGCACTATCTCGAGGCGGCGAAGACAAAGGCGAACGACGCCGGCCTCGGCTCGCTCGATTTTGCGCCGGCCGAGGCGGCAGCCACGCGCATGGCAGAGGCCGCGCAGCGGGCTTACGTGCTCCAGGCCGCACCCATGGGCGACCTTGCTCGATTGAACGATTCTCTGCGCC
>JASHTS010000281.1 GCA_030040425.1 Acidobacteriaceae bacterium | reverse complement strand
GGCTCCATGGCCGTCAACTCGCTGGGCGTGGTCGTGGCTGGAGACACCTACAACCATGACATCGTCGAGTGGGCACCGCCTTCCTTCACCGCAACCGTAATCAGCCCCGATAAGAACGCGAATGTTAGCGCGGTCGCCATTGACAGCAGCAATTACCTCTATGTCGGCGATCAGTACAACAACAACTTCATTAAGGTTCCGATGAACGCCGACGGCACCTATACGATTACCGTCGATCCGGAAGCGAGCCTGAGCTCGCTGACGGCGTGTGCGGGCGATGGCAAGGCGCCCGACGACGCGGGCGAGTGCGTGATCAGCAATCCGGCCACGGCTCTGGGCACTTTCGGCGTGTCGGCCATGACCTTCAGTTCCTCGGGCGCCCTTTTCTTCGCTTCGGACGACCAGGGCGAAAGCGCCGGCGCGGGTCCGGGCTACTCGATTTACTCGTGCAATTCGCTTTGTCTCTACGGCACCACGGCGCCGACTCTGCTCTTCGCGGAAAACGTCACGCCGGCCGGCAGCGTGCCCACCGAGGGCCAGTATTATATTGGCGGCTTGGCGCTGGACACCTATGGCAATCTCTTCTTTACCGACGCGGCCGTCTGGCCCGGCGCGCCATCCGGCACCAGCACGGGACCGGGGGTTTATGTCTCCAACCTGTGGGAACTGCCGGCCGTCACGAAGGCAATTAATAAAACCCTCTTCGCCGCAACACCCCTCAACGTTGTGACCTTCAGCAATACCGCTCCCATCACTGCCTATAACAACTCCATTGATGCAGTGGCCGCCGACAAGTGGGGCCATCTGTACGTCAGCATCGTTTACAGCGGAACCTACGGCCTGGTTGACAACGGGGCTCTCGACGGTTCGGACACCGGCGCGCAGACAGCCTCCGGCTCGAGCCTCTACGGCATCGCCAACCAGGTGCAGGTGAAGCTGCTGGCGACAGACAACAACGGCAACTTCTATTCGATTGGCAATGGCAGCAAGGGCGACACGCTCTATTTCACTTCCACCGGCCCGCTGAAGTTCCCCGGCGCGGAAACCGCCGGAACTGCGGAGAATTTAAGCGCCGTGGTGGCAGACAATACGGAAGCCTGCACGCCCACGCTGACCTTCGCCTCCGGCGATCCGGCATTCACCGGCGTCATCACCACCGGCGGCACATGCAGCAACATGTTCCAGGTGGCGGGCTCCTTTACTCCGGTGACCCTGACCTATACGCCAACGGCAGCCGGCTTTGTGGCCGCCAACCTGACCGTCACCGACAGCACGTCGAACGCGTCGTCGTCGCAGCCGGCTTCTTCCGCCGGCGCGGGCATCACCATCAGCCAGGGTGCCTTCGGGTCGGCGCTGCCGTCCGGCGGGGCCTGGGGCGGCTCGTCTCCAGACGGCCATACGTCAGCCATCAATTCCAAGGGCGTTTTGGTGGTCGGCACGTCGTATGGGAACCAGATCACGATGTACACCCTCGTCAATGGGGTTCCGACATTATTTGACGGCACGAGCGGCAACGGCGTAGCCGGCACATTTAACGGCGGCGGCGGCGTGGCCATCGACAGCAGCGACAACCTCTTCATCTCCAGCGAGTACGGCAACACCATCTACAAGGTTGCGCCCAATTCCGATGGAAGCTACGGACCCTGGACCGCCGACACGAACAGCAATCCGCTGAACTCGGCCGGCTCACCTCCTGTCGCCTGCGTCGGCGGCGCGGCTGACGTTACGGCGGGAATCTGCTCGATCAATCTCGGCGCCGGGAATTACAACTTCGGCATGGCGGGCATGGTTGTCGATTCGAGCGGCAATCTGTTCTACACCAGCAACAACCAGGCCAGCAACAGTAACGGCACCTACGCTCCGAATACCGTTTGGGAGTGCAACACGACCTGTCTCTATGGCGCGTCGGCCGGGAACATCGTGGCCATCTACACTGAACCGATTGGCGGTACCGGCAACCCGCAGCTTATCCCCGGCGGCATTTCCCTGGATAGCTCGGACGACGTGTACTTCACCGACTCTGACAACGAGGGGACCGAGCAAAGCAACTACTCGGATGTTTACGAATTAACCGTCGATGCCTCCAATCCCAGCGGCACCGGCTACGCCAACAATCCCACGCTGCTCACAACGCTTCCGGAGATTTGCGAGAGCCTTTCCGGCTGCACCTACAGCACCGCCATCACCACCGTCAGTGTCGATGCCAATGGCGACGTCTTCTTTGGCGCCCCGAGCGACGGCTCCGGGCACCCCGGCGGCTTGTGGGAATTGGCGAACAGTTCGGGCTCGCTGAGCTCAGTTCCCTGGGCCCTCTCCGGAGAAGCTCCCAAGACCATCGTCCCGGATGGAAAAGGCAACTTCTACTTCGTGGCTTACAACAACAATGCTCCTAAGGGCGACACCGCCGGCTACCTTACGCTCGGGTCGGTTGTACTCGCTACGATCGCCTCGCCGGGATCGCCGCAGTCGGTCAACAATGTCTGGGCGATCGACAACGGCGCCGGCTGCTTCGGGGGTCAGGGCGACCTGAGCTTTGTTGAGGACACCACCGACTACGGGTTCAGCGCAGCCGAGACTGCCGGCAATAACTGCTCCACAATGGCGCTCGGAACCGGCGCCGTCTTCCCGGTGACGGTCACCTTCAATCCCACCGCCTCGGCGTCGGGCGCTGTATCCACATCCATTACTGCGACCAACTCCAACAGCGGCGATACGGGAACGGCCTCGGTATCGGGCACGGCCGCATTGGCGCAGCCCGTGGTGCTCACCGGCATCACCTCGCCCGTTACCTATAGCCCGAGCGCCAGCTTCACGCTGGGCGTCACCGGCAACACCTCCGGCAACGCACCAACCTTCACCATTGACGCCACCGGAAACACGGCGGGCGCAAGCCTCAATGGCAACACGCTGACCTATACCAGCGCCGGCGCGTTCACCATCGACATCAGCGTCCTCGGCGGCACAAGCGGCAGCACCACCTACGCTCCGTTCACGGGATCGGTGCCCATCACCGTCGACCAGGCCTCGCAAACCATCACCTTCACCCCGCCGGCCTCTGCCGCCTTTGGCGCCATCGTTCAGTTGAGCGCGACCGGCGGCGATTCGGGCAATCCGGTCACGTTCTCGCTGGATGCCTCGAGCACCGCGGGCGCCGCTACGCTAACCGGCAGCACCCTGACGGTCACCGGCCTCGGCGCGATCGTGATTGACGCCAACCAGGAGGGCAATACCGACTACGCGGCGGCCACCCAGGCGCAGGGAACCATCACCGCCGTTCAGGCCGCGCAGGCCATCACCTTCACCACGCCATCGGGCAGCTCGGCCAGCAAACCTGCTTCGATCACCTTTGGCGGCAACGTGACTCTGGCGGCCACCGGCGGCGCTTCCGGCAACGCGGTCTCCTTCACGGTGGATGCCTCGAGCACGGCGGGCGCCGCTACGCTAACCGGCAGCACTCTGACCGCCTCCGGTCTGGGCACCATCGTGATTGACGCCAACCAGGCGGGCAATACCGATTACGCGGCGGCCGCGCAGGTGCAGGCGTTCTTCACCGTCGCTCCGCTGGGCACGCTCACCGCGCCCACGTTCAGCCCGGTGAGCGGCAACACCCTGAGCACCAGCGGCACCGGAAACAACCTGGTGACCATCACCGCGGCAACCGGAGCGACCATCTACTACACGACGGATGGCTCCACGCCGTCGACATCGTCCACCCAATACACCGCGGCCTTCGCGCTGACGACGACCGGCACGATCACCGTGAACGCAATTGCCGTAGAGGCGGGCTATGCCACGAGTGCAGTTGCAACCGCAACCTACACGGTGACCTCGACCGCGCCGGCCTTCACCGCAAGCGCGAGCGGCGGTACAACGTCGTCGCCGATCACCATCACCTCCAGCACGCCCGGAACCACCACGCTGACCCTCACGCCGGCGGGCGGGTTCGACCAGGCGATCTCCTTGTCCTGCACACCCAGCACGGGAATTTCCGTGACCTGCTCCTTCACTCCGGCGTCGCCGATCACGCCTACCGGCAACGACGCGCCGATCAGCGTGACGGTGTCCATGGCCAAGGGCAGCGGCACAGCATCTCTCCAGAAGGGAACCAACCCGTTCCTGCCTGGCGGAGCAACCCTGGCGGCAATTGCCTTCTGCTTCCTCGGCTGGAAGAAGCGGCGCGGCCTGTTCCTGGCGCTGGTGCTGATCGCGGGCGTGATTGCGATCGGTCAGCTCAGCGGCTGCGGCGGCGCCTCCAGCAAGAGCGGAACAGTGGCCATCAATGCCTCGGGCGGCGGCACCACCGTGTCGACGACCGTAAACGTGGTAGTCAAATAACTAACCCGGTCCGAAACCGCACCTGCCAAGGCCTCTCCTTCAGGGAGAGGCCTTGGCGTCTTCCCCCATGCATACTTTGCTCCCCGTCGATTCCGGTACGCCGTCAGCCAGGCGCTTGCGCCGCGGGGAACCGGCCTGCCTGCAAGCCAGGAATGCTTACCCGGGCGCTTGCCGATTCGTCGGCGCGCGAAAACAGACAACTGCCTCCCGGCCGAGCGCGAGGCGAGGGCGCACCGAGAAAGGCGAGGACACAGCTTTTTGCGAGCCAGAAAAAATCAATCCCGATGCCGGCAGAGAAAATGAGGTTGGGCGATGAGTAGAGTGGCATGGAAATCGGCATTCGGACTGATCCTTCTCACCGCGTTTTGGATCCTGGGATGCGGAGGTGGAGGTGGCGGCAACAGCACTCCGCCTCCACAGAAGCAGACGCCCACCGTCACCGTGACTCCATCCCCGCAGAGCATCACCACCATCCAATCGCTCTCCGTCACCGTCACCGTGAGCGGAAGCAATGGCACGCCCACCGGCTCCGTTGTTCTTTCGAGCGGAAGCTATACCTCCTCCGCGGCTACTCTCACCAGCGGCAGCGCCTCTATCTCCATTTCCTCAGGCACGCTCGCAGCCGGCACGGACACGTTGTCCGCGGCCTACACGCCCGATGCAGACAGTTCTGCGAACTATAACGGCGCATCGGGAAGCGTGGCCATAGCCGTGGACAAGGTGGTTCCAACCCTCTCTGTAACGCCGGCAACGCAGACCATCTCCCCGGTTCAAAGTCTCGTGGTCACGGTGGCCGTGAGTGGCGGCGCGGGCGCGCCCGTCGCCACCGGGTCTGTCATGCTCACCAGCGGCTCTTACACCTCGGCCGCAGCTGCTCTCGCCTCCGGCAGCGCTTCCATCACCATTCCCGCCGGCACGCTGCCAGCGGGGAGCAACGCGCTCACCGCGAGCTACACCCCTGACGCCGCTTCCTCTTCCATTTACAGCGCAGGCGTCGGTTCAGGAGCGGTCCAGGTCACGAAGATCACGCCAACCGTCACCGTCACGCCGGCCTCGCCGAGCATCACCACCACGCAGAGCCTGATGGTTTCCGTCGCCGTGAGCGGAGGCGCCGGCAATCCGACTCCGACCGGATCGGTGACGCTATCGAGCGGCAGTTATACCTCCTCTGCAATTGCGCTGGCCAACGGAAGCACCCAGATCGACATCCCGGCTAACTCGCTGGCCGCGGGAAACGACACTCTCACGGCCACCTATACTCCGGACTCCGCGAGCTTGCCCATCTATCTCGGCGCCACGGGCGCGGGCTCCGTGACCGTGACCGCGCCCGCGACCTACACGCTCACGGTGGATTCCCTTGCGCCCTCAAGCGGCGTCTCCATCAGCGCATCGGCGGCCGACGTCAATGGGCACAGCTCCGGATCGACGCCTTTTACGCTGACGTACAACGCGGGAACTCTGCTTACCCTGAGCGCGCCCGCAACCTCCGGCTCGTATTCCTTCGTCTCCTGGAGCGGGTGCACGCCGGTCAGCGGCACGCCCACGAGTTGCACCGTGACCATGAACGCCGGCACCACCGTGACGGCCACTTACAACGAGGTCACCATCACATCGATCACCGTCACGCCCAATGCGGCGACCATTGGGACGAAACAGCAGTTCACCGCCACCGTGAACGGCACGGGCTCGTACAGCTCAGCCGTGACGTGGTCGGTGGCCGCTCCTGCGGGCAGCTCGCTCAGCCCCGGCGACATCGGCTCGTCCGGCCTTTACAACACGCCTTATCCCGCTCCGCCCACCGTCACTGTGACCGCCACCAGCGTACAAAATACGTCCGTCAGCGGCAACGCAACGGTCACGCTGAGCCCGCCCGCCGCGGCAACCGGCCCTGCACTGGCCGTGGATGTCGACACGCCCAATACTCCAGGCGAAAATCCCCACACCATCAGCCCCTACGTATACGGAATGAACGCGTACGTTTTGGACTCGGCTTCGGAGAAGATCGCCAATCCCGGCATTCTGCGCTGGGGCGGCGATGACACCTCGCGCTACAACTACCAGAACGGATGGAGCAACTCCGCCGCCGATTACTACTTCGAGAATGGCGACGGCGCATTCGGCATGTTCCCCAACTCCACCACCGGCGAAAACTTCACCGCGTTTTTCCCGGCCGCCGATGCGGCAGGCACTGCAGCGCTGGGTACGGTGCCGGTCCTGGGCTACGTGACTAACGGCACCTCCGGCGCCTGCAGCTTCACCAAATCTGCGTACTCCGGCCAGGTGAGTTACAACGGCAGCTGCGGAGACGGATACTACTCGGTCGGCGTCAGCGGCTGCACCACTTCGAGCGCCACTTATGACTCCGGCGTCGGCGGATGTTCCTTCTCCGGCAGCTCGACCACCTGGCAGACAACCGCCATCGAGGAGCCTCCTCCGGCAAGCTCAGCCGCAACCATGCCGGCTGCCGCCAGCGTCAACGCCGCATGGGCGAATTCCACCTGGGCCGGCGGCTGGGTCAACTCCATCGTAACCAACGGCAACTATGGCAATGGCGCCAGCGGCCAGGGAGTGGCCGTCTGGGATCTGGACAATGAGCCGGCCTGGTGGGATGCCGTACACCGCGACGTCCACCCCGACCCTTCCACTTACGACGAAGTAACCTTTGGCGGCATCAGTACGGCTCTGGCCATCAAGACCGCCGATCCGACCGCGCTCGTCAGCGGTCCTGTCATCGACTACTGGTGGAACTACTTTTACTCCAAGCAGGACATCGAGAACGGCTGGAGCCATGGTCCCTGCTACCAGCCCTGGAGCGATCCGACGGATCGCGAGGCGCACGGCGGCGTGGCCATGATCGAGTACTACCTGCAGCAGTTCAATAGCTACTCCCAGCAGTACGGCGTCCGCCTGCTCGATTACGTGGACATTCACGGCTACTTTGCGCCCGATTATCCCGCGGGCAGCGGCAACTCCGTCGGCTTTACCACCGCCGGCGACACCCAGGAACAGGAGGCGCGCATGAACGGCACGCGCGCCTTCTGGGATCCGACCTACACCGATCCCAACTATCCGCAGCCGAACTACTCCACCGACCCGAATTACACACCCAGTTGCTCGCTCCCGCTGCAGGCTCCGGAGCTGATTCCCATGATGCAGCAGTGGGTCGCGGATGGGTACCCGGGCACCAAGACATCAATCGACGAGTACAACTTCGGCGGCCTTGAGTCCATCAACGGCGCGGTGGTGCAGGCGGACATCCTCGGCATCTTCGGCCGCCAGGGCCTTGGCCTCGGCGCCTTCTGGCCCGCGACCAATTACAACCAGCAGGGGCCGGGCAACTACGCCTTCGCCATGTACCGAAACTACGACGGCAACGACTCGACCTTTGGCGACACGTATCTCTACGCAACCAGCACAACGTCCGGCGCGGACGCTGAGAATCAGCTCGCGGTGTATGGAGCGCAGCGCAGCACCGACGGCGCCATCACCATCATGGTGATCAACAAAACCTACGGCTCGCTGTCCTCGACCATCAGCCTGGAGAACTTTGCGCCGGGCGGCAGTACGGCGGCGCAGGTCTACCAGTACAGCAACGCGGACCTCGACGAGATCGTCTCGGAGCCGGCCATCGGCGTAACGCCGCCCTCCGGCAGCGGCACAACCAGCACCATCGCCGGCTACACCTTTCCGGCGCAGTCGATCACTCTCTTTGTGATTCCGGATTAATGAGTTGGAGCCTCAGGATAGCCATGGCGATGCGCCGCCTTGAGGTTTGCAGACGGTTTACCTTTCGCAGTTACGGGAGATTCAAATTGACGGCAATTTGCGTTGCACGGCCAACTAAATTGATTTAGCATGGGTTGTCCCTAAAGAGACGGCCTGCGAACCCGGGGGCGTGTCCGCAACTTTTCAAATGCAATCTGCCGGAGATTCGAGTCATGAGCGGCAATGAAGAAGCGCGCGCGATCCGGTTGTCCCGTTCGGCCCGGTTGTGAATTGGAAAAGGCGAATCCGCCATCTCAATCTCCAAAAAAGGTGAGGTTCCATATGCGGTTTCATTCTGGCTGGTGGCTGGTGAGTGCATCTCTGGTTCTTGCGGGCTGTGGAGGCGGAGGTGGATCGAGCACCCCTCCGCCTTCCGCGCCGACGGTGGTTTCGGTTGCGCCCACGAGCGGCGCCACGGGTACCGCGGTGACCGCAACTGTAACCGCCACGTTCAGCACCGCAATGAACGCATCGACGATCTCCACCTCCACCTTCACGCTCGCTGCGCAGGGAGGCACCGCCGTAACCGGAGCCGTCAGCTACAGCTCCACCACTAACACCGCGACCTTCACGCCGGGCAGTTCCCTTGCCAGTAACACGATCTACACGGCCACCATCACTACCGGGGCTCAAGATTCCGCGGGGGTGGGGCTGGCTTCCAGTTACGCATGGTCCTTCACCACCGCGGCGGGGCCGGCGCCGACCGTCACCGCATTTACGCCGGGCAATGGCGCCACCGGCGTCTCCGCCGGCACCACGGTGACGGCGACCTTCAGCGAGGCCATGAACGCCTCGAGCCTCACAACCTCCACCTTCACGCTCTCGTCGGGAGGAACTGCCGTATCCGGAGGCGTCACCTACAATTCGGCCACTGACACCGCAACGTTCACGCCAGGCGCGACCCTCGCCTATAACACCGCCTACACGGCTACAGTTACAACCGGGGTTGTGGCTTCAGACGGAACGGCCCTGGCCTCGAGCAATAGCTGGTCCTTCACCACCGGCGGCCCGCCGGCGCCGACGGTCTCCGCGATGACACCGGCCAACAACGCCACCGGCGTTGCGGTCACAAGCGCGGTTACGGCCACCTTCAGCGAAGCGCTCGATGCGTCCACCGTCACGGGCTTGACGTTTACGCTCGCGCCGCTGGGCGGAGCCGCGGTACCCGCCAGTGTCGCCTACACTTCGAGCGGCAGCATCGCCACGCTCACGCCGAGCTCTCCGCTGGCCTACAACACCACGTATACGGCCACGCTGACCACGGGAATCAAGAGCTCGGACGAAATTCCGCTGGCTCAAGCGTCCACCTGGACGTTCACCACCATCGCTGCGCCGCCCACGGTCACGGCGATCTCGCCGCCGAGTGGAAGCACCGTGGTCGCCGTCAACACCACGGTCACGGCCACCTTCAGCCAGGTCATGAATTCGTCGACCATCAATGCGTCGACCTTTACGCTGACAACGCAAGGTGGAACTGCGGTCACCGGCAGCGTCGCCTACAACTCCGCGAGTTCGGTCGCCACCTTCACTCCAGCGCAGAATCTCGCCTATGACACGACCTATACGGCGACCATCACCTCCGGCGCAATGAGTTCCCAGGGCATTCCGCTGGCGCTCGTCACGTGGAGCTTCACCACCACAACGCCCCCGGCGCTCTCCGTCACCTCGACCGTTCCCGCAAGCGGCGCCACCAACGTGAACGCGAGCAGCGCTCTCATGGCGGCCTTCAACCAGGCCATGAATGCGTCCACGCTCACCACGTCCACCTTCACGCTGGCTACAACCACCGGCGGCACTCCGGTTACGGGAATCGTCGCCTATACCAGCGGCTCGGAGACGGCTACCTTCACGCCCGGTGCGGCCCTCGCCTACAGCACGGAGTACACCGCAACCATTACCACGGGCGCCATGAGCGCCGCCGGCGCCGCGCTGACCTCCAACTACTCGTGGAGCTTCACCACCAGCGGACCTCCGAGCGCGGCGACCGTCGATTTCGGAACCACCTACCAGACCATCCGCGGCTTTGGCGGCTCGACTGCCTGGCTCGGACAGATGCCTCAATCCGTGGCTACCGGCCTCTTCAGCCCATCCAGCGGCCTGGGCCTCAGCATCCTCCGCGTGCGCATCGATCCCGAAGGCTCGGCATCGGGCGGCGGCAGCAGCGGAGATCCCTACGAAACCGGCGAATGGGACCTTGAGGCTGCCAACGGCCAGGAAGCCGTCAATGCCAACCCCAATGCCATTGTCTTCGCAACGCCGTGGACCCCTCCGGCCGCCTGGAAGCTGAACGGCACCAGCACTACGGTTGATGGAACGGCCTTTAACGAGGCGTTCTACAGCGGTTCCTGCAGTCCCACCGCGCCCACCGGTGAAAGCTACTGCGGCGGCTATCTTGATCCCAACCACTATGCCGACTACGCCAACTACCTGGAGGATTTCGTCACCTTCTTCAATACCACAGACACCTTCCACCTCTACGCGATCTCCATGCAGAACGAACCGGAAGAGAATGTCGACTACGAATCCTGCGTCTGGACGCCCGCACAGATGGACGCCTGGGTCGCGGGCGACGCCTCCACCGTCACCTCGGACGCGTACTCCACCAAGCTCATCATGCCGGAGTCGGATGACTTCAACCCCGTCGATGCCTCAACCACTCTCAGCGACCCGAATGCGGAGGGCCTGGTCAGCATCGTCGGCGGCCACATCTATCAAATCCTGTTTGGCGGCTCCATTACGCCCTACTCCATTCCTGCGGGCGACTCGCCGAAGGAGCTCTGGATGACGGAGTTCGGCCCCTTGAGCACGGCGGCGCCGTCCTGGTCTCAAGCCCTGACCACCTATGCGGAATCGATCCATAACGCCATGGTCACCGGCCAATACAACGCCTATGTCTGGTGGGGGGCTTTCGGTGAGTCCACCGGCAATTGCGCAACCGAGGCCGGCACCTGCGGCCTGGTTGACAACAGCGGCAATCCCACTGTTACCGGCTACGTGATGGGCCAGTACTCCAAGTTCATCCAGCCGGGGTTCGTGCGCGTGTCGGCTACGGCAACCCCTGTCACCGGCGTGTTTCTCTCGGCCTACAACTACACCGGGAGCAATAACTACGCCGACCACTATGTGATTGTGGCCATCAACACCACCACAAGCGCGCAGAACATCGCCTTCACGCTGAATGACAACGGCAACCCGGACGCGAGTGTAACCTCGCTGACGCCGTACGAAAGCACCTCGGCCACTTCGGGTTTGGTGCCGCAATCCGCCGTTCCCGTATCCAGCGGGCAGTTCACCTTCGCGCTGCCCGCCCAGAGCATCGTCACCTTCGTGCAGTAAGGCGTTGCTCGTTCAGTGTTGCTCGTTCGGATCTCGCCTCTTGCGCAAGTCCTCGCGGCGCCGGTTCCTCGTTGAAACCGGCGCTTGCACTTGACCCCGATCCTGGATGCAACC
>JASHTS010000280.1 GCA_030040425.1 Acidobacteriaceae bacterium | reverse complement strand
CCCTCCGGCTCCTTTGCCTTTCACCTCCATGCTGCCTGTGGGCCTTCCCCATTACAATCAAGAAAGTCATGATCCGTTTTTCCACCGCGGGGGAGTCGCACGGCGAAGCGCTGATTGCGCTCATTTCGGGGCTGCCCGCCGGGGTGCCCGTCGATCTGGAATTCGTGAACCGCGAGCTGTGGCGGCGGCAGCAGGGCTACGGGCGCGGCGGGCGGATGAAGATCGAGACAGACAAAGCGCACGTGCTCAGCGGCGTTCGCCACGGCAGGACCATTGGCTCGCCGGTGGCGATCGAGATTGTGAACCGCGATTGGAAGAACTGGGAAGAAAAGCTCCCGGTGGAGGCGGGTGATCCGGCCAAGCACCAGGTGGTTGCCTCGCCGCGTCCCGGCCATGCCGACTTGGCGGGCGCGCTCAAGTACAACTTTCCTGACGCGCGTTACGTGCTGGAGCGGGCTTCTGCGCGGGAGAGCGCGGCGCGTGTGGCGGCAGGCGCGTTCGCCAAACTGCTCTTGCGTGAGCTGGGCATCGACGTGCTGAGTCACGTGATCCGCGTGGGGCGCGTGGAGCTGGAGCGCGCGGCGCACTGGGATGAAATTGCGGCGACGGCCGCCAAAGACGAGGTGGTGTTGGGATGCGTGGACACTGCCACCGAGGTGCGCATGAAAGAGGAAGTGGAGGAGGCGGCGCGCACCGGCGACACGGTGAACGGGGTTTTCGAAGTGGTGGCGCACAATGTGCCCGCCGGGCTGGGCACCTACGCGAACTGGGATGAGCGGCTGGACGGATTGCTGGCGTGGACAGTGATGAGCCTGCAGGCGGTGAAGGCGGTTGAGATCGGGCGCGGCGTGACGGCGGCCGAGTCGTTCGGCTCCGAGGTGCATGATCCGATTCATTACGCGACGGAAGATAACGGCAAGCCCACGCGGTTTACGCGCCCACACAACAACGCCGGCGGCATTGAGGGTGGCGTTTCGAACGGCGAAGACGTGGTGGTGCGCGGCTATTTGAAGCCCATCTCCACGCTGCGCCGGCCGCTCGAGTCAGTGCGCTTCGATACACGCGAGCCGACCAGCGCCAGCTACGAGCGCAGCGACATCTGCGTGGTGCCTGCAGCGGGCGTGGGCGCCGAGGCCATGGTGGCGCTGACGCTGGCAGGTCTGGCGGCGCAGAAATTCGGCGGCGACTCGCTGCTGGAGCTGAAGCGGAACTTCTCAAGCTACATCGAACAGATACGGAGCTTTTAGCCAGCGGCAATGATTCTGAAAATCGTCAAATATCCGGAGCCGGTGCTCTCGCAGCCTGGTGAGCCGGTGACCGAGTTCAACGATGAGCTGCGCCAGCTTGTGGCCGACATGTTCGAGACGACCTATGCGGCGCAGGGCATCGGGCTGGCCGCGCCGCAGGTGGGCGTCTCGAAGCGGCTGACAGTGATCGACCTGAGCCTGGGCAAGGACGCGAAAGATAAACTGGTGCTCATCAACCCGGAGGTGATCTCGAGCGAAGGCAGGCTGTACGAGGAAGAAGGCTGCCTCAGCTTTCCTGAGATCCGGGAGAAGGTGGTGCGCGCGGCCAAGGTGCGCATCCGCGCGCAGGACGAGTACGGCAAGTGGTTCGAGATGGACGGGGAAGAGCTGCTCTCGCGCGCCATGCAGCATGAGATCGATCATCTCGACGGCATCCTGTTCATCTTCCGCATGAGCCCGCTCAAGCGCAACCTGAACCTGCGCAAGATTCGCAAAATGCAAAGCGAAGGCAAGTGGTAGCGCGGCGATGACGGCGGCAGCGGAGCGGTTGCGGCTGGTATTCTGCGGCACGCCGCAGTTCGCCGTGCCCACGCTTGAAGCCCTGCCGGCCGCGGGTCATGATGTGGCGCTGGTGGTCTCGCAGCCGGACAGGCCGGTGGGGCGCGAGGGAACGATGACGGCGCCGCCGGTGAAACAGACCGCGCTCGCTCGCGGACTTGAAGTAACCCAGCCGGAAAAAATCCGCAGCAACGCGGAGTTTCGGGCGCAGCTCGAGGCGATTGCGCCCGACGTGATCGTAGTGGTTGCGTATGGCCGCATCATCCCGCCGTGGATGCTCGCGCTGCCGCGGTTGGGCTGCGTCAATCTGCACGCGTCGCTGCTGCCGAAATATCGCGGCGCGGCGCCGATTCAATGGGCCATCGCCATGGGCGATGCGTACACGGGCAACACCACGATGCTGCTCGAAGAGGGCTTGGACACGGGGCCGATTCTTTTGCAGCGGACACGCGAGATCGCGCCGGACGAGACGGCCATCGAGCTCTTCGAAGACCTGGCGGAGGCCGGCGCTCCGCTAGTCGCGGAGACGCTCGCCGGGCTGGCGGCGGGCACGATCACGCCGCGACCGCAGAACAGCGAGCACGCTACGTTTGCTCCTCTGCTCAACCGCGAGGACGGGCGCATGGATTTCGCGGCGCGCGCTGCCCATGAACTCCATAACCGCTGGCGCGGCTTTCAGCGATGGCCGGGCGCATTCACTGCGCTCGAGGGAAAGAAGCTGATCGTGCATCGCATGGCGCCGGCGACGGAGCTGGAAGCTGCGAACCGGATGGCCTCGGGGCGGAGCACCGAAGAGCCAGGGCGCATCTGGGTCCTGAGCGGGCGGATTTTTGCGGCGTGCGCGGAGAACACCTGGCTCGAGTTCCTGGAGGTGCAGCTCGAAGGCAAGCGGCGCATGACGGCGGCGGAGTTTCTGCGCGGGAATCCGCTGAGCGTGGAAGCGCGCTTCGGGTGACGGCTGTGCCTGGGTCTTCGCCTGCGCGCGGCGCAGCATTTCAAATTTTGTTGCGCATGCAGCGCGGCTCTGCGCACGCGGACGATCTGCTGCGGGGCAGGCAAGTAAGCGCGCTCGTACCGGCCGACCGCAACCTGGCGACGGCGCTGGTGCTCGGGGTGTTGCGCTGGCAGTTGTGGCTCGACCAGCAAATCCGGGCACATCTTGACAGGCCCAAGGCGAAGCTCGAGCCCGAGGTGGAGATCGCCCTGCGCCTGGGCGCCTATCAATTGCTTCATCTCGATCGCGTTCCCGCGCATGCCGCCATCGACGAGAGCGTGGAGCTGGTGAAGCAGGCGGGTCATCGGTTCGCTTCGGGCATGGTGAATGCGGTTTTGCGCAAGCTCGCGCGCCAAAGAAATGAGAGTGGGGCTGAGGCCGGCGCAGAGAGATTGGAATCGGCTTTCGAGGCATATCCCGCGTGGATGGTGGAGCGATGGATTGCGAGTTACGGCGAGGACGCGGCGCGCGCCATTTGCCGGCACGGGCAGGCGCAGCCGGAGCCGGTAGTGCGCGTGGAGAGCGCGGAGGTCGCGGAGGCACTGGCCCGCAGTGGAATTGAACTTGTGCCGGGAACCCTGCTCGCGTGTGCGCGACAAGTGAAGACCGGCGATGTGACGGCGAGCGCGGCGTGGCGCGAGGGGCGCGTTCGCCTGCAGGATGAGGGATCGCAGCTGATTGCAGAACTGGCTGCCGCGAATCTCAACCGAGGCCCAGGAAATATTCTCGACGCGTGCGCGGCGCCGGGCGGCAAGACGCGGATTTTGCTGGAGCGCTTGCCACAGGCGCGCATCGTTGCGTGCGAGGCCAGCGCGAAACGGCTTGCCCTGATGCGCGAACGGTTGGCCGCATATGCGGAACGCGTGGAATTTGTGCACGCCGATGCGGCGGTTTTCGAGGAAGAGAAGAAATTCGATCTGGCGCTGGTGGACGTACCGTGCAGTGGAACGGGCACGCTGGGGCGCAACCCGGAGATTCGGCACCGGTTGAAAATGGAGGATCTGGCGCGGCACGCGGAGCGGCAGAGAGCGATTCTTCGCGCAGTGCTCGGAGCCATGCGGCCGGGCGGACTTGCGATTTATTCCACCTGTTCGCTCGAGCCTGAGGAAAATGAGCAGGTGGTTGCGGCGATGCTCGCCCAGGCGCCCGAAGCACGGCAGGTTTCGCTGGCTGCGCGGATCGAGCTGCTGGCGGAGAAGGGAATTCTCGCCGGCGACGGTGCGGAGAAGTTACGCGCATGGCTGACGCCCGCAGGCGCGCTGCGTCTGTTGCCGGGCGCGGCGCAGACGGATGGATTTTTTGTGGCGCTGATCGAAAAGAGGACTTGAGCGGAGCGGAACGCTCAGCGCGTTCAACTCTGCTCGGGATCCAGTTGGAGAGTTTCGTAATCGCGGCCGAGCAGGTTGCAGAGCGCTTCGACAACCAGTTCGTGATCGGCGCGCTGGGGCAGACCGGAGACGGTGACGCAGCCCACAACGCCGGCTGCTTCGACGTGCAGAGGAAAGGAGCCGCCGTGCGCAGCGAAGTCGGCGATCGAGTGGCCGCGGTCCTCGAGCGTTTGACCCTTCAACTTCCAGCTCAGGCCCATGCCGTACGAGCTGCGATGATAGCGCGCGACCACGTTGCTCTTGCGGCGCACCCATTCCGCATTATCGGGCGAGGTGCCTTCGAGCGCGCAGTAAAAGAGCGGCTGGCCGAAGCGGCGCACGTCGATCACGACACTCAGGCTGCGCTCCTCCGCCATCTTGCGGATGAGCGTGCCCAGCTCCCAGGCGACTTGCGCATGGAGCCGGGGCAGGCGCAGTGCGCGTTCCTGCGCGGCGATTTTTTGAATGTCTTGCTCGAGCCCCATGCGAATGGTTCCTTTCGATATTATTTCGCAACCGTGAGCTTTACCTCAGTGGTCTGATCGACGCGCGCGCCGGCCGCGGGCCACTGTGCGATTACGGAGCCGGGCCGTGCGGGCGGCGCAATGGCATTCGCGGCCGGCTGGGCCGGCAGGTCCGCGTAGTTGGGCGGTGCAGTCCTGATGCCGACTTTGGAGAGATCGAGTTGCGCCGCCACGATGGGAAGGCCGGTTAGATCGGGCATCACGTAGCCGTCAGGCGGCTCCGTATCCGGCACGGCCACGAGCAGGCTTACGCTGGGCTGCTCGATGTCCTGCGCGTGCGCCGGCGGATCCTGGGCGAGCACCATGTTCGCGGTTGCGTCCGCATCGGGCAGATGCGCGGCTGCGCCCACGTCCAGGCCGGCACGGCGCAGCTCGAGCGTGGCCGCACGTTCTTCCATGCCCACGGTGCCGGGCACATCCACTTTCTGCGGGCCAAGACTTTCAGAGACACGCACGCGCCATTCGCGGCGCACCACGGTGCCCGCGGCGGGCGATTGCGTAAGAATGTGACCGGCGGCCACATCGCCCGAATAATAGCGGTTGTCTACGTCGAGATTCAGCCCGAGCCCTTCGGTCTCGCTGCGGGCTCCGGCCACGGTCATGCCCTTGAGAGCGGGCACCTGGACTTCGGCGCCGTGCGTGGCGAAGTGCATGGTGACGATGGCGGACATGAGCGCCACGGCCACCAGCAGCATGAGCAAAGAGGCCACACGGAAAAAATTCAGAATCCAGCGGCTGGTCATGACGGGGGTCCTATCGCGTATTATCCGTCACCGGCTCGGGATGAATAGTCACGCGTGAGACTTCAGGGCACTCGAGCTTGAAGCGGTCTTCGAGCGCAGTAATGATGGCGTGGACGCGATGCATGGGCAAGTCGTCCGGCAGCGTGCAGTGGCAAGTGACGGAGATGTGGTCGCCGGTGCGGCTTACGGCGATGGCGTGCACGTCGGCAATCTCAGGAAGATGCGCGGCTGCGGCGCGCAAACAAAGCTCGATGCGCCGATCGCTGCCCGCAGCCTCTTCCGGCTGCTCGATGGTGGCCGGCTCGCTTTCGATGTGCGTGAGCACGGCGTCGACCTCCGGAACCTCGCGCAGAATCTCCGCCTCGAGGGTGCTGACGAAGCTGTGCGCCTCGCGCAGGCGCATGTTCTCTTCGATTTCAATGTGGAGCTCGACGCGCAGGTGTCCCTGGTGCGACTGGATGCTGAGCTCGTGCACAGAGACGTTGTTGCGCGCGGCCACGGCGCGCACGCGGTCAAAGATGCTTTCCGCACGCGTTTGGCGGGGCACGGGGCGGATGACGACGTCGGCGCCGGGGAGAACGCGATGCACGGCGGCCGTGGCCGTCTCGACCAGCTCGCCGGTGTGCTCGAAGGTGAAGCGGCGAGGAAGAGCAAGGGTAAGATCGGCAAAGTAATCGGCGCCGGAGCGGCGCACGCGGGCCTGCTCCACGGCGAGCACGCCCGGCACGCGCTGCACTTCGCGCATGAGCCGGCGCCGCGTCTCGGCGGGAATCTCATCCATGAGCGCATCCACGGCTTCGCGGCCCAGGTGGAGCGTCATGCGCAGAATCAGCACCGAGACAACAAGGGCAGCGACAGGATCCGCAAAGCGCAGCCAGGGAACAGCGAAGCGCGCGCCCGTCCATGTGGCGACGAGGCCTGCGAGCACGGCCGCCGAGGCCCAAATGTCGGACGCGAAGTGGAAGGCGTCCGTGGCCAGGGCGGGCGAGCCGGTCTTGCGGGCGACGGCGCGCAGGCGGCGCGAGCGCCACCAGTCGATGCCGATGGAAGCCACAAGAACGAGCGCGGGCCAGGCGGAGTGGCGCAGCGAGACAGGATGAAAGAAGATGCGGTCGATGGCGTCCCAGACGATCCAGATGCAGGAGGCGGCCATGAGCCCGGCTTCGCTGAAGGCGGAGATGTTTTCGATCTTGCCGTGGCCGTAGGAGTGGGTTTCGTCGGCGGGTTTGCCGCTCACGCGGACGGAGAAAAAGGTGAATGCGGAGCCTACCAGATCGAGGCCGGAGTGGGCGGCATCGGAGAGGACGCCGAGCGAGCCCGAGAGCAGCCCGGCGGCCAGCTTGAGCAGCGCCATGGCCGCAGCGGCCGTCATGGAGTGAAGCGCGACGCGCCGCTTCTCTGCCGAGGGATCCGCGGCGTCGAGCGCCGGCGGCGGTGAGATGGCGCCCGGCGACGAACCGGACATCGAACCCGGTGCGGAACTCGAAGCGCTGGAGAGAGCCTGATTCATCTGGCTCTAGCTTACCTCTGTGCGCGCGCCGCCGTGTATAAACCGGCGATGCCGAAAGTGTAGGGTTGCCAGGCGCACTTCGTAAACCCGGTCGAGCGCAGAAGGTCCAGCATCCGCGGCGGCGGAGGGAAGTCGCCGACCGACTCCGGGAGATAGTTGTAGGGGCCGAACCCACTTCCGGGAACGGGCCCGCAGACGATGCGGCCGATGGCCGGAAGCACGCGCCGGAAATAGACCGCGTAGGCCTGACCGAGCAGGCCGCCGGGCTCGCTGAACTCGAGGATGCCTAACTCGCCACCCGGCTTGAGCGCGCGATGAAACTCGCGCAGGCCGGCCTCGTAATTGGCCAGATTGCGGAAGCCGAAGGCGGTCACAATCAGATCAAGAGACGCGTCGCGGAGAGGCAGATGCAGAGCGTCGGCTTCAAGCACGGTGACGGCGTGGCCTGCAAATTTGCGCGCGCCACGGGTCAGCATGCCGCGCGCGAAATCAGCCGCGAGAAGGGGACGCGCACCGTGGGGACGATGGCGAAGAAGAGCCATGGTCATGTCGCCGGTGCCGCAGCAGACGTCGAGAACGGCCGCATCCGGTTGCGCGAGCACAGCGCGAAAGCGGCGCGCCGCGCGGCGCCACCAGAGCCGGTCCACGTTAAACGAAAGGACGTGATTGAGCAGATCGTAACGCGGAGCGATGGAGTCGAACATCCGGTGCACGGCCTGCGCGGCGGAGGCTTCATCGACTGCACCGATCGGTTTGGCGCCGGTTGCGGACATCTTCTTTGTTTGCAGCCCGGGGCTGGGGCGCCGCGCGGAGCCGTCTCTCTATCCTAAGCGTGCACCCGCCGCAGGCGCGCTCTCGGCACGGCTATTTTTCCTGTGTGGGTGCGGCGTAAATCGTTGCGTTCCCTCCCAGCGTGGAGTCATAGACCGGCTGGTTGAGGAGGCCGCTCCACGGTTTGCCGGGATGGCGCGCAGCCCAGAACTCAATCCACGCCGGCGGCTTTGCTCCGGAGAAGAGCGAAAAGGTCTGCGGTTCCGATGCGTATTTCTTCACCAGCGCGGGATCGGCCGAGGCGCGAACGAGAAAATCCACGGCATCGGCGATGGTGTGGCCGTTTTCCTTGAGACTGTAAAGGTCGACGCCCTGCCGCGCGGCGAGCTCGGCGATCATCACCAGCGGCGCGAGCGCGAAGCTCTGGTAATGCAGTGCGTTCTCATGCCGCGCCATTTCGAGAGGGAGCGAGCCGTCGGGATTCATCTGGCCAATGGCGCGCGCATACTGCGCGAGTCCGCTCTTGAAGAGGGCGTCGTCTGAGGTAAGGATGCCGACGGATGTGGCGCAGAGGGCGCGCCAGTAGGCGTGGTTGTTCTCGCGTACGCCTGGGTGCGGGTCCTGCGCGAACATGTATTCCGTCACCTTGTGCATCCATGCGAGAATGGCCGTGCGCTGCGCCGCGGCGATCGCAGGATCGGTCTCGACTACGGACCACGCGAGAGAGACGGAACTGAGCGTCCACTCCACCTGGTACCAGGCCTGGCTGCTGTCGCGGTAGGTGTAATCGAGCAAGGCGTCGGCCGCGGCCCACTTGGCTAGCAGATTGGCCACGCACACCGCTTCCGCCGCGTCACCGGTGACCACGTAGCGGCCGGCGCCCTGGCTTACCGCCTGCTCGAGCTTCCGATAGGGCTCGGTCGCTTTTGCCTCTTCAGGATTGACGGGGCCGTTGCTGCCGCTCAGATAGTGGTGCGGGATGAACATCTCGCCCACCGGTGGCGCGGGTTGCTCCGCATGAAGGCAATCGGCCTTCCAGCTCAGCGCTTCCACGACGCGCGGCGTGGTGGCGTGGGCCAATTCCGTGCGGCGCGCGGGGACGTCGAGGAAGGATGCGGCGGGAATGCGGATGACGAGTTCGTTTTGCGGCTTCTTCGCGGCGGTGCAAAGACCAGCGCCGAAGCTGAGCGCGAGGGGAACGGTCAGATAGCGGAGATGCATAAAAGGGAAATCTCCTCAAGCCTTCTTTGTCGCTCCAAGCTGCCCGCGCCGTGGATCCATCAAATTACAAAGCGATGGCGTTGAAAAGCAGCCGCAGATCCTTCGACTTGCCCGGCGTTCAATCGCCCGATTGACGCCAAACTGCGCTCAGGATGACAAGTTGTGGGGCTCTAACTGCGAGTGGCTGGACTCAGCCGATCACGAGCTACCACCGCTTGCCTGACAAATGATCACTGAAGACTGACTACTGCCTTACTGCAGCAGCGTCCCCTGCTCGTCTTCCTTACCGTTGCCGTTCACTTCTTCGGGCGGGATGATGACAGCGGCGGCGACCTTGTCATCGGCTTCGAGGCTCAACAGGCGCACGCCCTGCGTGGCGCGGCCGGCCTCGCGAATCTGCTTGGTATCCACGCGGATGATCTTGCCCCACTGGCTGATGACCATCAGCTCGCTGGTTTCATTCACGAGCAGAATGGACGAAGTTTTGCCCACTTTGGCGGTCGCCTTCAGGTTGGTAACGCCCTGCGCCCCGCGCGCGGTGAGGCGATACTCGTCCACATCCGTGCGCTTGCCGAAGCCGTTCTCCGTTACCGTGAGGATGAGCGACTGGGTTACGCAGAGCTTCTCGTCCAGTTCTTTCAGCGCCTTCTCGGCATCGGCGAGGGCTTTCTCCGCGTTCTTTTCCCTGGTCTTGAGTTTCTCGTCGTCGGGCGAGCCGTTGCGGCGGCTCTCGCGGGCCTTTTGCAGCGCGTCTTCGGCGGCGGTGCGGGCCTTGCGCAGGGAGTTGAGCTTCTCCGCCAGGCCGCGCGCCTTGGCGCATTCGTCGCGCTCGGCGTCGCGCGTGTCGTCGGAGTCCGTAATGGCGGCGCCGATGACGTAATCGCCCTTCTTGAGGGTGATGCCCTTGTTGCCGGCGGCGTTGCGGCCCATGGGGCGCAGGCCAATGCCGCTGCGCTCCGGGTCGTACTCCTCCTGGAAGCGGATGGCCATGCCCTCGCGCGTGGCCAGAAAGATGAATTGCTTGCCGTTGGTGAGGCCGGCGGTCACGAGGTCGTCGTCCTGGTCAAGGCTGATGGCGATGATGCCGCGGGACATGACGTTGGAGAAATCCTTGAGCGGCGTCTTCTTCACGGTGCCGTTGCGCGTGGCAAAGAAGATGTACTTGTTTTCTTCCTCGAGATCGCGCACGGGGAGAATGGCGCGCACGTTTTCGCCCTGCTGCAGGTCGAGCAGGCTCTGCATGGACTTGCCTTTGCCCGCTGCGCCCACGTCGGGAATCTCGTAGACCTTCAGCCAGTAGACGCGCCCGGTATTGGTGAAGCAGAGCAGGTAAGCATGCGTGGAGTTGACGATGAGCTGGGAGACAAAATCCTCCTCGCGCGTCTTCATGCCCGTGCGGCCGGTGCCGCCGCGGCGCTGCTGGCGATAAATCGAGATGGGCGTACGCTTCAAATAGCCCTGGTGGCTCACCGTCACCGCCACCTGCTCATCGGCAATCAGGTCTTCGAGCTGCAGCTCGGCGCTCTCGTCGATGATCTCGGTGCGGCGCTTGTCGCCGTATTTTTCGCGCACGTCTTCGAGCTCCTTCACGATCACGGAGCGCAGCTTGGCGTCGCTCGAGAGGATCTCCTCGTACTCGGCGATTCTGGCCCGGGTTTCGGCCAGATCTTTCAGAATTTCATCGATCGAGAGCTGGGTGAGCCGGTAAAGCTGCAGCTCGAGGATCTTGTCGATCTGGCGCAAGGTGAGCCCGCGTTCCTCGCCGGCCAGGCGCTCGCGGTTGAGGTTGATGACAATGTCCGTCCCCTTGCCCCAGGCGTAGAGGTTTTCGCGGGCGTCGGCGCGGGAGTTCGATCCGCGGATGATACGGATGACGGTGTCGAGATTGTCGAGCGCGATCTTATAGCCCTCGAAGATGTGCTCCTGCTCGCGCGCTTTGCGCAGCAGGTACACCGTGCGCCGCTGCACCACGTCGATGCGGTGATCGATGAAGACGCGGATAGCGCCGTCAAGGCCGAGCTCCCGCGGCTGGCCGTTGACCACCGCGAGAAAGATCATGGAAAAGCTCTCCTGCATCTGCGTGTGCTTGTAGAGCTGGTTGAGCACGATCTCCGGCTGGGCGCCGCGCTTGAGCTCGATGACGATGCGCATGCCGTCGCGGTCGCTCTCATCGCGCACGTCGCCGATGTCGTCGATCACCTTCTCGTTCACCAGCTCGGCGATGCGCTCGATGAGCTTGGCTTTGTTCACCTGGTAGGGAATTTCGGTGACGATGATGGCTTGCTTCTCCTTGGTCAGGTTCTCCATCGCCACGCGGGCGCGCAGTGTGAAGCGGCCGCGGCCGCTCTGATAGGCGTGTGCAACGCCGGCTCGCCCGTAGAGAAATGCACCGGTAGGAAAATCGGGCCCCTGCACATGCTTGAGCACTTCCAGCAAGCCGGCCTTGGGATTTTTCACCAGTGCGATGGCCGCGGTCACCACTTCAGTCAGATTGTGCGGGGGAATGTTGGTCGCCATGCCCACGGCGATGCCGTTCGATCCGTTGACGATCAGATTGGGAATGCGCGTGGGCAGAACCGAAGGCTCGTCGGTGGTCTCATCGAAGTTGGGAACCATGTCCACGGTTTCCATCTCGATGTCGGCCATCATCTCTTCGGCGATGCGCTCCATGCGGCACTCGGTGTAGCGGTAGGCCGCGGGCGGGTCGCCGTCGACGGAGCCGAAGTTGCCCTGGCCGTCAATGAGCGGATAGCGCAGCGACCACGGCTGCGCCATGCGCACCAGGGCGTCGTAGACGGCGGAGTCGCCGTGGGGATGGTATTTCTTCAGGCACTCGCCCACCACGCCCGCGCATTTCGAATATTTCTTGTTGTGCTGCAGCCCCTCGCGATCCATGGCGGTGAGGATGCGCCGGTGCACGGGCTTGAGGCCGTCGCGGGCGTCAGGCAGCGCGCGCCCGATGATCACGCTCATCGAGTAGTCGAGATAGGAGCGGCGCATCTCCTCTTCGATATTGATGGGAATGAGATTGGTGCCGCCGCCGGGAGGCGTACCACCATCGAGAGGAAGCTGAGGGTTCTTTTCGTCGGCCATAAGGTGTTTT
>JASHTS010000279.1 GCA_030040425.1 Acidobacteriaceae bacterium | reverse complement strand
TACCTGCTGCCGTTCATCATTGTCACCGCGCTGTTTTTCATCTTCGGGTTCATCACCACGCTCAACATGGCGCTGGTGCCCGATCTGCGGTCGATCTTCAATTTGCCTTACGGCTGGGCCATGCTGGCCGAGTCGGCGTTCTTCCTCGCCTACTTTGTCTTCTCCTCTCCTTCCTCCAAATTGATCGAGTGGATCGGTTACAAACAGACGATGGTCGTTTCGCTGTTTATCCAGGTGGTGGGCTGCGTGCTCTTCATCCCCGCCGCTCAGCGCGTCAACTTTCCGCTGTTCCTGACCGCTGTTTTCGTGGTCGGCGCCGGCGTGACTGCGCTGCAGACGGCGGCGAATCCCTATGCCGCGATTCTCGGCCCTGAAGAAACCGCCCCCGCACGGCTGACCCTTGCGCAGGCTTTCAATTCGATTGGCGCAACCATTGCGCCGATCGTTGGCGGCGCGTTTTTCCTGAGCGTCACCAACAGCACGGACAAAGCCGTCATCGCAAACGGCGTGCGCCTCCCCTACATGGCCATCGCCGCTGGCCTGTTCGTGCTCGGGATCGCGGTCGTCTTCTCGCACCTGCCGCCCGTTCCCGGCGCGCGATCGGCGAAAGCAGCCGGAGTCGAAGGACCCGTGCGCAGCATTTGGACCTTCCGCCACACGGTGCTCGGCGCCATCGGCATTTTCCTTTACGTCGGCGTCGAGGTCGGACTGGCCTCTATTGCGACCAACTATTTCAAGTCGCAGGGCATGAGCTCGCTCAAGACAGCTTCATTCCTGGTCTCGCTTTATTGGGGCGGCGCGCTCGTCGGCCGTCTGCTCGGCTCCTGGATGTTGACCAGAATCAAGGCCGGCAAGCTGCTGGGCATCTTCGGCTTCTGCGCCTCCGCCCTGCTCGTCACCAGCATGTTTACTTCAGGCGGCGTGGCCATTTGGACTCTGGTTCTGTGCGGCTTCTTCAATTCCATCATGTTCCCTAACGTCTTCGCCCTCGGCATCGCCGGCCTGGGCCCCATGACCAGCAAAGGCTCCGGCCTCATCATGACCGCGGTTGTGGGCGGCGCTGTGATTCCCTACCTGCTGGGCGCGGCCGCAGATCGCTTCGGCATTCAGCACGCCTTCGTCATCCCGCTCATCTGCTATCTCTACATCGCCTGGTACGGTCTGAAGGGCCACCATCCAGTGCAGAAGGCAGCGTAGGAACGGTGAACAGTGGTTAGTGATCGGGTGTCAGGCGTTCGGGATCATTGAGCAAGCGAAGAGTCCGTGAAGCGCAAGAGCAAAAGCAAGGGACGATCGCAGAGCGCGACCCTGCTGATCGTCTTGTTCGTGGCTTTGGCCGTCATTATCCTGCTGCTGCGGATGCTGGTCTTTGTGGCCGGCCACGGAAGGCATCACTTCTGAGGTTCTTCTTTCACGGCGCACCTCGCGCTGTGCCAGGCCTTGGCAAACTTCCAGTGAATGTAGACGGAATGGTTGACGTGCTGGAGGAGACCTTCGCGGCCATCGAGAAAGCCGAGGCGCAAGAAATAGTTGTAGAAGAAGGTCGCAGCGGGATTCGCGAATGCATTCCAAACGAATGCAGGCAGCGAGCGGCTCGCCCGGCCGGAGCGGATGAGCATCTCGGCGCCGATGGAACTGTACCGGTTCATGTGATCGATATAGTTGCCGAGCGTGGGATAGCAATGATGGATGAGGTGTCCCTTGAGCGTGCCCACGGGACAACTGGCCTGCATGGTCTCGTGCACAGCGCGGTCCTCAAAGCGCGCCACGCTGCGGCGGAAGAGGCGCAGCTTGGGATCGGGCCAGTAGCCGCCGTGCTTGAGCGGCCGGCCGAGAAAATGGTTGAGCCGGGGAATGCGGTAGGCGCTGAATGCGGGATCGCCGGCAACAAGAGATTCGATCTCCTGCGCGAGCGCGGCGCTGACTTCCTCATCGGCGTCGAGGGAGAGCACCCAGTCTCCAGTGGTGTGCGCGATGGCCGCATTCTTCTGCCGTGCGAATCCCTTCCATGGCTCTTCGATGAGGCGCGCGCCGGCGTTTTCGGCAATCTCAGCGGTCTCATCGGTCGATCCCGAATCGAGAACGACCACCTCATTGGCAAAACGCACACTCGCGAGCGTGCGCGGCAGATTGGCCGCCTCGTTCAGGGAGATGATGGCCACGCTTAAGCTATTGGGCATCGAGGCAAGGATACAGGGATGTAGGGACCAGGGACTAGGGACTAGGGAATGGGGATTAGGGAGAAGGGAACAGGGAACAGGGATTAAGGAGCCAATCAGTTTTCACCGAAATCGCGAATTGACTTATGCGATTTTGGCAGATGCGGCTGCTTCCACTGCGGCCCATTCTTCCGCGCTCAACTTGATTTGCACTGCAGCCACATTCTCTTCGAGGTGCGCGATCTTCGAGGTGCCGGGAATGGGCAGCAGCACCGGCGAGCGCTGGAGGAGCCAGGCGATCGAGAGCTGGGAGACCGTGGCGTGATGCCGTGCAGCAAGCGCACCGAGGCCGCGCGCGGCAGGATGGCCGGGCTTCAGCACTTTGCCGCCGGTGATCGGATACCAGGGCAGAAAAGCGATGCCGCGCTGCCCGCAGTAGTTCAGCGTCTCTTCGTGACGCCGGTCGGCGAGCGAGTAACGATTCTGGATGGAGACGATGGGCACGATACTCTCCGCCGCTTCGATCTCCGCAGGCGAAACTTCGCTCAGGCCGATGTGGCGAATTTTTCCTTGGTCTTGGAGTAGTTTTAGGGCGCCCAGGGATTCTACGAGCGGCGTGCGCGGGTCGATGCGATGCAACTGGTAGAGATCGATGCGCTCGAGCTTCAGCCGGCGCAGGCTCATCTCGACGCATTGGATCAGGTAGCCGGCGCGGCCCACGTACTCAGTCTTTGCCGGCCCCTGCCGCGTGATGCCGCCCTTGGTGGCGATGACCAGGCCCGCCGGGTAGGGCGCAAGCGCTTCGCCGATAAGCCGCTCCGCGATCTCGGGACCGTAGGCGTCGGCTGTGTCGATCAGATTGATGCCCAGCTCGACCGCGCGACGCAGGACGCGCTTTGCCTCTTGGGGATCAGCAGGCTCACCCCAGGCGCCCTCGCCCACCAGGCGCATGGTGCCGAAGCCGAGACGATGAACCGGCAGACCGCCCCCGATTGTGAACGTTCCGCCCAGGGCAGCATTGGTCTTACTCATACTGCATTTGATGCTACAGCCGCGCGGGCGCGGAGATCCGGCTCAATGGGATGAGGTCAGAGGACTCACGGCCAAAGCAGATTGGGGCCCCGAGGGAACCCAGCGCCGTTGTCACGCGTAGAATGCAGTGCAAGGGAGGACGCCCAGGATGAGCGGCCAGGCATATACCAATCCGCAGGCGATTTTCTACCAGCAGTATGAGGCGGTGCGCCGGGACGAGATTGTGGGGATTCTGCTGGCGCTGTTTCTCGGCACCTTCGGCGTGCACCATTTTTATCTGCGCCGCACCGGGCTGGGCGTGCTCTACTGCATTTTTTTCTGGAGCGGGATTCCGGCAATTCTGGGATTCATTGAATGCTTCTTCATGCCCGGACGCGTGCGCGAGTTCAACGCCATCCAGGCTGCGGGCATTGCCGCGGCGCTGGGCATTGCCGTGCCCATGTGGGGGGCGGCGCCGCCGGTGAACGTGACCGTGAATGTGCCACCGCCTGCGCCGGCAAGTGGAATCGGCACTGCGGCCGCTGGAGATGCTGCCGCGGCGTCGGCCCAGCCAGGTACTCTCATCGCGTGCCCGCGCTGCCAGCAAACCAACCCACAGAGCGCGCGATTCTGCGGTGCGTGCGGCGCCGCGCTCTGAGCCCGCGCATCGCATCGCTCCCTCTTATCAGGAGATCGAAGCCGATCGCAACTCCCGGGCGGTATCGAGCAACTGGCCTGAGGAAAGACCCATCTGCCTGAGTATGGGCACGCGCGCCTGGCAGTGCCATGGAAACGCAGGCGTGCAAACCAAGCCGGGAGCTCATGCATGAAAATATCCAGGAGGCGCTGGGGACTCGCCGGCGTTGCACGCAGCCATTACTTTTCAGTCGCGCCGCTGCTATTTTGCTTTGCACTTCTGTTTTTTCCGTTTGGAGGCAAAAGGGTGCACATGACGGCGGGAACGAAGACGCCGGCAGCGCACGGAGAGATTGTGGTCAAAGTCGGACCCAATAACAACGTAAAGTTGGCAATCAGGACGGATTCTCTTGCCAAGCCTGCTGCTCTCACGCCGCCGGAGAGCGTGTATGTGGTCTGGCTGCAACGACCCGACAAGAAGCCGGAAAACCTGGGACAACTCCAGGTGAACGATCATCTGAAAGGCTCGCTCACCACGGTCACGCCTTACAAGCAATTCAAAGTCTTCATCACTGCCGAGCAGGATCCGCAGGCGCAAGCGCCCGGCGGGCCGCAGGTGCTGTGGGCGGAAATCACGGGTGCCGAGACTTAGGGCTTCGCTCCGGCTGGTGATTCCGCAGCGCGTAGTGTGGGCAGGTTGACCGAGGGAGAGGAAGCCGCGGTTTACATATTCGCATGCCCGGCGCGCATGGCTTCGTTGAACTGCGGCTTGGTGAAGTTGAGTGCCGACTCGAGCGCGGCCTGAAATTCCTGGGCGCGGGCCATCAGCGCGGGCGTGGCCGCGGCAAATTCTCCCTGGAGCGCGAGCAGGTCCGCAGCCGGTGGATTCGAGACGACGCGGTGCAGTTCTTCCGGTGTCGTGTTCAGATACTGCGCGTCCCGCGGGTCGGCAATCCAGACAGGTTTGCCTTCACCCAGCACACCGGAGAGCCAGTAAATCTTGGTCAGGAGAAAGCGCAGGCGCTCGCTTTCGTCCGTGTCGGTGAAGACGAAGGTCTTCTTCCAGCGGCTCCAGAACCGCGTGGTCACGGGCACGGGCTGGCGATTGCCGGATTTGAGGAACTCGAGCTGGCCCAGGTCCACGGTTTTGCGCACCGCGTTGTAGACAAAGGTTTCGGCGTAGGGCTGCTCCATGGCGGGGACAATCTCGGCAAACGTGAGCGTGACGCTGGCGGCGATCTTGGCGTGCAGGTTGTGCGTGCCGCCATCGGCCAGGCGGATCTCGCCGTGGACGATGTGCGTGTCCGCGCCGGAGTTGGAGCGATGAAACGGCCATTGGAACTCGCCAAAAGCTACCGGCAATCCGCCCAGGGTGACGAAGCATTCCGGGCATGGATTGCGCAGCCGTTTGGCCTGATTGGCGAGGTGCGCAGTCATTTGCTGGAGCAGGTCAGGCTTATCGAAGTCGAAAGTCTCGCTCAGTTCGAGCTTGAGGGTTTTTCCAGCGGGCTCGGCGTCCGGCAGGCCGAGCCGGAAGATAGCTGTGGGCCGGCCGTTGGCGGTCGAGCCCTGGGCCACGGAGACCAAAACCAGGCCGGCCTGCGCCGCGGCCGATTCCAGGGAGGCAACAAGAGAGGTTTTCAGGTCGGAGGCCATGCGCGAAGAGGTCCTGCCGTCAAATGGAAGTACACGTCTATTTTACGGGAACGCCGGGGCGATAGCAGTCCCATTTACAATGAGCCATGTGCCGCACGATCAGGCCACGCCTATCATTCTTGCCGAAGATCTGACCAAGACATATTCGAATGGCCGGATCGAGGTAACCGCCGTGCGCGGTATCTCGCTCGCCGTGCAGCCGGGCGAGTTCGTGGCCATCATCGGTCCGTCGGGATCCGGCAAATCCACGCTGTTCTATTTGCTGGGAGGCCTGACCCGCGCAACCAGGGGGCGGGTGGTGATCGACGGCGTGGATTTTGCCGCGCTCAGCGATGGGGAGCGCACGCGTCTGCGCAAGCACCGCATCGGATTCGTTTTCCAGAAGTTCAACCTGCTGCCGACGCTTTCGGCCATGGGCAATATAGAGATCGCGTATGCAGTGAGCGGGCGCGCCTCGGGTCCAAATGGGGCGCCGATGGACTCACGCTATCTCGATCATCTCAGCGATCTGCTCTCAATCCAGGGGAGGCTCAAGCACAGGCCGGCAGAGCTGAGCGGCGGCGAGCAGCAGCGAGTTGCCATTGCGCGCGCGCTCGTCACCCGGCCGGCCATTGTGCTGGCCGATGAGCCTACGGGAAACCTGGATACGGAGAACTCGAACGCGGTGCTGAACATGCTGGTGCGGTCAAATCGCGAACTGGGCCAGACAACGCTGATGATTACCCACAACCCTGAAGCCGCGGCCATTGCCGGACGCATCCTGACCATGCGCGATGGGCAACTTGTGAAGGAAGAGGCGGGAGCAGGCGCTTGCGCGTGAACCTGAGCAGCGTCTAACACTCCGCACACAGGCGAAGGGAGATGCGGCATGCGGCGTGGGACGGTCGCCATGATCATCGTCCCGATGACGATGGCTGCCTTTGGGCAGGTTTCGGACTACAGAGGTCGACAAGCTCAGGTTGCCGGCTCGCAACCGCAGCTTACCTTCGATGTCGCAGCGATTCATCCTTCCCCGCCAGATGCGACCGGCGGGATTCTCCGGCCGCTTCCCGGCGGATCCGGTTACGAAGTTGAGAACATGACCGCGAAGATTATGATGGCTGCCATGTACCGCATCCCAGAGCGGCAAATCGAGGGAGGGCCTGGGTGGTTTGGAGCGGAGCGGTTCAACGTCGAGGCCCGAGCCGATCGCGGGGGTTACTCCATCGACGAGCTGCACACGATGTTCAAGAACCTGTTGAGGGATCGGTTCGGCCTGAAGGTTCACGTGGATACGCGCGAGGGGCCGGTTTACATTCTGAGAGTGGCCAAGGGCGGCACGAAGATGAAGGACGACGGTCCGATAGGGGACCTGAACATTCCGATGTCCCGGCAAGGACCCGGCCAATGGGTGGGGCGCAAAGTGCCCCTACAGTATCTCTGCTGGTTTCTCGGGCAGGTAGCGCCGAACGATATGCGGCCCGTACTCGATGAGACCGGGCTCAAGGATGTGTACGACTTCGAGCTCAGCTATGGTCCGGATTTGCCGCCGGGTGCGCCGGCCGACAATCTTTCGCCTGAGATGCGAAACCGGCCCGCCCTGCGCGAGGCGCTCGAAGAGCAGCTCGGGCTGGTGTTGAAGCCGGCAAGAGGGCCAATCCAATATTTCGTAATCGACCATGTGGAGCAGCCGACGGCTAACTGAGCGCAGGCTTCCTGGGGTCCCGCAATTTCGGGCAAAACATAGCGGCATTCGTGATTTTCTGCGGTTTGACCCCATTTCGGCTGCCCGGTATACTCGAATCTGCGTCTAGGCGGTTTTCGGTGCAGAGAGGACGCGGGATTCCGATTGCGGAGCTTTCATCTTCTTCGAAGGTGTGCCGCACTCAAACCTGCTGGCCGGAACCGGAGACTGCTCAAGCGGGAGTAGCTCAGTGGTAGAGCATCGCCTTGCCAAGGCGAGGGTCGCGAGTTCAAATCTCGTCTCCCGCTCCAATCCGCCAGGCCGCGGCCCCTGGGGACCGCGCCCGATGCGGCGGAGGGACGGACCCACGATGCAGGATAAACAAGCCCAAGGCGCGGTACCCAAGTGGTAAGGGAGAGGTCTGCAAAACCTTTATGCGCCGGTTCGATCCCGGCCCGCGCCTCCACATTTATCCCAATAAAACCGATAATTAACTAAGATTAGGGCAAATATTGCGTGTCTTTTTGCACTCAATCGTTGTGAATTGGCGAAAATCGGGCTCATTCATGCTCTAAACCGGCCGGCAAGACGTATGCCGGAGCCGCATCAAGACTCGTCGGCAACGCCGCGATGATATCCGAGCCGATAGAGGGGCCGAATAATTTGAAGTACCGCCAGATCAGCGGGCTGTAAGAAACCAGTGGGTGATGCCCTCGGCTCCGGGAGCCGTAATCTTGTAAGAGCCGGCCCAGAGAAGCATCACAATCATGCCGATGCTGAGAACCAAGCATGAGAGATTGCGGTCGTCGGTCCATGCCGCCAATCTCATCAAGAGGCTTCTTGGCCGTGTTGAGAGGGCCACGCCAGAACCCAGCTCCTCGCTGCGCACGAATGTTCTGCGCACGGAAAGAAGGTCGCTTATTGCTGCTATTTTTTCTCTTCCAGATCCGAACTCGGTGAGTGATTTTCCGATAATGCACCCACCGAGATCCGCCGATTCAGATTGCCGAGGTGCCGCCATCAACAAACAACTCCGCTCCATTTACGTAACTGGAATCGTCTGAAGCAAGAAACAGCGCGACCGTCGCAATTTCCTCTGGACGCCCCATCTTTCCCCTCGGGATCAGGGATTCGAACTGCCGCTTCGTCTCCTCATCGAAAACTTGCTCCAGAATCGGTGTGGCGACCTGCCCCGGGACCAGCACGTTCACCCGGATATTCCTGTCCTTCAGTTCGTTGAGCCAGGTGCGCGCAAAGGAGCGTAATGCCGCCTTGCTCGCCGCATAAACGCTGAAACCGGGAAAACCTTTCACCGAAGCATTTGACCCGGTCATGAAGATCGATCCGCCATCGTTGAACAGCGGCAAGGCCTTCTGAACCGTAAACACCGTGCCGCGCACATTCAAGCCGAAGGCCGCATCGAAGTGCTGCTCAGTAATGTCGCCCAGTTTGACGGGTTCGCCCGTGCCGGCGCTCGCGAACAGGATGTCGATTTTGCCCTTTTTCCGCTTAACTGTATCGAACAGGCGATCGAGGTCGTCGAGATTGGCCGCGTCGCCGCGCACGGCGGTCACGTTCCGGCCAATCAGCTTGACGGCCTCATCGAGCGCCTCCTGCCGCCGGCCGGTGATGAAAACGTAGGCGCCTTCTTCAACAAACCGCTTGGCAGTCGCCAGCGCCAGGCCGCTCGATCCACCCGTGATGACTGCAACCTTACCCTCAAGCTTTCCCATAATTGCTCCCTTCGTAATGAACAAGAACTTTCATTGTTTGGTTCCTGCGCGGCTGTTGCCACGCATGAATTTGCTACGAATTAGAGTTGCGATTGCGCCGGGTTTCAATCGCAGCCCATAGGACTCCATTTGGCCCGATTCAGATGGCCGACATGCCGCCGTCGACGGACAACTCCACCCCATTCACGAAGCTCGAATCGTCTGAAGCAAGAAATAGCGCGACCGTCGCAATTTCCTCAGAACGCCCCATCTTTCCCCGCGGGATCAGGGATTCGAACATCTGCCTCGTCTCCTTGTCGATTCGCTGGGAATCCGGTGTGTCGATCACCCCGGGGCTCAGCACGTTCACCCGGATATTCCTATCCTTCAGTTCGTTGAGCCACGTGCGCGCAAAGGAGCGCAACGCCGCCTTGCTCGCCGCATACACGCCGAAACCAGGAAAACCTTTCACCGAAGCAACTGATCCGGTCATGAAGATCGATCCGCCGTCGTTGAACAGCGGCAGCGCCTTCTGCACCGTAAACAGTGTTCCGCGCGCAATCAGGCCAAAGGTCGCATCGAAGTGCTGCTCGGTAATCTCGCCCAGCTTGGCGGCCTCGCCCTTGCCGGCGCTCGCGAAAAGGACGTCGATCTTACCCTTTTCCCGCTTGACCGCGTCGAACAGGCGGTCGAGGTCGTCAAGATTGGCGGCGTCGCCGCGCACGGCGGTCACGTTCCGGCCAATCAGCTTGACGGCCTCGCGGAGCGCCTCCTGCCGCCGGCCGGTGATGAAAACGTAGGCACCTTCTTCAACAAACCGCTTAGCGGTTGCCAGCGCCATGCCGCTCGATCCACCCGTGATGACCGCAACCTTACCCTCAAGCTTTCCCATAATCACTCCTTTCGGCAGATGTGTAGCATTCCGTACAGAGGAGTAGATTTCTAAGGCGGTGGACGAGAACTGCTCGGGAGTCCTAATATTTTGTCTATTCGTCCAAAAGAGGGACGGTGAGTTGGACCCGATAACAGACATCTTTAGAACGATGCACGTAACCGCTTTCGGTCAGCACAGGCTCGAAGCCACCGCCCCGTGGGGTTTGATACAGGATGGTCACTCGGAAGACAAAGTCACGCCTTCCGGCAAAAAGATTTCATCCACAGATTTGGCGCACTACGCCATGCTTTCGCGCGGCAACTGCTGGCTGAGTGTGGACGGGATTCCGGAGCCGATTCCTCTCACCGGCGGTGACTGCTTCTTGCTGGCCCGGGGGACTTCGATTATTTTGCGCGACAGCCCGCAAACCCGTCCGAAGTGGAGTTTCCGCGAGATCGGGGCCAGGGCCAACAGCAATGTCGCTCATTGTGGAGGTGGTGGCGCACCGACGACAATTGTCTGTGGATCCCTTAGTTTCGATCGCGCCAGCCTGAAGCCGATCACTCAGTTATTGCCGAGTTTCATTCTGATCAAGGCCGACCGGGCACGCTCGCTTGCGCTTCACAACACAATGCAAGCATTGGCGTCAGAAATGGCAGAACGGGCGCCGGGATCCGAAGTAGTCGCGAATCGGCTGGCCGAGATTCTGTTTATCCAGGCACTCCGGACGCATATCGCGTCGGGACCGGAACGCAACAAAGGATGGCTTCGTGCGATTTTCGATCCTCAAATGGGCACTGTCCTGAGTGCCATTCACGACAGAGTGAATACACCCTGGACGGTCGAATCCCTGGCCGAAGCGGCGGGCATGTCTCGCTCTGCATTCGCAGCACGTTTTAAAGAGCTACTCGGACAAACACCGCTGGAATATGTAACCGAGTGGCGGATGCAGAAGGCGATGCTGTTACTCGGACAGCGTGACAAAAAGCTCATAGACGTTGCTCGGTCGGTCGGTTACGAGTCCGACGCTGCGTTCAGTAAGGCGTTCAAGCGAGTTGTCGGGGCCAACCCTGGTGCATACCTCAAACGTGGTTTTGAAGATCGGGGTAATTCCGAAATGACGGAAGATTTTTGAAGCGGAGGGTTCTGAGCTTGGCGGGGTTTATCGTGGGCACGGCCGTCTCGAATGCGCCTCTTTGGGGAGCGCGGCTATGAGGGAACACCCATGGCAGATCTGTCTCATGCCATGGGCATTCATCCGTCGAGCATTTACGCTGCCTTCGGCGGCAAGCAGGAACTTTTTGCGCTTGCAGCCAAACGCTACGCCGAAGCAGCGGCGCAATATTTGGGGAAAGCGCTCGATCAGCCGACCTTCCGGGGCTTCATTCTTGCGGCATTCGACAACACCGTTGAGTTCCTCGGTTCCAGGGAGCATCCTTCGAGTTGCTTTACGCTCACTGGCGCCATCGCCTGCGGCACGGATACGGAATCTGCCAAACTCCTCATGCGAGAGATGCGCCTCGAAAACGAGGCAGCCATCAAAGTTCGTCTCCTCAGGGCGCGAGAAGCTGGAGAGTTTCCCAAAGGCGAGAACGTCGATGACTATACGAGCTCTCTCTCTTCGCTTCTCAGCGGTCTAGCCATTCGGGCCGCCATTGGATCAACGAGAGCTGAACTGAAGCGCTCAGCGGAGGTCGCGCTCAGACACCTGGGCATCGAAAGATAAACCGCGAGACTTGCGGGGTCGCAGGTTACCGCAACTCAGGGTTGCACAAAAGGCGTCCCCGTCTGCCAACGCGCCTGAGCGGGCAGGCCGGAGCATGTCCCGCCGCAACCGGCTGGGCCGTTTTGAATCTGCTTTGAGCCAGTGGGCGTCACCCATGGCCATGGATAGCCGCTGCCAGTGGTGAAAAACGCAGGCTCGCTGGACAGATAAAACGAGTTTGGAAGAGTAACCGGCGAGCCCTGCCAGGTGACGGCGTTGTTGAGATAGTCGTAGTTGCCGTTGATAAGAATGTAAGATCCGGCGGCGCCGTCCAGGTTTGGATCTTGGCCACCGTTGCCGCCGCTCCAGCCGAGCATGAAGATGCGGGATGCGGTAAAGTCTCCGCTGTACGTCCAACCATTCGCCGCAGTCGACTTTCCCGCGGTCCCCAGCACGTTGCCGACGTAAGCGAACCAATAGTTGTAT
>JASHTS010000278.1 GCA_030040425.1 Acidobacteriaceae bacterium | reverse complement strand
CCACGCCGGGCTTCCGGAGCCGCCGCCGTGGAAGCGCGATCCCGCCGAGCCCCGGCGCGCGCCCGGAACCCTCCGCGTCACCGGCTTCTACTCCAAGCCCGAACTTCAGAAGCTCAACCGCAATTCCATCTATATCTTTGTCAACAAGCGCCTTATCCGCGACCGCCTACTCCTGCACGCCATTACCGAGGCCTATCGCAACGTCATTCCGCCCACGAGCTTTCCCGTCATCCTTCTCTTCCTCGAAATGCCTCCGGAAGAGGTCGACGTCAACGTCCACCCCGCCAAAACCGAAGTCCGCTTCCGCCAGCTGACCCTCGTCCACGACTTCGTGCGCGACTCGATCCGCACTGCGCTCATCCAGGCGCGCCCCGCGGCGGCCTTTCTCGCAGCCCTCGATGCGCAGCCCACCGCCAGCCCATCGCTTATGCCGCCCGCCGCGTCGCCTTTGCCCGGCGCGCCGCAATTCGATTCGGGACGCTCCGCCCAGCCCGCGGGAAACCACATCGCCCCGCCATCTGTCCCCATCCCCATCGCTGCGCCCGCTGCCAACGGCCTCGCGCCGCAAGTCGATTCTTTTCAGCTGACTCCGCAAATTCCAGCCCCGACTCCCGGTCGTCTTCCCTTCGCCGCTGCCGGACCCGCCGCAGCCCCTGGGTTCGGCCTCGGCCCCCGCGGTCTCGCCGGCCCGGCGCTCGCCGCTGCAGCCACCGGCCTGCTTGAGGCAGCCAGTCCGGCCGCCGCCACGTCACTCATCGAAGCCGACCAGACTGAAGCGAACCTCAACCATCTGCGCGATTTGAAGCCACTTGGCCAGCTCCGGGAGTCCTTCATCCTGGCCACCGGCGAAGACGGCCTGTGGATCATTGACCAGCACGTCGCCCACGAACGCATTCTCTTTGAAAAGATCCTGGCCGCCCGCGAGGTGGAAAAAGTGCAGCGCCAGCGCCTCCTGATGCCCCTCCTTGTGGAGCTAAAACCCCAGCAGATGGTGGTCTTTGCGCGGATCGCCGCGGAGCTGGAGAGCAATGGCTTCGAGGTCGAGCCCTTCGGCCCCCAGACCCTCGCCGTCAAAGCGGCTCCAGTGGGCCTCGAGGGCGCGGCTCTCGAACGCACGCTGGGCGAGGTCATCGACCAATCCTCTGCGGATTCCGATGAACCGGCGCGGTCAGACCTCACCGCTCTGCGCACGCGCATCGCCGCTTCCATTGCCTGCCACTCTGCTATTAAAATCAATACAGCCCTTGACCCGGCACGTATCGAGTGGCTATTGTTGGAGCTTGCGAAAACCAGTCACCCGACTAGTTGCCCGCATGGACGTCCAATCGCTTTGCTGTATTCTTGGAGAGAGATCCATCGGGCCTTCCACCGCGTTTAGAACTCACGCGTTTACGAATCTCGGAAGGTGGCAGCTTCGCTCCTGGGAGTGCGAACTGCCGGGCGCTAAGGCAAAACCGGGGCACATCGATCCCGGAATGCATCGTTTGAGCCGGTTCTCGAATCACAACCCCTTCCCGGACTGAGGGTTGGGGTCTTTGGACGGTTCGTAGGACGGCCTCCGATTGAGGCAATAGAGACGCAATATCTCTGGTTACGCCGCGGCGCCAGCCTGGAAGTGAGGTTTTTCTTTGACAGCAGAGCAATTGGAAGCTTCGCGCGCCGAAAGAATGCGCCTGAATGGACATGGGGCCCTCTCCCTTGAGGATGCCCGCACATGGATCGAAGAGACCGGTTTGTGTCTCTTCCTGCCCCGTCGTCAGTTTTCGCTGGGGGTCGCGCCCTCGTTTGTTGAAGCCATTGCCGGCGAGCGCAACCCGAATCCCGGCGCCCGGCAGATTGCGCTGGCAGAGGATCTCCTGGTTCGCCTCGAGACCGATGGCATCGCCGTGCGCCTGAACCTGCTCGGCCAGCCCGGCGAGCAGCCCGACTTCGTCGTAGCCGCCTGGGTCCTGCCCTACGTCTACGCGCTTCGCGGTGATCGCGACTGGCGCCGCAGCCCGCAGCTCACCGGCTCGCGCCAGGTCTCTCCGCTCGCCATCCAGGCCTACAAGCTTCTCGAAGCCGGCGACGCCACCATCCCGCAACTCCGCCATGCGCTGGGCAAAGAAGTCAGCGAGTCCGCCGTTCTGCGCGCCATCACCGAGCTCTGGCAGCAGCTGCGCATCATTCCCGTCATCGCTGCGCCGGGCAAGACCGCCCAGTGGCAGCTTCTGCGCCATCGCTTCCAGAAGGCCATCGCCGAGGGCGCCTCCACTTCGCAGGTTACCGCCATCTCCGTGCTGGCCTCCATTTACCTGCAAGCCGTGATTGCTGCCAGCATGGAAGAGGTCGAGATCTTTCTCGCCCCGCTCACCGCCCGCAGCAAGATTCGCGAAGTGCTGCGCGGCCTGGTCGCCACGCGCCAGGTGCATACCATCTCCTTCGGCCACGCGCCCCATTTCTACGTGGCCGGCACCTTGCCCGAGTTCACGGTTGCGCCCACGGCCTATGCCAGCTCCGCCATGGCCGCCTCGTCTTACTTCTCTCCGGCTCGCGGCTTTGAAGACGACCACCGCGCCCCGTATGTGCCTGCGCCCTCTGCGGCAAATCCACTTGCTGCGAACGGCGCCGCGCCGGTTACGGCCCGCGAGGCGAGCGTCAACCGCATGGCCGCGGAAGCGCAGCCGTCGCGCGTGCCCGCGCCGCGTAAGCCGGCCTCGGCAGGCAAGTCGAATGGCGCCCGTCCCCACTTCAGCCGGCCCGCTGCGCATGCGCGCGACCGCAAGCCGGTAGGCAGCGCCCGCCGCTCCAGCCGCGACACGCGTTCCAGCGGCCTGCGCCGTGCCACGGCCTCGCGTTGGAACGCGGCGAACAGCAAACCCAAGCACACGAACGGCCGCAACGGCTCGCATTCGGGCGCTGCCCGCCAGGGCTTCGCTGCGCACCACTCCAATGGAAACGGAAATGGCCATAATCATGCCGCGGCCCGCAATGGCAAGTCCTCGGCTCCGGCGCGGCCGGCGCGGAACGGTTCCAACGGCAATGGCAAGACTTCATCCAAATCGGGAAGAGTCGCCCGCCGCAAAGAAGCCCGTCTGGATGCGCGCGCGCAGCGCAAGCCGGCACTTACCGCCGGCGCCAGGGCGCACAATAGCAAGCGTTACGGCTTCCGGCCCGCCTCCGGACAACGGACCAAGAAGCGCGGATGAGCGGAGCCGCAAGCCCCATTCGCTCCACTGAATCGCCGCGCAATACGATCGTCGCCATCGATGGCCCGGCGGGCGCCGGCAAGAGCACACTCGCTCGCCATCTCGCCCGCCATTTCGGGCTGCTCAATCTTGAAACCGGCGCCATGTATCGCGCCTTCGCTCTCAAGGCGCTGCGCGCCGGCATCCCTCTCGACGACAGCCGCACCCTCGAGCGGCTCACCGCGGAGACCACCATCCGTCTCGAGCCGGGAGACGAGGAAAACCGCGTCCTGCTCGACGGCGAAGACGTTACCGGCTTTCTTCGCAATCCCTCCATCACCGATGCGGCCTCGCGCGTCAGCGTCTTTCCCGCCATTCGTTCCTGGATGGTCGGCCTGCAGCAGAAACTCGGCGCCCGGGGCGGCATTGTGATGGAAGGCCGGGACATTGGCACCGTCGTCTTCCCCCACGCACGGGTTAAGATTTTTCTCGACGCCGCGCCGGAAGTCCGCGGCCAGCGCCGCTTTGAGCAGCTCGGCCAATCCGGCAGCGACGTCACAACCACGGCGGAAATGGCATCTCCCGGCGACAACTCCCCATCGCCGGCGAGAGAAGAAATTCTCCGCGAGCTTTACGCCCGCGATGAGCGCGACCGCAACCGCGCCGATTCGCCGCTGCGTCCCGCGCCCGATGCCGTCCTTCTCGACTCCACCGCCATGTCTCTCGAAGAGGCCGTCCGCGCGGCCATCGCCATCGTCGCCGCCAAGCTGGCCGCGCCTTAGGCTTCATTGCCTCTCGCCTGTTCGCCCCTCATGAAGCGCTGCGCCGCCCGGTGTGAGATGCTATAGGCCTGCAGACTCGAAAGGAACTATGGAGATTACCTGCAATCGCTGCCACCAGACCGTGCAGCCGGGCGACTGTTTCTGCCCTGTCTGCGGCCTGCCGCAGCTCGTCTATACAGGTGAATCTTCCGGGGATCAACCCCAACCCGACAAATGGAACGAAGTCGTTCGCGACGCCGGCAGCATCGATTGGAAGCCGGCCCTGCGCTACGCCGTCCCGCTCGCCGTTCCCGCCGGCGTACTGGCGGCGCTGCTCGCCTCCATGAGCATTCTTGGCCTGTTGCTGATGGGCGTTACCGGCGCGCTGGTTGTCGCCCTTTATATGCGCAATCGCAATCCATCCTGGATCACTCTCGGCGCCGGGGCGCGTCTCGGCCTTGTCACCGGCCTGCTCGGCGGATGGTCTACCCTCGCCGCCTTCGGCATCGCCCTCTACGCCACGCGCTACTGGTTTCACCAGGGCGCGGCGCTTGACGATCTGCTCACCCGGCTGATCATGCAAGGCAGCCAGCAGGTGATCGCCTGGGGCGTCGATCCGCAGAGCGTCTCTCTCATGCGCGCCTTCATGCTCTCACCGGAAGGCCGTGCTGCCAATGTCCTCTCCGATGCCTGCTTCCTGGCTCTTGCGCTGCTCGTCTTTGCCGTAGCCGGCGCCGCGCTCAGCGCGCGTATTCTCGCCCGCAGCCGCCACCCGCAAAATTGACGCACCGTTACCTGCTCAGCTAACTTGCTAACTCGCGAACGTCCGCGCAGCCGGGGCCCCCGGCGACAGGTCTTCGTCGCTGGGGTGGAAGCGGACGCTAACTCGCTATCCCGCTGACTCGCTGTCAATGCTGCATCCCCGGCATTGCGCCCGGCGCGCCCTGCGGAGGATGCTCGGCAGGCGGCGTGTACTTCTCCGGATCGAGATGCCCGCGATGGCACGTCCCGCAGGTCAGCGGCGCAGCCGGTTCGTCCATCTTGTCCATCTCCGCGACGCGCGCCACGTAATCCTTTTTGTCGGCCTCCAACATCTGGTACATGATCCGCGCCATCAGCTTCTCATCCTTCTCATCGGAGGCAAAGTCCATCCGCGGTCTTCCGTTGGGTCCCACGTTCTTCGTGTCGACCGCATGGCAGGTGTCGCAGTGCACGCCCAGGTCGCCCGCCCAGCCCTGCATGATCTCGCGTACCTGCGCGCCCGTCAGATCTTTGGGCAGAACCTTCAGATTGGTAGGCGCAGGAAACGCGTGCGGCGGCCGCTGATTTTGTCCTCCGGCTTCCGGCGCACCCTGCGCTGCTGCCGGAGAGGGTGTCGAGGCAGGCGCGCTCTGCGCGTCCTGCGCGGCTGATGTTGCGGCGAAGAGCGCTGTGGCGAGCAATACGATGCAGACGTGCCATGCAAGGGAAATCGGTTTCACGGGCGGAGTCCTCGGGTCAGGTGAAATGGATTCACTTCGCTGGAGGGAATTCTACCTGACTGGCTTGCCGCTTGCCGTAAATCGCATTTGGAGTGGCAAATGAAAAGGGAACGGAAGTTGGCGGGAAAATGAAGAAATTGCGGCCGCCGAAGAAGAGACTGTCTGCGCAGCCGCAGGGCGCGAGTAGCGTTCGACCGCGCCCGGAAAAAATTTCGCTTGAGGAAAGTTAGCTCGCCAGCGGCAGTTCAGAGATCGGAGCGTGTTCCGGCGCCTTGCGCAGATTGGCCGCGCCTTCCCGCTCCATGCGCAGAATCTGATTCTGCGCTTCGATCACCATCTCGTACAGCGCGGCATCGTTTTTCACTCCGATGGCGCATTCAATTTCGACCAGCTTACTTAACAGTGCCTGAGGACCCATTGCCCCTCCTTGATCTTCATCGCTGCGGGCCCGCGTGTATATAAAGGACCGGGCGCGCATCCGGTCCTTTTCGCTCTAATGTATGTGCTAAGTAAACCTCTGAATCGCCGCGCGTTCAATGCGTCTTCCGAGGCATTACGCTGGCAGGTTACTCCGGTTTTCCATGCCCCTTCACGCGCGTCTGGCCCACACTTTCGTACATGACTTTGGTCAGTAAAAACGCCTCTCCGCTTGGCCATCGGCCACTCCAGCATGACTTTTGGGTGCCCATCGCAAACGCATTTTTTGCGCTTCGGTAGGAACGACGTCTTGAATGCTTCGCTCCGCCGGAAGGTTCGCAACCCTCATTCGAAAACCACCACGCGCCCGCTCATCTTCTTCGGCCCGGAGACGCACCCGTGCTTTTCGAGACAAAACCGCAGCGGCAGCTCCGCCGCATGGCGAATCCCAATGCGTGCCGTCACCCGCACACGCTCCGCGCGAAAACCATCGTCGCGCACCTGGAGAGCGGATTGCGCATCGAGGAGGTCAACTCCGTTATGCGCTGTTCGCGTGATTCCAAGCGCCTGGCACAGCCGGCTTGGGCCGCTCGCGAGCGCACGCATCTCATTCGAATTCGCAAGAGCCCCATTCTCTTCCTCACCGTTGCCCCGTCCTTTGCGCGTTCTTTGCGCAAAGGGTAGGAGACGATCGAGCAGGCGATTCCGGGCCATCTGTTCCAGCCCCAGCACCGGCTCGAGCGCACGTAGCAAGATGCACCCGGCGTGTCCCGTCGGCTCGCAGGTGATGTTCATGCAGAAGTACATTCCATAAATTGAGTACACGTACGCGTGCCCTGCCGGACCGAAGAGCACCTGGTTGCGCGGCGTGGGCCCGCGATGCGAGTGCGCGGCGCGATCGAGGGTCGCATGATGCGGACCCAGATAGGCCTCGACTTCGACAACACGCCCGGCGATTACGCCGGCCCGCGTGCGGTGCACCAGCAGCTTGCCGAGCAAACGCGGCGCGACGTGCTCCACCGCGTCTTCAAAAAACGCGCGCGTCACGAGCCGGCCCGGCATGTGCGTTTTCCTCTTCTCTACTTCTTCAACGTGCACGTTTCAGCTCGCGACGCACTTGGCTCAATTGAGCGCGACTCCGCTGACTTGCTGACTCGCTGACTTGCTACTTCTGTTCCTTCTTCCATTCCTTGATGTAGGCGAGCACCTCGTCCGCGTGCCCCTCCGGCGTGACGTTGGGAAAGATGTGCACCAACCTCCTGTCGGGCCCGATCACGAACGTAGTCCGCGCAATGCCCCACACCTTCTTGCCGTACATATTCTTTTCTTTCATCACACCGAACTGGTTGCACACCTTCTCTTCCGGGTCGGCCAGCAGGGTGTACGGCAGATCGAACTTGGCCTTGAACTTGGCCTGGTCCTTCACCGTGTCGCGCGAAATGCCCAACAACACAGCGCCGGCTGCTTTGAGCTTCCCGAACCCGTCGCGAAAGCTGCATGCCTCGATGGTGCAGCCCGGCGTGTCTGCCCGCGGGTAAAAGAACAGCACCACCGGTTTTCCGGCATAATCAGAGAGGCTTACCTTCTCTCCCTGGTCCGTCTCGAGGGTAAAGTCGGCCACTTTGTCGTTGATTTCCATGGAGTTTCTCCTGCACTTTTTTGCCGGAACGAAGGCTCTCTCGCACCGCAGCAAATCTTCCGGCCAACTCCGGGCAAAATCCGTCCCTGCCCGGGTCAAATTCGGTCCCGATTGGGCCCCGGACGCCGCTTCTGCGTCCAATGAAGCAGGGGCATTCGCGCCCTGCCGCACTTGCCCGTCCCACGCGATGGTTCCGGTGCAAGCCAGGTTCAACCAAATCCGGGTAAGCCCGGTTTCAATTATGTTCGAAGGTACCAGCCCGTGTCATCGCGTTCGCCTCATCGTCCGTCTCTGATTGCCGCTAGGCGCACCTTCGCTCTTCTGGCCGCGGCCGCTTGCGCACTGCCCGTGGCCGCGCAATATCCCGGTGAGGTCTCCACCAGCGGCAATGCGCCCGTTCTCCGCGCTGTCTCAGTCTACGAATGGACCGGCGACGAGCAGCATCCCACGGCCAGCCGCCTGATTCCCATCACCGTCTTTGACGGCCAGCAGCTCCAGGACGGCGGCATCTACCTCGCCCAGCCCGCGCCCCTGAGCCTTGAAACCGACGTCGAATACCAGCTCAAGAAGGACGGCAAAAACACCGGCCTTCTCGTCGTCCAGGACGCAGCCCTCGTCCTGGGTTCCTGGGTCGGCCACGTCGACTTCAAGGAGCTGCCCAAACCCAAGCCTGTTGCGCCGCCCATGTGGAAGGGAGACGCGGACGACGCCGACGACGCGGCCAGCGACGAGCCCGTCCTTCACCGCAAGCATCACCCTGACGATCAATCCGGCTCCGGCTCGTCAACCTCCAGTTCCAGTTCCGGGAGCCAGTCCAGCAATTCCCCGCCGCCCGATCCCGACCGGCCCACGCTGCACCGCGCGGACACGTCCGGTTCCGGCGACTCCGATTCAAGCGGCTCCGGCACAGCCACGAACGCGCCTCCGCCCGATCCCGATCGTCCTACGCTCAGCAAGAACACAGAAACGCCGGCTTCCAGCGCCCCGATCACCGTCGATCCCGACAACCCCAACGCGCAGTCGAAGAAAAGTGACAGCGCCCAGGCGAAGAACAGCAAGCCGGCAAATCCCGAGGATGACAGCTACGTTACCTCGATGGCTTCCGATACGGATCCATCCCGTCCGCGGCTCGTGCGCGGCAAATCCAACGACACTGTCCCCACCGTGATTCCGGCCGTGGTCGGCCTGCCGCTGAACATGGAGCAGGCCGTGGCCGTCTCCGACCCGCGCAATACCCCCGAGCACATCTGGAGCTACTCCTGGGCCAACCCCGCCGATGAACTCAAGTACAAAGCCGATCTCGAAGACCTCGCCCGCAAGGCTCTCGGCCTTACGCCGCCGGCTGCGCCCGCACCCAAAAAGAACTCCGGTTCGCACACAACCCGGCTCACGCTGCCCCCAGCCCCGGCTCCGCTCTTCGATGAGCAGTTCCGCGTCTTCGAGCTTGCCTACGGCTCCGGCGCCACCATGGTCTTCTCCGCGCACACCGCGGGCACCGGCGCCGACGAGAAGTTCGTTACCCTCATCGTCCAGCCCGACCTCTACGGAAGCCTCGCGGTGCTGATGAAGAACGTGACCGACGGCGCCCACCTCGACCAGACCCCACGCATGCGCCTCATTGACGCCGTCGACGCCATGGCGGATAACCGCGGCGAGCTGCTCTTCGAGCTGCGCGGCGCCACGCAGCGCCAGTTCGCGCTTTATCGCGTCCTGCGCGGGCAGGCTGCCCAGGTGTTTTTATCCGGAAGCAGGCAGTTCGGCTCGGCGGCCGATTAGCCGATTCAGCCGGTGCGGGCCGATCCAGCGCAAGGTGCAGAGAACGCGCGGGCAAACCAACCCTCGCAGAAGACCGGCACACTCCCGGTCGCGCCTGCGTCGCACGCACGCATATGCTCAATCTTCGAGAATGCGGCGGGGTCCCCAAAACCCCTATCGGCTATCCTCGCGGCTCGCGCGGCTCCGGGCGCTCCAGGCAATCGCTGCCGCACACGCCGCGGGAGCCAGCAGCAGATACATCCATCCTGAACCACCACCCATTGGAATAAGAAACGCAAGGAAAGCGCCAACCAGATCGGCTACCACCATAGACTATTCTCCTATTCGATCTCTTCTACGTTCTAGCCAGGGGGGTAGCCCGAACGAGCGGCAGAAGGCCCTGTTGCCCCCATGCTAGCAAGCTCATGTGCAGCGTCAAGCGCGAAAGTGTGTGTACTGCTTTGAAACTCACCCGGATGGAACACCCGCCGGTAATCTTGGCTGAAATTACCCGAAACGGGAAGCGCTCCGCGACGAGGAATTGTGTCGCGTGGAGTGCTGACGTTTCAGCTTTGCCAGGGTATCTCTGCCCTTGAAAGCGCACGCCGCGTCCGCCCGCAACGCTCCACTACGGCTTTTTCCGCGATTGGGAATCAAATCCCGCCCTCCGCCACGCCAGAACTCGCCGGCAAACTCGCACCCTTGCAGGCGCACAATTTCGCTCCCCTGACCACAAAGTGGCATTTCCTGGTAACCGTGCCCATCCTTCCGTCCGATACAATGACAAAATGGGTGGGCTCGCCGCCACTTGTTGAAGGATCCGCTAGCGAATGGCTTCAGTTGTTGTTCCTCCTCCGTCTACAGACGCGACTCTTGTTTCAGTCGACAGAAACCAGGCAACCGCAAATTCCGCCACGGCCAGCGCCGTCGCCGCGCGGCAACAGGTGCGCATGGGCCGCGCCGCGGCTACGCATACGGGATTGAGCTGGTCCATGGTGCTGATCATCGGCGGTTTTCACGTGGGCGCGCTGGCTGCGCTGTTCTTTTTCACCTGGCAGCGCCTGGCGGTAAGCGCAATCCTTTACATCTTCGCCATCAACGTCGGCATCGGCATGTGCTATCACCGCCTGCTTACGCATCGGGGCTACCACGTGCCCAAATGGCTTGAATACGTCATGACGTTTTGCGCCACGCTCTCGATGGAGGGGGGTCCCATGTTCTGGGTCGCCACGCACCGCCTCCATCACCAGCTCAGCGACCAGGAAGGCGATCCGCACACGCCCCGCGAAGGCGGATGGTGGGCGCACACCGGCTGGATCCTCTTTGGCGAAAGTCTCCATTCGCAGACGGAAACCCTCGCCCGCTACGTTCCCGACCTCCGTCGCGACCGCTTTCACGTCTGGCTCAGCAAATACCACTGGATCCCGGTCGCCTCAAGCGGCGCTCTTCTTTTCGCCGGCGGCTGGTACTTCGGCGGATGGATCAACGGACTCGGCATGGTGCTCTGGGGCGTGCTGTTGCGCGTCACCCTCGGCCTGCACGCCACCTGGCTGGTCAATTCGGCCACGCATCTGTGGGGCAGCCGCCGCTTCAAGACGCGCGACGATTCGCGGAACAGCTGGTGGGTGGCCCTGCTCACCGGCGGCGAGGGCTGGCACAACAATCACCACGCCCATCCGGTGAGCGCCCGCCACGGGCTGAAGTGGTATGAGGTCGACCCCAACTTCTGGGGCATCTGGCTGCTGGGTAAACTGGGCCTGGCTCGGAAGATCCAGGTGGCCAAGTTCGACCCCGCCGACCCCAAGCCCGCCGGCCTCTGAGTGCAACAAGCCTTTGCGGAATCCCAATCCTTTGCGTCCGCGAAAGCGGGCAAAAGGGCAGGCGCGTGGCCTCACTGCTCCGCCATCTGCTTCTCGAGCAGCGCCACGCTCGCCTTCGGATCGATCAGATGCAGCCGACCATCCGCACTCGCTGTCGCGCCCAGCTCCATCAGCGCCAGCGTCTGCTCCGGCGTCAGCTTGGGATCGAGCGCAAACAGCTTCCCGGCCAGGTTGGCCACGTTGGGCGATGCCATCGACGTGCCCGACCATCGCTGCCGCGTCCCGCCCGGCAGGTTGCTTTCCACCTCGTATCCGTCGACATCGAGAACAACGGTCTTCCCGTAGCTGGTAAAGCTGGTCTCGTCGCCGGCGATGTCCACGGCGCCCACCGAAACCAGGTTCGGCAGCTCGAGTGAGGCCGGCACGTCACCCAGAAAGCTCGCGTTGCTGTCGGAGTTGCCCGCCGCGCACACCCACAGCGTGTTGGGCGCAGCTTTGATGGCCTCTTCCACGCCGTCGCGCCAAACCTTGTAGAGCGCGCCGGCCATCGCCTTGCGCTTTTCCGGATCCTTTTCAGTGCTAGTCTTGTCCAGCCACTCCTCGATCTCGGTCTGAGAATCGCCCCAGCTCATGTTCACCACGCGCACATCGTGATCGCGGAAGTATTCGCCCACCGTCTTGAAATCCGCCTTGAATTTCTCCGCCCATGCCAACGTGGGCTCAAACGGCAGATCGGCCAGGGAATCGTTGAACTGCGCCACCACCAGCCGGGCCGCCGGATTGCCGCGCACCGCAATGCCGGCCACATGCGTGCCGTGCGCATACTGGCCCAGGAAATCCATCGTCTTCAAAAAAGGCGCAAGCTGATCGGGCGGCATGGCGGTAAGCGTCTTGCGTGCTTCGGCCGCGTCGGCAGAGTCGATTCCGTTCTCCAGGTCCTCAAGCCCCTGCGAGACGGCAAGAAATTGCGGATAAGCCTCCTTCTGTTCCGCGGTCAGGGGCTGCAGATCGCCGTTGTAGAGATTGCCCTGCATGTCGTAGGCCAGCCCATGCGGGCTGTGCTCGCCCGGATCCGGATCCGTGAAGAGCTGATCTGGATAGAGCGACGTATCCACCCCCGAGTCGAAGATCGCAATGCGCACCGGCGTCAGCTTTTCCTCCGGAGTCAGCGTCACATCCCGCGCCGCCCAGATGTCCGGCTTCTTCACGTCGTGCCCGCTGATATAAGCGTTCACCACGCCGAGCGCAGTCTTGTCGACGGGAATCTGCAGATCGCGCACCACGCGCATCCCCACCAGCATCTGCGCTCCCGGCAGGTCCAGCCCTCCGGTCTTCGCAACCACCGGATCGAGGTTCTCCTTCGCATCGCCCTCGAGCAGGCTGTCGGAGGAGAGCTGAAATCCGGTCCTCATCTCTTTCACGATGTTCTGCACCGGGGCCCATGGCAGAGCATTGACCGCCGCGGCAAAATGCTTTTGAAATGCAGCCTCGAAGGCCGGACCGCCGTCGGCGCCCGTCTCCGCATCCGCCTGCGCCAGGGCGCGCATCGTCAGCCCCGAGGTGAGTTTCGACGCCTCCTTCTCCTGGAGATCGCGAACCTGGTCCAGCGTGGCCACGGATCCCTTCGCGTCCCCGCTCAACAACTCGACGTCGGCGCGTGTCGCCAGCAGATCACGTAGCGTCTCCTTGTCCGCGATCGTGTAGCCGGAGAGAATCGAATTCACCGCCGAGGCCACCTGTTTCGCAAACGCGTTGAAGGTGGCGTCGTCGGTCAAGAGAAACTGGCTCGCCGGCATGGCGAGAGGAAAGTTGAAACGGGGCAGGTCGGCCTCGGTGTTCACGGTCTTCTTCGCCTGCCCCATGCACGAACTCGCGCCCGCGGCGGCCACAGCGCACAAAAAGGCGCACAAAAAGACAGAAGAGTTCACTCGCATTGATCGCATGCTTGCCTCCAGAGTGTTACCGCAGCATACTCCGCCGGTGCGAGGGCGGAAAAGCGAATTATTAGGAGAAGAATTGTCGAGCAGCGGATTTGAGGCGACCGTACTTCGACGAGCCAGGCTTGAAGCACGCGCCCAGCGCTCAATTGCGCACTTTGGCCCGCACCCACAGCACCAGGAAATACGGCAGCGCTACCAGCAGCATCAGCACCCCGGCCGGAAAGCCCACGTCCCGGTAAGTGTCCGCGAAGTTGACCGTGTGGTGGCCCAGCACGTTCCACACCAGCAGCGCCACAATGGCCAGAAAGGTGGTGAGGAAAAAAGTGAAGAATGCCGACGCGAACGCGAGCAGCAAACTCTGGAAGAGGCTGAACCCCTCCAGGGGAAATCCCAGAATCCGTCCCATGCCGCCTTCCGCTTCTCGTCCGCGCCCCGCTGATCGCGCCATCTCCATTGCAACCTCGCTCGTCTAGAATAAATGTTGATGGCCAGCACGGCGCAAATCGATCTCTGGCACGCGGAGAAGGTCGCTACGCAGGTCACGGTAAGCCCCGCGCCCAACGGGATACGCTACGCCGCCTGGGGCGAGACCCGCATCTCCGATGCCGACCTCGAGCGCCTCGTGGGCGCCGTGCCCGCCGCGCTTTCGCCCGCGCTCGCCCATCGCGCCTACTACTTCGTGCCGCTGGCCATCGCCGACACCGGCGAGACCCTCATTGCGCCCGCCTACAGCGTCGATCTTGGCGACCGCGCCGTCTGCCATCGCAATGCCGCCTTCGGTTCCACCGAGGCCGTCTTCATCTCCACCCGTCTGGTCGAAGACCGTTTCGGCCTGGCCTTCGAGTTTTTCATCAACGTGGCCCACAACTTTGTGGACGCCGCCGGGGTTCCCGCAAGCTTCTCTGCACTCGTTTGGACGCAGGCTGAAGCGCAGGTGCGCGGCGAAACCAGCCAGGATGCGTGGGAAGCCCGCCGGCGCGCGCTCGAGCCCGGACAGAACGGCGCCAAGTCCGCACCCGGCGCCGCGCCCTCGCCGGAAGCAATCCCCGCTCCGGGCGCCGTTATCGACGAGCGCGCCCGCCTCAATTACTTCGAGTCCAGCTTCTCTGACTCGCTCGCCGTCTACATGCTCTCGCTCGCGGTCGATTTCGATTACCGCGACTTGCGCGAGCGCGAGTATCCGCTCCTCGACGCCACGGCTCTCGCCGAGCGCCTGCGCCACGTGGCCTCATTATTTGCCGCCAACCCGGGCTACGAGTTCCAGATCATCAAGAGACGGAGAGGCTAGAGGGCGCCGCCGCGCCTGCGCTCAGTCACGCATACAGGTTCGCGTCGACGAACTCGTTCCTGAACTTGGCCTTCGGATCAAGCTGGGCGAGCAACGCCTTGAACTCTGGGAGCCGCCTGTAGCGCGCCTGAAGCTCCTTGGCCGGCAGCGTAAACAGCTTGCCCCAGTGCGGCCGCGGCGCAAACGGTTGAAGCGCAGCCTCGATCGCCGGCAGCAGCGCCCGCACCGCGTTCCACTCCGGCTTCCAGGTGAAATGGATCGCGAGCGACATCCGGTCGTACGCCGGGCTCATCCACAGCCGGTCCGCCGCAATGGTGCGCAGCTCGGTGACAAACAGCAGCGGCGCGATGCGCGCGTGCAGCTTCTCGACTGCCTGCAGGGCAGCAAAGCCGTCTTCGAACGGCACCAGGTACTCGGTCTGCAGCTCATGACCGCTCGAAGGCGTCTTGCCCATCGCGAAGTGCGGCAGGCGCTCGTACCAGGGCCCCGGAACTCCCATCTGCATAGTGCAGCTCGCTGGCGGATGCCCGGCGATGGGGTGCAGGTTTTCCTTTGCCGGCGCCGCGCCATAAAACTCCTGCGGCCATGCCGGTGCATCAGCGGGGCCCGCGTCAGCCGCCTGTTCTTTGAGCCGCTTCTTCACCCAGACCTGGGTCGCGCGCCGATTGCGCCACTCCGTGAACACGCTCACGCTGGTCCCCCTCGCAAAGATCGCCTCGAAGCTCCGCCCCAGCTCGTCGAAGCCCAGGTTCTGATAGACCCTCTGCGCTACGCGGTAAGCCGGCTCCACGTCGAGCGTCATGCCCGCCACCACGCCCGCCGCGCCCAGCCCCACGACTGCGCCCAGAAATCCCTCTCCTTCGCGCGCCCCGCTCCTCTCGTCCCGAAGCGTCACCACTTCCCCGTCGCCGGTCACCAGCTCGAGCGCCCGCACCGCCGTGGCCAGGATCCCGTGGTTCACGCCGCTTCCGTGTGTCGCCGTAGCGCAGGCACCCGCAATCGAAATACCGGGCAACGACGCCAGGTTCCCCAGCGCCCACCCGCGTGCATCGAGCCATGGCGCGAGCTGCTCGTAAGTGACGCCGCCGCCTACGGTCACCGTCCGCGCTCGCTCGTCGAGCCGCATCTCCGTAAGCCGCTCGAGCGACACCTGCGCCTCGCGGCTATCGGCAATTGCATTGAATGAGTGCCGCGACCCCACCACGCGCAGCCTCCGCGCCGCCTTCACAACTGCGCGTACCTCATCCACCGTTCCCGGCGTCCGGAGGTTCCCGGTGTTGTAGGTGAGGTTTCCGGCCCAGTTGGTTCGCCTGGTCACGATTTCCGTTTCAGCTCCTGCACTTTGTTCAGAGATTCCCAGTGCGAGGATACAGGCTGAAGAGCGGAACGCCGAGGAACGAGGAGCCAGGGAACAAGGGAACAAGGACTTCGGGTTTTGCAGGTTTTCTACAGGTATCGACAGGTTTTGCAGGGTCGCGACTTCAGCGCTTCCGGCGTAATGTATTTATTTTTGTGCGAGCTGCGGCGCGTGCTGCACTGATTTCGGTGCATTCGGTGGGGGGAGGGGGAGGGGGGTGGTCTGTGGTACGGACCGGGGACATGGTTGACATTTTGAACCGGGGACATTCCTGACCCTGGGGTGAGGGCTTTGAGGGCCAGCAGGTCCTGGGAATATTGTGCAGGAGATGGGGGAAATCTTCTGCAAGGGCCGGGCAGTTTCATCCCCGGTCGCCAAATGCGGGGGACCGGGGCACCCTCAGCGTGCGCACTTCGCCCCGGTTGGGTAAGCTCGCCCGGAGCCGCCCGCCGCTACTTCTGCACGGCGGCCAAAATCGATTTCTGATTGGCGAGAATCTCCCTTTGGTTCGAAAGAATCTCGGCGAGCGCGGACTGATTCTTTTTGATCTGCGCCTGGTTCCCGAGGATGGTTTTCTGGTTTCGCTTGATGTCGGACTGATTTTTGAGAATCGCCTTCTGGTTCTTCCTGATCTCTCCCTGATTGCCGAGGATGGCCTTCTGGTTCCCGAGAATGTTTCCCTGATTCTTGAGGATGGTTCCCTGGTTTGCGACCACTTTGTCTGCCATGCTTTCTCCTTGCGGGGAATTTCAGGCTATGGTCGACGACGGAGTGGGCGGTCCGCCAGCGGCTTTCAGTTGAGGTTTTTGTCGGACTTTTGGTGGAGGAGCATTCCTCTGCCGGGTGCCCCAGGTGCCTCGCCTTTGGGCACCTGGGATACCGCGAACCTCAACCCGCCGCTTCCCGATAGCGCAGGTGCTCCGGCAGCCGGTTCCCACGCCGCGCCGCTGTCCACGGCGACTCGATCGCAACGACACACTCGACGCCCGTCGCGTAGTGCCGGAAGCTCGACCACGCCCACTCCTCCGGCTTGGCGACCAGTCCCCGCACCACCGGATTGCGGTGCATGTAGCGCAGCTTCTCCACCCGCTTCTCCTCGTTCTGAACAAGAAAATCGTAAAAACGCGCCTGCCAGAACGGCCGCTCCGCGCACCGCTTCGCCACGGAAAGCTTCAGCGCGTGAACCACGCCCGAAACTGTGCTCTTCTGCGGTTCGCCGACGAGAAGATGCACGTGCTCCGGCATCACCACATAACCGGCCACAACAAAACCGTAGCGCCGCCGTACCCGCTCCAGCGCATCCTCGAACAGATCGCACGCCGACGCCGCGCCCAAATGCCCCTGGCGACGGTAACAACTGAACGTCAGGAAATGGAAATTCCCCGTGTATTCGTAGCGAATCAGTCCGCGCGGCATCGACACAAAGACTACGGCCAATCAGCATGGTTGTCGAGGACCGCTAGGGTAAGCCTGTACAGCCCCAGGTGCCCAAAGGCGAGGCACCTGGGCCACCCAGTTCAGTGGTAATGCTCATTTTCTACCCCCGGCACCCGGGCCACCCGCCACCTTCCACTAGAACGCAATGCAGTCTGCAGAGCTGTGCTCTCTGGATGATGCAAGGAAGACGCTTGTAGGATGTACTACTCTCGGCTGATCGCATTCAGTCCGCCTCTCGATCGCTTCGCGGGAACCACCAATAAAACATGGGCATAGAATAACCCGCAATCAGCATGACCGCGTGCAGTCTTACATCGTCTTCCTTCAGGGTCAAATATTCGGTCTCCGTGAGCATCTTGAGAATTCGCCCATGGTCGTTGAGTAGGTATTGGCCGTCTTTGAGAACCGGAACTCCGCCGCCATTCTGTACGAGCGGCCAAGCAATGTGTGCCACGACGACAAGCCCCAGAAGTATCAAGTAAGGCCTGACCCAACTCGGCATATCTCGTGTGAATTTTTTCAAGAAGTCCGTTCTTGTCAACAATGACGGCTCAAAGGCTAACATTGGTATAGTGATCAAAACCAGCCCGATACCGATTCTAATTAGTAACCGGTTCATATTTTCAATGTTTGGTAAGTAGAAGCTCTCGACGTAGACGAAGGCGCTCGCAACAAGTCCGCACGCCGAAAGCAGCGCGAAACATCTGCGGCCAATTATATTCACCTCTTACCTCCTTATGGGGCATAGAGAACTGATCAAAAACACACGCTGTAGGAGAGTGGTTGTAATGAGCCGGTTTGTTTTGTGGGACCGAGGCTCCCGCCCCATCCCGGTGTTCCAGCACCAACGAAGGGTGAAGCGTTTCCTTTAAAATCACCGTTCAGACCTCCGCCAAGGAGGAATGGGCTGTAACCTGCCACACTCCATCCCAAAGAACTGGCTAGATTGGGATCTTTACTATATCCAACATTAGCATTTACCCCCGCTGAAAATGGAGCATTACCCGACGGAGATTCATAAATCGCGCCTGTCGAAGGGACATAACTCCAGCTATCCCCAATAGGCCCTAGCTGCGCTCCACCTTGGAAATAGATACCATAGAGCGGGTCAAAGCTCAGTGGAACTTGGCCATTCGGGCAGGGATTATTGGGGTCCGAGGGATTATTAGGGTTAAGCGGGTTGTTGGGGTCGAAGGGGGTATTTGGGTTTGGTGATGAACATGCGCCGACGCCGCCTCCACAACCGCCCTTTCCGCCGTTACCACCATTTCCCCCATTTCCCCCGTTCCCACCGTTACCACCATTTCCTCCTCCTCCTCCTCCGCCTGCGATGACTGGGCCACCTGCCGCGGCATCGACACAAAGGCTACGGCCAATCAGCATGGTTGTCGAGGACCGCCAGGGTAAGCCTGTACAGCCCCAGGTGCCCAAAGGCGAGGCACCTGGGCCACCCAGTTCAGTGGTAATGCTCATTTTCTACCCCCGGCACCCGGGCCACCCGCCCGTCGGAAGACCTTTTGAGCTGGGATACAGGGGCTGAAGCGCCGGCTCATTTTGCGCCGTTTGTGGCCCGGCTGAAGCCGTGCCCTTGTTACAAAGCGTCTTCGATAGGGGTTTTCAGCAGCCTATGAAGTCGTGCCCTTTGGCAGTGCGATTCCGCAATCGGCTGTTGTCCCTTTGTCGCGAGTCCGTATGCTCCGGCGTCACCGCACGCCGGCGAGCTGAGATTTCGCCAGCATGGCCTTGATGCCGCGGAGGGCCTGGCGGGTGCGCTCCTCGTTCTCGATGAGGGCGAAGCGGACGTGGCCGTCGCCGTAGTCGCCGAAGCCGATGCCGGGCGAGACGGCGACCTTGGCTTCAGTGAGCAGCAACTTCGAAAACTCGAGCGACTTGAGCTCGCGGTAGGCCTCGGGGATGCGCGCCCAGACGAACATGGTGGCCTTGGGCGACGCCACGGGCCAGCCCGCCTTGTTGAGCCCTTCGACGAGCACGTTGCGGCGGCTGCGATAGGTGTCACAGATCTGCGCCACGCAGGCCTGCGGCCCTTCGAGGGCGTGAATCGCAGCCACCTGGATGGGGGTGAAGGTGCCGTAGTCGAAGTAGCTTTTGAGGCGGGCGAGCGCGCTGACCAGCACGGGATTGCCCACCATGAAGCCGACGCGCCAGCCGGGCATGTTGTAGCTCTTGGAAAGAGTGAAGAACTCGACGGCGACCTCTTTGGCGCCCGGGACTTCGAGCACGCTGGGCGGCTTGTAGCCGTCGAAGGCGATGTCGGCGTAGGCGAGATCGTGGATGAGATGGAAGCCGTACTCGCGCGCGAGCTGGACGAGCCGGGCGAGAAACGGCAGCTCGACGCATTCGGTGGTGGGATTGGAGGGGAAGTTGACGATGAGCGCCTTGGGGCGCGGGACCATGCGCGGGATGAGCTCTTCGAGCTGCGCGAGAAATTGCTCCTGGTCATGGACGGGCACGCTGATGACGTGTGCGCCGGCGATGACGGGGCCGTAGATATGGATGGGATAGCTGGGGTTGGGCACCAGCACGGTGTCGCGCGAATCGAGAATGGCCAGGCAGAGGTGGGCGATGCCCTCCTTGGAGCCGATGGTGACGATGGCCTCCGATTCGGGATCGAGATCGACGTTGTAGCGGGTCTTGTACCATCCGCAAATCGCCTTGCGCAGACGGGGAAGGCCGCGCGAGACAGAATAGCGATGCGTGGGCGGCTTCATGGCCGCTTCCACCAGCTTGTCGACGATGTGCTTGGGCGTGGCGCCGTCGGGATTGCCCAT
>JASHTS010000277.1 GCA_030040425.1 Acidobacteriaceae bacterium | reverse complement strand
CAAGGGAACAAGGGAACAAGTCACCGCCTTATCAGCGATGAGCCCAGTGCCGGGCTTTTGCCTCCTTTTTCCCTGAGCCCTTTAGCCCTAGGTCCCTCAGTCCCTTGTTCCCTCGGTCCCTATGTCCCTGTTTTCAGGAATGCGCGAAGACATTGCCTCCGTGATGGAGCGCGATCCGGCTGCGCGCACACGGCTGGAGGTGCTGCTTTGCTATCCGGGGCTGTGGGCGGTCTGGTTCTACCGCGTTTCGCACGGGCTATGGCGCCATCATCTCCGGCTGATCGCAAGAATGCTGTCGCAGCTTGGCCGTTTCCTCACCGGCGTGGACATTCATCCCGGCGCACAGTTGGGCCGGCGGCTGTTCATCGATCACGCGACCGGCGTGGTGATCGGCGAGACCACCATCGTGGGCAGCGACGTGACCATCTATCAGGGCGTGACGCTGGGCGGCACGGGCAAGGGCCACGGCAAGCGCCATCCCACCGTCTGCGATGGCGTATTCATCGGCAACAACGCCAACGTGCTGGGCGACATCACCGTGGGCGAGAACTCGCGCGTGGGCGCGGGGTCCGTGGTGCTGGCGGATGTGCCGCCCAACTCCACCGTGGTGGGCGTGCCGGCGCACGTGATCTACCGCAACGGCCGCCGGGTACTGATCACCGATCCGCACGAGGTGAAGGATCCGCTTTCAGACGCGCTCATTGCCCTCTCCTCGCGCGTGGAAGCGCTCGAAAGCCGGCTCGGCGCCGAGGAGCCTTGCGTGCAACCCTTCGCCGACGAAGAAGCGGAGCGGACCGCGTACCGCGTGGAGCTGGAGCGCATGAAAGTGTACGTATCGTCGGGCGAGGGGATCTAGCGATTCCTGTTGGTGAGGGATTGAAGCCGGCTTTGCCCGCGCCGCATCGAGGATCGGTTTTCGTTACGCCCTGCAGGAGTCCATCACGGGGCAGCGCTTGAGCGCATTCTGCGCGGTGGAGCGCTTTTTGCTCCGGCTGCCCGCTCCGCCTGCCGCGCCAGTTCTCCGAAGGTCTTTCGCAGCTCTTCCGGCTCATGCACCACGATGCGTTTTCCCGCGCTCAGCAGCATGGCAGCAAACATCTCCAGCCGGTCGCGCCCGCAGCGCACGCGCGTGCCTCCGTCCTGCTCCTCGAGCGAAACCCTCCATGGAGCAAAATTCTGCTGCGCCTCCTGGAGCGGCATCTCGATCCACACGTCAACGCGGTATTCGGACTGGACGAAGGGCATGCTTTGCTCCATGTGCTTGCGAGCATCAAACGCGGCCGGCCGGCGGAATCTGCCGGTTCCGATCTCCAGCTTCGACACCCGATCCAGCCGGAAGGTGCGCAGAGCCTTCCGCGTCAAGCAGTAGCCGATCAGGTACCAGCGTCCGTCCGTGTGCATCACCGCGTACGGTTCGATGTGCCGGCGCGATGGCTCGCCACTGTGCGACTGATACGCAAAGCGGATGCGCCGGCCCGCGCGAATGGCGGAGGCGGCGCGGATCAGGTGCTCGACCGATGTGGAAACCACCCAAGGACCCGGCTCGATGGCAACCACGTCCTCCACTGTGCGGATGCTCTCGCGCAGCGCCTCGGGCAGCACGCGCCCCAGCTTCCGGAGCGCTCCTTCGGTGGCGGGCGCGAATGCGGAGAGCCCCACCTGCCGCAGGGAACGAAGACCCAGGGACAGCGCAAACGCCTCTTCGTTCGTCAGCAGCAAGGGAGGCAGCCGGTATCCGGGTTTTAAGCGGTACGCGCCGCCCACCCCCCGCGACGATTCCACAGGAATGCTCAGATCCTTGAGGCGCACCATGTACCTCTGCACCGTGCGCAGGTCGACCTCGAGCCGCTCCGCGAGCTCTGCGCCGGTCACGTGGTCCCGCGCCTGAAGCACTTCCAGCACCGTGAGCACGCGCATGATGGGGTCGTACATCGCCTGTTCTTATCCTGCAATTAATTTACGACAAGTTCTGTCGGGAATTGCCGGTACCTTGAAATCCGAGCCTTGATGGGCAGAAGGAAACCCCGAAGGGCCAGAAGGAGAATTGCCATGCCAACTGGAGAAATGCAGGTCGCCGCCCTGAGCGCAGAAGAGGTTTTGAAGCATTGGCAGGGTCACCGCGCCCTGACCCGCAGAACCATTGAAGCCTTTCCCGAGGACAAGCTGTTCAGCTTTTCGCTGGGCGGAATGCGCCCCTTCGGCGAGATGGCCACGGAGTTCATCCGCATGGCCGTACCCATCGTCGACGGCGTGGCCGGCGGCCATTGGGAGGAGTACGCCGGCACCAAACCCGCCACCAAGGCCGAGCTGTTGGCGGTGTGGGACCGGCAGACGCGGGAGATCAACGAGAGGTTCCCGGCCATCCCCGCCCATCGATTTGCCGAGGTCGACAAGGCCTTCGGCCAATGGGAAATGACTGGAATCGCCACGATCCAGTACGCCATCGACAACGAGATTCATCACCGCGGCCAGGGGTACGTCTACCTGCGCGCGCTCGGCATCGAACCGCCGCATTTCTGGGAGCGGTGAGGTGCGGAGCTAGGGAGTGGGGCAGCAAACCGGATGCGTCAGGCGCAAAGGCCGTCCTTGGGTGCTGGCGGCCTTTTCAGCTGGCTAACAAGGGCAAACCTCGACGCATACCTTGGCGGGGTGCGAACTCACAGGCTATCGCTCAATCAGATCATCGGAGTTTATTCGGTAGCCGAGCAGCCGGAACTGATCGCCTTTCTTAGTCCAGGTGAAAGTCTCCTCGCCGGTTGCATTTTTCGAGAAGTGCGTTGAACACGAGGAGACGATGACAGTTCTCGAAGTGGAGATGTTGAAGTTGGTATTGCCTAGCGTGCAATCCAGCGGCGCCCCGAGCTTTCGTGCGATGGAAGAAAACAACGCGTCGGATTTCTCGCGGGTCACAGCATCGCGATAGCCTTGATCGGCGCCGTTGTAGATGCCGGCCAGATCGCCGGCCGCCATCTTTTGGTGCAGCGCAGTGGCTAGTTGGAGCGCCTCCTTCTGAAATCCCGAGCCCCTCAGATAGCATCCGGAAAAGCCCGGAGCGAGCAGCAGCGTGAATGCAGCGAGAACGAGGGAGCAGGATAGGCGGTAGTTGGAGCGGGTGGGCTCCCAGCCGTTTTGTTCAATCGATTGGGTCATTTTCGCGTCTCAGGCGAGCTATCTGCGCCGGTCAATCGGGCGAAGCGCCTTGCGCGCAGATGAATTGAAAAAGCGCCCACCCGAGGGTGGCGCGATTCTACCATAGTGGTGACGCGCCATTCATTTTGGGGAAGCCGGGAAGAAGGATCGGCCTCGCGGCCCGCCGAATCGAATCAGTGGATGGTTTTGGACTTGCCCTGCATGTAGTCCATCAGCAGATACTGGCCCAGCGTGTCCGGCGTGGTGAAGTACGCCTTGCCGCGGCACATACGCGAGACGGTCTGTACAAACTGCACCAGGCCGAAGTCCGAAGCCAGCATGAAGGTGTTGATCATCACGTTGGCGCGCTTGCAGCGCGAAACCTCCTCGAGCGTTTCGCTTACCACCAGCGGATCGAGTCCGTAGGGGTTCTTGTAGATGCGGCCGTCGGGCAGCGTAAGCGCCGAAGGCTTGCCGTCGGTGATCATCACGATCTGCTTCATGTCCTTGCGCTGGCGGGCGAGGATGCGCTGGGCCACGCGCAGCCCTTCGCGCGTGTTGGTGTGCCAGGGACCGACCTTGACGCGCGCCAGATGCGAGATGGGCATCTCTTCGGCCGAATCGTGAAAGAGCACCAGCGAGAGCGAGTCGCCCGGATACTGCGTGCGAATGAGATGCGAGAGCGCCATGGCCACGCGCTTGGCGGGCGTGAAACGGTCTTCGCCATAGAGGATCATGGAGTGGGAGCAATCGAGCAGCACAACGGTGGCGCAGGAGCTCTGGTACTCGCACTGATGCACGTGCAGGTCCTCGTACTCCAGGTTGAGCGGCAGGCCCAGGCCTTCGCGTGAGATGGCCGACTTGAGCGTGGTGGGCGCGTCGAGGTTGAGGGTGTCTCCGAACTCGTAATGCTGCGAGGCGCCGCTCGCTTCAATGCCCGTGGCCCAGTGACGCGTGTCGTGGCGGCCGAAGTTGGATTTGCCCAGGGAGCCGAGCAGATCGCGCAGGGTTTTGTAGCCAAGAAAATCGAGACTCTTGTCGGTGACTTCAAAGCGGGCGTCGACGGGCGTGCGGCCCTGCGGCTGGCCCACCTGGCCGTTCACGTCGGAGATGTGCGTGGGCTGCGATTGCATGGGCGAAGAGATGTAATTTTCCTGCTGCATGCGCTCGATCAGTTTGTCGATGAGCTCGTCGAGATTGTTTTCCGCGGCCATCTGCTCGATCCTGCGGCGCGTGGATTCATCAAGAAAATCGCCGTGCTCGAGCACGCGGCGCAGCGCCTCGCGCAGGTCGTCGAGGGTGTGATCGAGGTCGCGGAAGCGTGTAAAGGGGTCGTAGTAGCCGGAGTCGAGCAGGTAGTCGGAGAGCGCCTTGAGCAGGTCCTCAAGATCGATGCCCGAGGCCAGATCGCCGGTGAATTTGGTGTAACGGACGCGCTTCATAGAATTCAGTGGTCAGGGATCAGGGATCAGGGATCAGATTTCAGATTTCGCTTTCGCGGATTCGGTTTCTCTGGTTTCTGGCCCCCATAGTCCCTTGGTCCTTTTCTCCCTGTCTCAATTCAGCCCGCCTCTGCGGCCGCTGCGGCGCGTGCGCTGCCAGTCTTCGTACTCGCTTTCGAGCTCCTGGCGCTCCTGCGTGCGCTCTTCGCGATCGGGCCGGCGGCGGTTTTCCTGCGCGGCAAAACCGTGCTCGGCATTGCGGCTCAGTTTGCGATGGGCCACCATGCCCTCAAGCAGAAACTCCGCCGCGGCCACAACCCTGGGCGGGGCGTCAGAGGCCTTCACCCCGACCGGCGCAAGCTTTTCAAACAGGCCCTGAATCTGCTTGAGCTCTTTGAGCGCAATCGCAGAAGATTGATTGTCCTCGAGCTTGACCGTGCCGCCAAGATTGAACCACTGCTCGATCTGCTCGGTGTTCGTTTCGGCAAAGTAGCGGTCGTAGATTTTGCCCACCGCGGTGCGAATCAGGTCCTGCACCACGGTGTCTGCGCCGCGCATCTCGCCTTCATACTCGAGCTCGAGCTTGCCGCTGATGCCGGGCATGGCGGCGTAGATGTCGCTGATGCGCGGCAGGACCAGCGCGTCGCCATTCGACAGGGCGCGCCGCTCGGCATTGGAGACCACGAGCTCGAGCGTGGAGATGGGGAGGCGCTGGCTGACGCCGCTGCGCTTGTCTACCTTCTTGTCTTCGCGCGCAGAGAAGGCCACCTGCTCCACGACTTCGCGCACGTACTGGGGAATTTCGAGCGCCGTGCTGCGCGCGGCCCACGCCTCCTGCGCGGTGATGGCGATGCCTTCTTCGAGGGTTTCAGGATAGTGCGTGCGAATCTCCGAGCCGATGCGATCCTTGAGCGGGGTGATGATTTTGCCGCGCGCGGTGTAATCCTCAGGGTTGGCGCTGAAGACCAGGGCCACGTCGAGCAGCAGGCGCACGGGATAGCCTTTGATCTGCACATCGCCTTCCTGCATGATGTTGAAAAGCGCCACCTGGATTTTGCCAGCGAGATCGGGCAGCTCGTTGATGGCGAAGACGCCGCGATTGGCGCGGGGTAAAAGGCCATAGTGCATGGTGAGCTCGCTCGAAAGGTCTTCGCCCGCGCGCGCGGCCTTGATGGGGTCGAGATCGCCGACGAGGTCCGCCACGGTGACGTCGGGCGTGGCCAGCTTTTCCACGTAACGCTCGTCGCGCGTGAGCCAGGCGATGGGCGTAGCATCGCCCTTGGACGCGATGAGATCGCGGCAGCGCTTGCACAGCGGTGCATAGGGATTGTCGCGTATCTCGCAACCGGCAATGTACGGCAGGGTTTCATCGAGCAGCGCGGTGAGCGCGCGCAGGATGCGGCTCTTCGCCTGCCCGCGCAGCCCGAGCAGAATAAAGTTCTGCCGCGAGAGGATGGCGTTCACGATCTGCGGAATCACCGTGTCGTCGAATCCTACGATGCCGGGAAAGACGGTCTCACGCCCCTTCAGGCGCGCGATGAGGTTGGCGCGCATCTCGTCTTTTACGGAGCGGGTTTTGATGCGCGACTCAGCATGAGCGGCGCTGGCGCGCAGTTCCCCCAGTGTCTGGGGAAGCGGATGAGGTGCAGGCATCGAGCGACTCCTCAAGAGGTCTGCGGTTCAAAAGAACCTGCGTCGATTGTAAGGCGCAGAAAACCCGGAGATCCTAGGGTTCAGGCCACGAATGAAGAGTGGGCCATGGAGGCAGTATGCGCCAGTTTGGCGCAATCGCAAAATCCGCTCTCAACGATTTCTCGATTCGGTCAAAACGAGCGCATCCGGATGGCGCGCATTGCACCCGGCTGCGGCAGATCGGTGCGCATGGTTCAATGCACGTCCACGGAGCGATCGTCTTCGTAGGCCATGATGTGGAAATACGCCTCCCATCCGCTCCACGAAGCCGGCGCGGGCAGCTTGGCCATGGGATCTTTCAGGTGGTTGAGGTAATCCTGGACCAGTTCATGGGTGCGATAGACGCCGGTGAGCCAGTCGCCGCGGTACCAGTTTTTCCATTTGCCGTACTCGGCCAGGGTCATCGATTTCCGGATCGCGTCAAGCGCGGCGAGGGATGCGGCGGCTTCGGTTTCAGCCTTCATTTTGTCGCCCGCATCGGCATCTTTCATGGCGCGGGCCAGGTCGAGCAGCATGACGTTGCTCTCGCGGTTAATGGTGATCATGGTCAGCACCTCGGCCTGGTAATACTGCCGCCGCGCGGGATCGACGAGCGGTTCGGCGGCGAGGGCCTTGGCCCAGACGGCGTCCCAGCGCGGCGCCGCGTCTTCGCCGTCCTTGATGTCATTGTCGAGCGAGCGGGCGCGCATCTCCGCGTTGCCGCCGGGAAAGACGCGGGGCTGGGTCCACTTGGGGCTCTGGCTGGGGATGGCGATGACCTGGTGTTCACTCAGGTCGTCGAGAATGAGGCGGCGTGCTTCGGAGTGATAGTGCTGGTCGCCATCCCAGCGCGTGAAGGTGATGGCCGGCGGAGGGGGCGGCGTGTTGCCGGCCGAGGTCATGCCGCCGAAGCCGAAAAACGCGCGGCGCAGCGAAGGCGCGGCAAAGTAGTCGCGGTAAATGGACGCGAGCGCATCGGCCGATTTGGCGCCGAATTCTTCCGTCGCCCACTTGCGGTAGTAGGCCATATCGGCGTCTTTTTCTTCAGGAACGCCGCCCCACGCATCCTCCATCACCGCGCGCGCAGTCATGGCCACGGGACGAAGATCGCTGGTGTTGATGAGGATGTACGCGGTTGCGCCGGCCTTGATGTAGCGGCCAAGCTCCTCGTCGATCCGCTCCACGGGCACCATCTCCGAGAGCTGGTTGGCGTTGCCGTTCATCATGGCGATGTGGAAGTACATGCCCTGGCCCGCGGCCACTTTGCCGTCGTCCTGCATGTCGCCATAGCCGGTGTCGGCCCACACCAGCGTGACCTCGGGCGGTATGTTGAGGTAGCCCTCGCGCATCAGGCGCGCGCCCTCCTGCCACAGATCGGTGACGAAATGCGCGCCGGGATATTTGGTGCGGACGATCTTCATCTGCTCGGCGATGGCATCGCTGATGCGCTTGCCGAGCAGCGGATCGTTGTCGCGCACGCTGGGGTCAAGCGTGGCGTAGCTCGAATCGGAAAGGCCGCGCAGGCCCACGGACCAGAGAATCTCCTCGTCGGGCTTGTACTCGGCCACGGCGTTGGTCCAGGCGTGGCGCAGAATCTCGGGATGCGTGGAGTAGTTGTAAGGCACGTTGGCCGGCCAGCGCGCTACGTTCACGCCCAGCGGAATGGCGTGGTGCTGATTCACGATCAGTCCGCGCTCCGTGGCTGCATGCACGGGAGAGTCGTCGGGGAAGGTCCACGTGCCGGGCACGACGATGTTGCCTTTCAGTCGCAGGATGGTTTCGAAGACCTGGTCCCACACGCTGAGCGCGATGCCGTCCTGCTCGCCCTTGGGCGGAATCACCCAGCCGGTGAGCAGGTCTTCGTCGTTGGGAAAGAAGCCGCGGTACTTGAACACCGGGCTGGGAAAGGTATGCGTAAAGTCGCGGGGGAGCGGGATGGAGACGCGCCGCTCCGGCTGCTTGTCGGTCCACAGATACATCGGGTCGACGCCGAGCACGGTCTGCGAGAACTGGTAGATGGCATAGATGGTGCCGCGCATATCCGCGCCGGTGAGGCAGACGAGATGTTTGGTGCTGCCGGCGCTGGTAATGGAAAAGGCGAAGGCCTCGCGATCGGAGGTGGTGGCGCAGTCGACGCCCGAAGGCAGGTTTTCACGCTGCGCGATGAGAATGGCCGTGGGGCCGGCGTCCTTGAGGTCGCTCACGAGTTTCGGCGCCTGGCCGAAAACCTTGCGGAAGTCGCTTTCGAGGTCTTTGGTGGCGCGCTGCACCGGGCCGGACTCCTGCGGGCTTTCAACCAGCGTGACCGCGGCAGTGATGGTGGCATGTGTGCCTTCCGCTTTGGGCTGGGCCTGGGCGTGCGCGCATGCGTTGCCGAGGAGCCCGGCAAGCGCAACAAGGAAGAGCAGCGTTGAAACGGTGTGTTTGTATTGGGCTGAAGCGCGGACGGCGGAACCCGGCATGTTGTTCTCCTTGGAGCGGCTGCGGAATCAGAATTACTTCGCGGCTCGAATTATACATAAGCGGCGCCTGCTGCAAAGCGCAAAATGCATTCTCGCGGCTCCGCTTGCGATGAAAGTGCGACAGCGGCTGGTGCTAGAGTGAACTGTTCCCACCTTTCCGCCGGAGTTTGCTTTGTTGCCCGGAATGCGCGCCCTGCTCGCGGCTTTCTCTGCGCTTCTTCTCGCTGCTCCTTTCGCATTGCCTGTCCGCGCCGCCACGCATGTGAGCGCCGCGCCGGTTCCCGCGGAGATGCGGTCGTCGACATTCACGCTCACCGCGGATGGGCGCCCTGTCGACGTGGCGCGCGCAGCCGCGAACTATGAGTTTGCGAGCTTCGACGTAACTGGCCCGGCGGAGATTGCGATTACCGCGGCTGAGCCCGGCTTTTGGGACGCGGGCGTGGACATTGAGCCGTGGCGGCTGGGGCTGCGCGCGCGTCGGGACGGGCGGACGATCCGCTTCCGCATTCCCGGGCCGGTGAAACTCGCCATTTCGCGGCCAGAGGATTTTTTGAACCACGCCAGCATGTTTTTTCTTTTCGCCGACGCTCCGGTT
>JASHTS010000276.1 GCA_030040425.1 Acidobacteriaceae bacterium | reverse complement strand
GCCTCGCTGCAAAAAGTAAAAGGGCAGGCCCTCTCGTGAGCCTGCCCTCGTTCCGTTCCGGCCGCCGATCCGGTGAGATCGCCGGCCGCTTTCTCCCTGATTTACTGCCCGCCGGTTGCCGAGGGTGCTTCCGGCGCGTTGGTGTTCATGTTCGAGAGCAACTGCACTTCGACGCGACGGTTCTTCTGGCGACCCTCGCGCGTGGTGTCCGGCGCAACCTGCTGATCCTTGCCGATGCCGATCAGATAAAACCGGTGCGGAGGAATGTTGTACTTGGCCACCAGGTATTGCACCACCGCATCTGCGCGGCGGTTGCTCAACGCGTAGTTGTAATCCGCGGGGCCGGTCGTATCGCATCCGCCGGTCACTTCCAGGATGTAGTTCTTTGCGCTGCCGAGCTGCCCGGCAAAGTTATCCAGTTGCGAGCGATCGTCGTCGGTGAGGTTGGACTTGTCGAACCCGAAGGTGACGGAGACGTCAGCTACCTGCTTGTAATTGTCCAGTCCCTTCACCACGGCATCCAGCGAATCGGCGCGCTGCGCCACATCGTTCGCTGCCGTATCGGCGTCGCTGGCAGCCTTGGTAGCGTTCTGCGCGTTCTGGTTGGCCGTATCCGCGGAGGTCTGCGCCTGCTTGATGCCTGCCTGCGCGCGATCGTCCACGTCATGGATCTGGCGATTGTTCTCCGCAGTCTCCTGATCCAGCTGTCCCGTGTGCGTAATGATCGGTGCCGTCTGATTCTTCACGTAATTCTTGGTCGCGCATCCGCTCACACCGAACAACGTCAAAGCCGCCGAAGCCAATGCAAATCCGAGAGAATGTCTTGTCATGGTTTTGTTCCCTTTCCGCCCATGCTCCGCACCGCAGGCAGAGATGGATTCTCCTATTCACTGTTCGATGCCTGCACGCCGCCCGCCATTTCCACAGCGGCTGCTAAGCTGTTCGCAATGTGAAGATTGTCTTCGATTTCATCATGCGTCCACAGCCTTCGGCGTTGCGTAATTTTTACATTCTGCGTAAGGATTGCCCTGAAGAATCAGGCGCATAGCCCGCACGCGGGCCGCTCTACGGCCGGCCGCCTCGATTCCCGCTATCCTAGAAATTGGAGACTGCTCTTCGCGCCCCGTCTCAACTCACGTGGTATGGACCTCCACGAAAAAATCCGCGTTCTTCCCCCGCAACCCGGCGTGTACCTCTACAAGAACGCCGAGGGCCAGGTGATCTATGTGGGCAAAGCCAACAACCTGCGCTCGCGCGTGCGCTCCTATTTGCTCGAAGCCTCGCAGGCCAACGCCAAAACCGGCTCGCTGATGCGTGAGGCCGTCGACATCGACTACATCCTCGTCGCCAACGAGCATGAGGCGCTGGCGCTCGAAAACAACCTCATCAAGCAGCGCAAGCCGCGCTTCAATATCCTGCTGCGCGACGACAAGACCTACCCCTACGTCAAGCTCACGCTTGCCGACCGCTTCCCCAAGGTCTTCGTCACCCGCCGCCTGCGCAAGGACGGCTCCGCCTATTACGGTCCGTATTTTCCCGGCAATCTCGCCTATCGCGTGGTCGAGCTCATTCACCGGAGCTTTCTTCTGCCCAGTTGCAAGGTCGATCTCTCGCGCTTCCATCCCCGCGCGTGTCTCCAGTACTACATTCATCGCTGCCTCGGCCCCTGCGTGGAGGGCTTCGTTACGCCCGAGGCCTATGCGCAGGCCGTGCACGACTCGCAGCTCTTCCTCGAAGGCCGCCACGCCGAGCTCGAGCGCACGCTCACCGCGCGCATGATGGCCGCGGCCGAAGCCGAGCAGTTCGAGGCCGCCGCGCGTCTGCGCGACCAGCTCTCCACCGTGCACCAGCTCCAGGAAAAGCAGCGCATCGCCACGGCCGAGCAGAGCGACGACGCCGACGTCTTCGGCTATCACTTTGAAGATGGCTGCCTGGCCGTGAATCTGTTTCACATGCGCGCCGGCAAGATCGTCGATCGCCGCGAATTTTTCTGGGAGGACCTGGCTGAACTGATAGATGTAGTGGAGGAAGAAAGGGAGCAGGGTTCAGGGATCGGGAATCAGGGATCAGAAAGCGGTAGCGTACGCGAAGAAATGGGAGCCCCCGGTCCCTCGCATTCGGGGACCGGGGACGGTACAACTGCCGGCACACCAGCCTTCCACCCCGGCGCCCTCTTCTCCGCCCTGCTCAAGCAGCTCTACATCGATCAGCAATACGTCCCGCGCACCATCCTCGTCCCCGTCGACTTCGACGAACGCGAGACGCTCGCCGCGCTGCTGACGGAACGCACCGGCCATCGCATCGAGATCGCCGTTCCGCAGCGCGGAGAAAAACGCTCGCTCGTCGATCTCGCCGGCCAGAACGCAAAGCAATCCTACGTGCAGCGCTTCCGGGTCCTCGAGCCTTCGCGCAAGGCCATCCAGGAGGCGCTCATGGACACGCTCACGCTGCCCGAGCTGCCGCGCCGCATTGAGTGCTTCGACATCTCCCATATTCAGGGCGCGGAGACCGTCGCCTCGCTCGTGGTTTGGGAAGACGGCAAAATGAACAAGGCGCTCTACCGCAAATTCAAGGTGATGACGGTCCTCGGCGTCGATGATTTCGCCGCCATGCGCGAAGTAGTCCATCGCCGCTATCGCCGCATCCGCGACAACTGCGCCGAGCAGGCCGCATCCCAAGCTCACGAGCCGGGTGCGCCCGGTCCCGATTTTGGGACCGGGGAAACCTCGGGGGCGAATCGGCCCGCGTTGAAAGGGTACGACTTCAGTCGTGCCGAAAACGACCGAGATGGGAGCAGGGCTTTAGCCCCCGAGGGAGGGCCCGTGCGCAGCAAAGAACCCTCCACCATGCCCTCGCTCATCCTCATCGACGGCGGCCTGGGACAGCTCCACGCAGCGGCCGAAGCTCTCGAATCGCTCGGCTTCACTTCGCAGCCGCTCGCCTCCATTGCCAAGAAAGAAGAGGTCATTTATCTCTACGGCCAGGAGGACGAGCCCATCGTCCTCGACCGCCGCTCGCCGGTGCTCCATCTCATCCAGCTCATTCGCGATGAGAGCCATCGCTTCGCCGTCGGCTACCACCGCCAGCGCCGCGCCATGCGCGACCGCAGCTCCGAACTGCTGGAAATCCCCGGCGTGGGCGCGCAAACACGCCAGCGCCTGCTCACCCACTTCGGCAGCCTGCGCGATGTGCAGCAGGCCACTGTCGAGTCGCTGGCCGCCGTGGTCCCGCGCAAAACCGCGGAGACGATTCACCGCCATTTTCATGCGCATTCGCCTTCCGCGCACGCCGAGCTCCCTTGAAGGCGCCCATTATTCCGGAAGCGCTGCGCCGGCAATCCCCTCAGGCCTTTAACTCCGGATGCTACGATGTTGGCCATGGTGACACAGCGGGTCAATTGGGCGCTGCTCGCTCTCTTCGCCGCCCCGTGGTTTCCGGCATCCACGCAGACGCCGCAGCCGCCGCCTCAGCGCCAGCAGTATTACTCCTTCAACGAGATTCACGTCGATCAGGATTGCCGCATCCTGCCCGATCCCGCGCACGCGCTGTCCGGCAAAAGAGCGAAGCCGTACACCGACTCCGCTCTCTGCCAACTCGAAGGTATCTTCGAGTCACAGCACGTCGAAGAGAGCATTCAAGGCGACCAGTTGCTCCGCTGGCACGTGGAAGTGCATGAGCACACCTTCGTGCTTCAAGACATCTCCGATGCCCCGGTCACTTTTGTCGTGGAGCAGATCGTTCCCAAGAACTGGACTGTCGATTCCGATCCGCAGCCCAAGCAGATGATCGGCCAAACCGCGTTCTTTCCCGTCATCGTGCAGCCGGGACAGGTCGTGCATCTGCACGTGGGCATGCGCCGCGCATCGCCTGTGCACGCCAAGCCCATTTGAACCCGCGCTTCGCCTGCTTACGCAGGCGGAGCCGGTGTCTGCGCAAAGAAAGGCGCTCAGCTGGCGACTGTGTTCACGTGTATCCCGCGCTGCTTGAGCATATCGGAGACCTGCGCCAGCAGCTCCCGGGGATGAACCGGCTTGCTGAGAAGGGTAAAGTGATGGCCCTCGTTCTTTGCCGAAGCCAGAAGGTCGGCAGTCGAAGCCTGCCCGGAGAACAGAAGTATCTTGCACTCGGGAAAGATGCGGCGCATCGTGATGGCAAGTTCCACGCCGCTCATCCCCGGCAGGATCACATCGGTGATCAACATCTCCGGCGGCGTCAGCAGTGCCGTCTCCAGAGCATCGTTTCCGTCGTATGCGGCCATGGCCGCATAACCGCTGCGCGAAAGAATCTCCGTGAGCGTGTCTGCAATCGCAGACTCGTCGTCCACGACCAGGACCACCGGACGGTACGCGCTGGTATCTTCCGGCGGCACCTGGTCGATAGGGACGACGGGGGAATGGCGTCGAGAATTCATACGGGTAGCACCTCAACTCGGACAGTAACAAGAATAATCCCGTACGGGTGAAATCTTCTGATTACAGTTCAAATCTTTTTAAATGAGGAGCTTTAGGCTTGTTTCTAAATGAAGAGTTCTATTTCCCGCGCGTTCGGCTGAGTTTAATCTCAGCGGACCGGCAGGCTGTGGAAAACTTTGTTAATAGAATTGCGGGGGGTGGATTTTAGGGGTTGCCAATTTTTCGTCGGCGTACTATCATGCTACTAATTCCTTAATTTTGCGATAGATTAGTGATGCGTTAATGGAACTCCTAATGCTGTTAGAATTCTGCAAGGAGGAGGTCCGCGATGGCGGAGAAAACGGAAGTTCTACCACCGATGAACTTTCAATCTGTTCTTCAGCATGACGTCCCCAAGGGCCGCGATGGAAAACACAAGAAGATCGTCTTACGACTCTTGAGCGACATTGAACAGCTTGACCATGGAGCCGCGCTGAAAGTTCCGTTGGCTGCGTTGCCGGATTCGAAAGAAAATATTCGTTCTGCTTTGAATCGTGCTACGCGTCAGCGTGGGATCATCATCGCCACTTCCAGCGACACGGATTTTCTCTACATCTGGAAACCCGAACACCCCGCCTAAACTCCGGCGACTTTCTGGACATCTTTGTGGAGAAAATCTCGAGCGGTCGCATTGCAGCGTTCGCCGCGGTCTTTACGAAATCTTTACGTGATGTGTGAAGCCAGCAATCCGGCGCCTGCGATCCGCATCGACAAATGGCTCTGGGCTGCGCGTTTCTTCAAGACGCGCGCCCAAGCCTCCCGTGCTTGCGATCTGGGACGGATCGAAGCCAACGGTCTGCGCGCCAAACCCGCGCGCGAGGTTCGTCCCGGTGCACGCCTGCGCATTGAAAACGACGGCGGAGTTTTTGAGGTCGATGTTCTTGCCGTGAGCGCGGTGCGCGGTCCAGCCGCCCAGGCGCAGACGCTCTACAACGAAACGGAGGCGAGCCGCGAGGTGCGCAGACGGCTTGCCGAGGAGCGCAAGGAGCTGGCGCACTTTGCGCCGCTTCCTGAGCGCCGGCCGTCCAAGCGTGACCGGCGGCGCATCATCCAATTCCGCGGCCGCGCTTGAGCCGCAGACACACAAAAGCCCGGCGCTTGCCGGGCCTTTGTGTATGAGCTCTCCTAATTCGGACTCGCCGGCCCTTGCATTGCGTCTCAGGCCGCCACGCCGTTCGGGGTCAGCAGGCGCTTTACTATCTCTTCAATCTCGGCCTGCGGATGAAAGCCCACCAGTTGATCCACGGGCTTGCCGCCTTTGAAGAACATCAGCGCCGGGATTGCCTGGATGCGATAGCGCGAAGCCGCAGCCGTGTTTTCATCCACATTGACCTTGGCCACCTTCAGCTTGCCTGCAAAGCTTGTGGCGATGCTCTCGAGCGTGGGTCCAATGGCCTTGCATGGACCGCACCATACGGCCCAGAAATCCACCAGGACCGGCACTTCGCTCTTCAGTACTTCCTGGTCAAAATTTGCATCGTTAATCTCTACCACTCCAAGCCCAGCCATGATCCTCCTTGCCGACTTCGCCGCCGACCTTTGCCCCTTCAGTCTACAGGAACCTTCGCACTTGGTTTGGATGCGCAGGGCAAGGGAAAGTCGCAGGGCGGGAGGCCGGCGCCGGCGCAGACCCCGTCGAGGCTGCGGCCCAAAATAGAAGCGCCCGGATCCAGAAAGGATCACGGGCGCTAGAGCAGCCCTCCCCCAGAACTGCTCACGCAGCGACTGTATGTGTTCCTCCATTGAAACGCAAGCAAACTTCAGTAATCCCTCGGTAACCGAGAATTTGGTGATTATCCAAGTTGCTATCAATGGGATCAAAAGAAATTACCGAATGATTAACCCTGGCGAAAGCCGCCCTGGAAAGCTCGGCCATTTCTAATTCAACGCCTTATTCCCTCGGCTGCGCCCTCCGGTTGAAACTGGCAGGCGAGCAACTCCCCCGCAAACCCTGTTCCCAGAGCGCCGCGGATCGCCCTTGCCGCCGCCGGCAGGCCGGTTTCGCCCTCCACCACGATCAGCACCGAAGGACCCGCCCCGCTGAGCGCCGCGCCCAGAATCCCGCTGCCGCCTACGAGCGGGAGGAGGAGCGGCAATAGGGGACAGATGGGTGCACGGTACGGCTGATGGATCCGGTCCTGCATTGCCGCTTTCAGCAAATCGGCACGCCCCTGGGCAAAGGCGAGCGGCAGCAGCGACACCGATTGCAGGTTTGCAACCACATCCTCGAGCGTATAGCTGGCCGGCAGCACGCCGCGAGCCTGGCTGGTGGGCAGCGGCTCCGCGGGAAGCGCGAGGATCGCTCTCCATTCTTCCGGGGGAATCACCTTCGCTACGCGAATCCGCTGGCCTTCGCGCGCGGTGGCCGCAAATCCGCCCAGCCAACAGGCAGCCACGTTGTCCGGATGCCCCTCGAGCGCATAAGCCTCTTCGAGAATCCGCTCCGACTCCCAGTCAAGCTGCCCGAAGTGCACGGCCAGTGCAATGGCCGCCAGCCTGCCTGCCGCCGACGAGCCGCAACCCATCCCGAGAGGGATCGCATTGGTCATTTGTATCGCCAATGGAACCACGGGGCGCCCATGCGCCGCGAGCAGGCTCTTATAGGTTTCAAGAATGAGGTTGTCGTCGAGGCGGGCACAGCGTGCAGCGTCGCGTCCCTGCGCAGCAATGCGGAACTCCGGCGCGGTTGCGGCTTCAATCTCTAGGAAAAAATTGAGCGCCACGGCCACTGAATCGAATCCCGGGCCGAGATTGGCTGAAGTCGCGGGCAGGCGCAGATGAATTCCGCAATCTTTGCGGAGCCTCGCCTGGGGCATTCGCGGCTCACTCATGCGGTTGCGTCCCCCGCCCCGTCTCTCGACGCCTTTTCCATGGCAGCCAGCACCGCGTCCGGCGTCGCCTCCACCACCACTGCGGCGTGGCGCAGGCCGGCAATCTCGCTTTCGTGCCCCGCGGCCTCGGCTTCGCTCAGCAGCGTTCCGCGATGGAAGTCAATGGTGTAATCGGCATCTTTCAGCGTGTGCCCGGTGAGCACCAGCACCACCGTGTCCGCGGGCGCCACTGCCCCTTGTGCGCGCAGCTTCTTCAAACCCGCCAGCGTCACCGCCGAAGCCGGCTCGCAACCCAGCCCTTCGGCGCCCAGCTCCGCCTTGGCAATCGCAATCTCCGCCTCGCTCACGTCCAGGCACCATCCGCCGGTGGTCTGGATCGCCCGCGCCGCTTTACGCCACGATGCCGGATTGCCGATGCGAATGGCCGTTGCCCGCGTCTGCGCCTCCACCGGCTCCAGTTTTTCGCCGCGGCTCGCGGCCAGGCTGCGCACCAGGGGATTCGCGCCCTCGGCCTGGATCACGGAGATGTGCGGCATCCGCGCCGTCAGCCCCAGCTCGTACATCTCGCGAAAGCCCTTGCCCAACGCCGAGCTGTTGCCCAGGTTCCCGCCGGGAACGACCACGTGGTCGGGGACATTCCAGTCGAAGGCTTCGGCAATCTCGAAGGCCGGCGTCTTTTGCCCCTCCAGCCGGTAAGGATTGACCGAGTTGAGCAGGTAAATCGGATGCTCGCGCACAATTTCGGTAAGCACGCGCAGGCATCCGTCAAAATCCGTCTTGAGCTGGCAGGTCACTGCGCCGTAATCCATCGCCTGCGAGAGCTTGCCCCACGCAATCTTCCCTTCGGGAATCAGCACTAGGCTGCGCAATCCGGCCCGCGCAGCGTAAGCCGCCATCGAGGCAGACGTATTCCCCGTCGACGCGCAGGCCACCCACTCGAATCCGCGCTCGCGGGCTACGCTCATCGCCGCGGTCATCCCCGTGTCTTTGAACGACGCGGTGGGATTCATGCCCTGGTGTTTGGCGTAGAGCTGGTCGATGCCCAGAGCCCTCGCGGCGCGCGGCAGATGATAGAGGGGCGTGTTCCCTTCGCGCAGCGTCACCGCGTTCCCGAAACTGTTCAGGATGGGCAGGACCTCGCGAAAGCGCCACACGCCCGACTGATCCAGACCCGCCAGACCCGCCTGGCCGGGAGCCTCACCCGAGCTGCGACGCTCCCGCCACAGCCACTTGAGCGCGCCGGGATTCGGACGGTCGTGGCCGCGCCGCTCGAGCCAGCCGGGATACTCCACTTCAAACAGCTCGCCGCAGTCGGCGCAGCGGAAGTCCGCCTGCGCCTGGGCGCCGCTAATCCGGCTTCCGCAACCGAAGCAGCGTAACTGGTGCAGATTGTCGTTCATACCTGGTGTTAGCCTAGCAGGTATGCGGAGGGTTTTGCTGTTCAACGGAGGTCGGCTCGCGTCTCTGCCGGGGAGACTTTTCCTATTCGTACTGGCGATTTTTCTCGCAGCGCCCGCCTCAGCGCAGACGCCGCTGCGCGTGGCCGCGGCCGCCGATCTCGAGCCGGTGTTGCCGCCCATCCTTGCGCAATTCGAACGGCAGACAGGACTGCACGTCGACACTACGTACAAAGCTTCTGCCGTGCTCACCACGCAGATTGAAAACGGCGCGCCCTTCGATCTCTTTTTCTCCGCCGATATGGGTTTTCCCCAGCGCCTGATCGATGCGGGCTTCGCCGATGCAAAAGGGTTTTCGAATCCGCGCGCGCCCATCCCTTACGCACGGGGAACGCTGGTGCTGTGGGAGCGCAAGGATACGCATCTGCCGCCGCCCTCGCTGGCTCTGCTTTCCAATCCCGATCTCAAGCGCCTCGCCATCGCCGATCCCGAGCGCGCTCCGTATGGCCGCGCCGCCCTGGCTGCGCTCACCAGTCTCAAGCTCCATGACGCGCTCCAGCCGCGCCTGGTCACCGCGGAGAACATCGCACAGGCTGCGCAGTTCGTCGACTCCGGCAATGCCGATGCGGGGCTCATCTCGCTCACTTCCGCGCTCACCGCCAGGCTTTCGGCAACCGGCAGCTACTTCGTGATCCCGCGCGATCTTTATCCTCCCATCGAGCAGGGCACGGTGATTGTAAGCGCCACGCACGAGCGCGCCGCTGCGCGGCGCCTCCTCGATTTTTTGCTCTCGCCCGCTGTGCAGGCCGCACTCCCCAAAAGCGGCCTCACGCCGGTTCGTTAGATCGATTTTCGCGTGCCCTATGCATTTCGCATTTACTGCGAAATGGATGGGAAAATGCGAGGCTCAACGGTAGTCTGTTGATTGGCTCTCATGGAATGGCAAGCGTTCTTTCTCACGCTCAGGCTGGCGACGGTCACCACCGCGATCCTATTGGCCGCAGCGATTCCGCTCTCCGCCTGGCTGGTGCTGGGGCGCGCGCTCTCACCCCGCGCGGCCGGCTGGTTCGCTGCCGTGGAAGCGCTGGCAACCTTGCCGGTGGTGCTTCCCCCCACTGTGCTTGGATTTTTTCTGCTCGTGCTGCTCGGCCCACGCACGGCCTTTGGCCGCGGCATCGCCGCGCTGCTCGGCCATCCGTTGGCATTTTCCTTCGACGGCCTCGTCGTCGGTTCGGTCATTTATAGCTTTCCCTTCGCCGTGCAGCCATTGGTCGCGGGGTTTGCGGCCATTCCATCCTCGCTTGTCGATGCCGCCCGCCTTCTCGGCGCAAGCCCGGCGCGCATGACCCTCACGCTCCTGGTTCCGGGCGCCCGCCGCTCGCTTCTTACCGCGGGGGTACTCGCGTTTCTTCACACCGTGGGCGAGTTCGGTGTGGTGCTCATGCTCGGCGGCGACATCCCCGGTTCCACGCGCACGCTCTCCATCCTGCTTTACAACCAGGTGGAGAACTTCGACTACGCCGCCGCCGAGCGCACCTCGGCGATCCTGCTCACCTTGAGCGTGCTTGCCCTGGCACTCATCTACTCCAAAGCGCAAAAGCGCGGAGCGCGCAGCCGTGCTTGAGTTCGAGCTCAACGCCTGGCGCGGCAGCTTCCACTTGCTGGTTGCGGGCCGCTTCGGCGCCGAATGGACCGTGCTCTTCGGACCCTCCGGCGCAGGCAAGACCACGCTCCTGCGCCTGCTTGCCGGTTTCGACCAGGAGCATCTCCGGGGATTCAGCCGCGTGACCTTTAACGAAATTCCTCTCACTGACGTCGAGCGCGGCGTGCATGTCGCTCCGGCCAAGCGCGCCATCGGCATGGTCGCCCAGCAGCCCGCGCTCTTTCCTCACCTCAGCGCGGCCGCCAACGTGGCCTACGGATTGCAGAAGCTCGACCGCGCCACTCGCGCGCGCCGGGTTGAGGAAATGCTGGATCTGGTCGGCGCCGCGGAGCTTGCCGGTCTGCGCCCGCACGATCTCTCCGGCGGCCAGGCGCAGCGCGTCGCGCTGGCGCGCGCCCTCGCACCTGAGCCGAAACTGCTGCTCCTCGACGAGCCTTTCTCGGCGCTCGACGGGCAGGCCAGCGATTTGCTGCTCGACCGGCTCAAAACCTGGGTGCGCACGCACGGCGTGCAGACCGTCGCCGCCACGCATGACGTGAGCGATGCGCTCAGCGCCGGGGCGGAAGTGCTTCTCCTGCGCGAAGGCCGCCGCGCTGCCTTCGGCCCCGCTGCCGAGGTGCTCGCATCGGAGCGCGCGCGCCTGCTCGATCGGCTCGGTTCGGCCTAGAACCCCACCAGCACCGGCTCCATCTCCAGCCTGATGCCGAACCGCTCCTCGACGGCCGCACGAATCTTCTCGGCCAGCGCCAGGACCTCCGCCGTCTTCGCGCCGCCGCGGTTTACGAGCGCCAGCGTGTGCCGCGACGAGATCCCCGCCGCGCCGAGCGCGTAGCCTTTCTTGAACCCTGCCTGCTCAATGAGCCACGCCGCGGGAATTTTTACCTTTCCCTCGCTCGCAGCGCCCTTTCCTGCCGGAAATCTCGGCGGCACGGAGTTGCCGCTTGAAGCAATTTCTTCAAAGCGCTCTTCGGTAAGAATGGGATTCTTGAAAAAACTGCCCGCGCTGCAGCAATCCGGATCTCCAGCAACCAGCAGCATCCCCTTCGACCGGCGAATCCGCCGCACAACCCCCCCCACCTCGGCCAGCGTGGGCGCGCGGTCCAGATGCTCGGCTTCGATCGCGCGCTCCACATCGGCGTAGCGCAGCGTGGGCGCGCCGCCCGGCCTAAGGCGGTAATCCACGCGGGTCACAATGAACCGCTCGCGGTCGGTTGTGTTGAACCGGCTGGTGCGGTAAGAGAACCCGCACTCCTCCGCGCTCATCTCCACAAACGCGCCTGCCTCGCGGTCGTAGGCGCGCACGCACGCAATCACGCTGGCAACCTCCTGCCCATACGCGCCCACGTTCTGCACCGGCGTGCCGCCCACCGTGCCGGGAATACCGGCCAGGCATTCGATCCCCGCGCAATGATGTACAACCGAACGGGCGACAAACTTGTCCCAGTCTTCACCTGCCGCAACCTGATAGGTTTGCCGCCCATCCGCGTCTTGGCCTGCCGTGAAGACACCGCGCAGCGCGATCTGCAATACCAACCCGTCAAAGCCCGCGTCCGCAATCACCAGATTGCTCCCGCCGCCCAGCACGAACAGATTCACACCCCGCCCGCGCGCCCACTCCGCGGCCTCCACAATCTCTTCTTCGCTCACGGCCTCCACGAACCACCGCGCCGGCCCGCCCACGCCCAGCGTAGTGAAGGGTGCAAGCGGCTCATTTTCTCTGAGGTGCATCGGAACCAGCCTAACGCATGGGGCTGCGGCCTTGGGCTCGCGCCCACTGCGCGCAGCCAAGCCCGCGCCGCGGCATCTAAGGGTAAAATGGAGGGTAAAATAGAGGTAAGACCAATCTCCTGCCCGGAGGCAACGGATGTATCCAGAAATGATGGTGGTTCCCATGCGCGAAGAGCTCACGCGCGCCGGAATCAAGGAAACGCGCACAGCCGAAGAAGTGGACGCGGCGCTCGCCGCACCCGGAACCACGATGGTGGTGGTTAACTCGATCTGCGGTTGCGCCGCCGGCAAGATGCGTCCCGGCGTGCGCCTGGCGCTGGCCCAGTCCGCCAGCCAGCCCGACCACAAGATCACCGTCTTCGCCGGCCAGGATCGCGAAGCCACCGAGCGCGCGCGCAGCTACTTTGAAGGCAATCCGCCCAGCTCCCCCTCCATCGCCATCCTGCGCGACGGCAAGCTGGTCTACCTCATGCAGCGCTACGTCATCGAGCAGGCCACGGCGCAGCAGATTGCCGAGGAGCTCATGCGCGCCTTCGACGAGCTCTGCGCGCGGGCCAACGCGTAAGCCGCATTCACACCTTCCGGATGGGGCCCGGATAGCGCGCAATCGTCCCGTCCGCGGTAAGCAACGTGATCCCTTCGATCATCGCCTGCGCAATCAGGAGGTGGTCGAAGGGATCTTTGTGTATGGGTGGAAGTGAATCGATGGCAACCGCGTGCTCGCCTTTGACCGGCAGCTCTCCGTAGCCGTTCTCCTTGAAATGCCGGCGGACTTCCCGGGGTTCGAATCCGAATCCGCTGCCAAAGCGCGCCCTCTTCAGCGCGATCTCCCACAAACTCGCTGCGCTGAAGAAAAGCTCATGGCCGGGATCGGCAAGCAATCTCCGGGCTGCTGAAGGGATGGCGCCATGATCGAT
>JASHTS010000275.1 GCA_030040425.1 Acidobacteriaceae bacterium | reverse complement strand
CGCGTCTCGGGTCCAGCGTAGCGGCGTCGGCCGCTGCCTGCTCACATCGTTAGTCACCCACCTTCGCACTTCGGGCATCCGCGAGCTGCACCTGGAGGTGCGCGCATCGAACCGGCGCGCGATTGACTTTTACCTGGCGCAAAACTTCATCCAGACTGGAGTTCGCCGAGGCTATTATGCTGATCCTGAAGAAGATGCGGTTCTTATGGCCCTCCACCTGGAGTGAAAGGCAGCACCACGGTTGCGAATGGCGCCGTGCCTTTGCGAGCTGCCGCAGCCGTGACCGCCATCACGCTGCGCCAGTTATTTTCCCGAAATCCACATTCATGTCGTTACTTCGGGCCATTTCCCGCTTGCGTACCGTCGTGCGCCGGAGCTATATGTAAATGTTCGTAAAAATGCGGCGGAGGGCTTCGAACGCCCCGCCCGTCGCCCTCTGGAGGTGCTTGATGGATGAAGTAAAGGGCGCCGCGTTGAGCGAAGAGATCGATCGCCTGCACGCCGAACATCATCGCTACGCTCAGCGGTTGGAAGAGTTGCTGCAAAAACCCTATCTCAGCACAGACGAGCAATTGGAAGAAGTACGTTTGAAAAAGCTCAAATTGCACGCAAAAGACCTGATTTACGCGCTGGAACGGCGGATGCCCGCGACGGTTTAGCGTTACCGGTCTTTTGAACACAATTTCCCCCTCCCTGGGCCCAGAGCGAGTCCGTACGGGCTGTGTACTCTCGTTCTCACCTTCCCGCGCATAGCCTCTTCGTCACAACAGCACAAATCTTGTTCGCCGTATAATCATCGTTGGGAACGATGGTTCGGGACGGCTACATCTACGCGCTCTGCCTGGTTGCGGTTGCCGGAGTCCTGGTCTGGTTCACGCACGGCTGGGGCTGGGCGGTGGCACCGGTGGTTCTGGCCGTCTTCTTTCTCTGGTTCTTTCGCGATCCGCACCGCGCCATTCCCGCCGGCGAGGGCTTGATCGTCTCGCCGGGCGACGGCCAAGTGACGGAGACCGCGACTATTACCACCCCCGAGGGCGAGCGCCAGCGCGTGAGCATTTTTCTCAGCGTTTTCGACGTGCATGTCAACCGCGCCCCGATCGGCGGCGTCCTTGCGAGCGTGCGCTACCAGAACGGCCGCTACTTGAACGCCATGAACCCCAGCTCCGCCGAGCGCAACGAGCAGAACGTGGTGACGGTTCGCGGGCAGGGGGCCGATCACGGCATCGAAGTTACCTTCAAGCAGATCGCCGGCCTGCTGGCGCGGCGCATCGTCTTCAAGTTCGGCGAGGGACAATCCGTGGAGCGCGGGCAGCGCGTGGGGCTGATCAAGTTCGGATCGCGCGTCGATGTTGTGTTTCCGGCCGGCGCTCAGCTCCAGGTCAAGGTGGGCCAGCGGGTGAAGGGCGGCGAGAGCGTCCTTGCGGCGATGCCCAACGGAGAGCGCGCGTGAATCACCATGACCCGGCCCAGTTCCGCGCCCGCAACCGCGCCCGCCTCAGGCGGGGCATGTATCTGCTGCCCTCGCTCTTCACCGCGGGCAACATCGGGGCAGGGTATTTTTCGATTACGCAGACGCTGGCTGCGATCACCGGCGACGCGGCCCAGCACCTGGATTGGGCGGCCATCGCCATCCTCTTCGCCATTCCCTTCGATTCGCTCGACGGGCGCATCGCGCGCATGACCAACACGGCCAGCGAGTTCGGCAAGGAACTGGATTCGCTCGCCGACGTGATCACTTTCGGCCTTGCACCCAGCCTGCTCGCCTTCATCTGGGGTTTTCATTTTCTTCCTCAATCTGTGAATCCCAGCCTGCGCCAGCATCTCATCCATGCCGGCGCCTTCATCTGCTTTCTCTTCCTGTTGAGCGGCGCCTCGCGTCTGGCTCGCTTCAACATCAGCCACGACGCGCAGCCGCGCAACCCGGGACGACCGGGGAGGAAATACTTTGTCGGCATGCCCATTCCGGCGGCCGCGGGTCTGCTCGCCGCCACCGTCCACTTTTTTTACGCCTACCCGATTGAGTCCTGGTGGGTCTCCATCGGTTGGCTGGTGCTGGTGGCGATTTGCACGTTCCTGATGGTGAGCACCTGGCGCTTCTGGTCGGCCAAGGAGATCAACTTCTCCCGCCGTCATCCCTTCCAGTTGCCCGTTCTGCTCGCCGTCATTCTTTGGATTGTCCTTCGGTACTCGAACGTCGTGCTCTTCTTCGCAGCGCTCGCGTACATGTTCTCCGGCATCTGGGCCCGCGCCGCCTATGGGTGGTCGCGCCGCCGGCGGCGAAAGCCTGTGCCCGAGCTGCCTGCTTCGACCACGCCAAGCCACGAATCCCTTGGCCCTCACTTCACTGACTAACCTGCTGACGCTGCTGACCCGCATGGCGCGCAAGGCGCGCAAACCTGCTAACCCGCCAGCTCGCTGATTTGCCGACTCACTGTGTATAAAATCGCCATTGCCGGAGCTTCTACCCTGCTGGGGCGGGAATTGAAAGACGTCCTGTCGGAGTCGACCCTTGCCGCGGCCAACTTCGCCCTGCTCGATGAGGACGACGCCCAGGGACAGCTCGACCAGGTGGGCGACGAGATCACCTTCATCCAGGCACTGAGCGCCGACGCCTTCGACCGTTCGGACTTCACCTTCTTCTCGGGGTCTGAAAATCTAACCCGCATGCACTGGCGTCAAGCTGTGCGCGCCGGATCCACGGTGATCGATCTCTCCGGCGCGCTGGACGCGGAGACCGGCGTGCTCATCCGCGCGCCGTGGCTGGGCGTCGACTCGGGATCGGCCGACCTGTTCACTCCTGCCGTGGTTCCCGCCCACCCCGCCGCGGTCGCTCTCGGTCTGCTTCTTGGCCGCGTGCAGCAGGCTGCGCCGGTGCGAACGGCTTCGGCCACCGTTCTGGAGCCGGCCAGCGAATTCGGCCGCGCCGCCATGGACGAGCTGCACCAGCAGACCGTCAGCCTGCTCAGCTTCCAGTCGCTCCCGCGCGCCATCTACGACGCACAGGCGGCCTACAATCTACTGGGCGCGCTGGGAGAAGCCGCCACCGTGAGTCTGGTCGCCGCGGAGGCTCGCATCCGCCGCCACTACCACGCGCTCTCAGCCAACCGCTGGCCCGCGCTGGCCCTGCAGTTGCTCCATGCGCCGGTCTTTCATGGCCACGCCTTTTCCATTGCCATCGAACTCGAGCGCGCGGTGGAGGTCTCTACACTCGAAGAAGCGCTCAACGGCGAGCACATCGAGCTTATCCTCGAAGACTCGGATTCTCCGTCAAATCTTGCCGCCACGGGCCAGAGCGACGTCCTCGTGCGCCTGCGGCCGGAACCGGGAGCGCGCGGCTCCGGCGCCATTACCCGCTTCTGGCTCTGGGCCGCAGCCGACAATCTGCGTCTGCACGCGCAAAACGCCGTGGCCTGCGCTCTCGATCTTCGCCGCCTGCGGCCGAAGGGCGCGGTGCAGTGAGAAATGGAAAAAATGCGACTCCGTTTCGCAAAGACCGCGAGCAGGACCGCGCGATTTACAGCGGCTTCAGAGTTGCAGTATCCAAAGTCGGCCACGTAAAGTGGCTTTTCCTTAAGAAAAAGCCACCCACCACGATGCAGGGAATGGCTAGGCTAACTTTGAAACCGTTCCCGCCTGGCAGCAAGAAGTGTCCGGCCCGGCCGGAGATGCCTATGGCACAACGCGCCGTTCCCTGCCCATCCGGATATTGATTCCAATAAGGGAGCCATAGACGTTGAGTCCATAGTCCGTGTATGCGGGCTGGGACAAGTAGAAGTTGGAGACGTGGTCGTAGGTCATTCCCGCGGCGAAGCTGAATCGGGGATTGAAGTTATAGCGCGCTCCGCTGCCCATCATCAGGGTGAACGTCAGGTCCTGACCTTGGGCATAGAGAACGCCGTCGGGACCCTTGGCATTGATATTGCCCACGCCGCCGCGGGCCTCGAAATAGGGCACGATTCTCCAGTTGCGCTGGATGAAGTTGCGGCGCATCCCGTAAACAAAGGCGAAGTAACGCGTCTCCGCGCCGCGCGGAATCGCAGTGTAAGTCCCGCTGAAAGTGAGGTCTAAATTACCGCGCAGAACGCCGGGACCGCCGATGTTATCGACGTGCCAGCGCACCGAGGCAATATTGGGAGCCAACGTGTAATGCAGCGGCCAGGTGTTGTAAGGGTCGCCGACCACGAAGTTAAAAACGAATGGAATATTATTGGGAAGCCAGCCGGTTTCGAGTGAGAACTCGAGCTTGTTCTTATAGTAGATATTTCTGTTGAAGTCTGCCACCCCGCGAAAGTGAAAAAAGTTGCTAGCCGGAGGCGTCGTGCTGCCCTGACCGATCGCAAGATGGGTGAGAAGGGCGACGCAAGATGCGAACAGGAACGGTCGTACGCGCATTCCAGTGCTGCCGGTGCCCGATTAGGAACTCGCCATTGGAAGTAGCTGAATTTTACCTCTGAAAGCACACTAAAGGCGGGAAAATTTGAAGGGAAGGACCATCTCTCGTGCGTTATGGCTAGCGCCGGCAGCCTGCGACAGCTTTGAGGCGCCTCGGAGCTCAGTCTGACCTGGTCTGCGGCTTGGGTTTCTCCTAGCACCGCGCCCAGAGTTGCTCGATGTAGCTGTCTGTCATTCCGGCAAGATAATCCGTGACTGTCCGCGCCAATCCCTCACTGGGAATCTGCGCCTGGTGGTCCTCGGGCATCAATTCCGGGTTGGTCATCAGCTTCGCAAACAGCTCTGTGACCACCTGTTCCGCGTGCCGGTGCACCTCTTCCATGTCCGGGGAGTTGTAGAAATTCTGGTAGAGAAATTTCTTGGTTTCGGCGCGCGCTGTTTCCATCTGCGCGCTGAAACCCACCAGCCTCGCGGGAGCACGGCGAATCTCTTCGATTGTGGTTGCGCCCGCCGCAGTCACGCGCCGGCGCACCTCGGCCATCAGATCCGACACCAGCGCATTGAGCACACGCCGCAATGCCTCGTACACGGTGAGCCGCTGCGCCGCATCGGGATAGCTGCGCACGGCGTCGTCGTGGATCGCACGAAACAGTGGCACGCCCGCGCGCACCTGTTCGAGCGCAAGAATGCCCGAATCCAGTCCGTCGTCGAGATCCGCTGTGAGGTAGGCGATCTCGTCGGCGAGATCGATCAGCTGCGCCTCGAGCGGCGGAAAGCTATCGAGAAGGTACTCGGCCAGCTCCGGATGCTCACGCGCCGAGTAATCGCGCGAGTGCTTGACGATGCCTTCGCGCACGCCCAGGGTCAGATTGAGCCCGCGAAACGCCGGATAACGCGCCTCGAACCAGGTGACGATGCGCAGCGCATGCAGGTTGTGGTCGAAGCCCAGACCGTGCGTGCGGAGCGCGCGGTCGAGCGCCTTTTCGCCCGCATGCCCGAAGGGCGGATGGCCGATATCGTGCACCAGCGCGAGAGCCTCGGCCAACTCCGCATTCAGTCCCAGCGCGCGCGCCGCGGTGCGCGCAATCTGCGTTACTTCGAGGGTGTGCGTGAGCCGGCTGCGGAAGTGGTCGCTCAATTGTTCGCCGGTGGAGTCGCCGGGCAGCCGCGTGAAGACCTGCGTCTTGCCCGCGAGCCGCCGGAAGGCCCGCGCATGCAGGATGCGCGCAGCGTCGCGGGCAAACGGCGTGCGGTATGCGTGCGCCGGCTCATCGTGCGCGCGCTGCGTCAGCTCGCCATCGCCGCGCACGGCAACGCCTGCCGGAAGGGAAGTTTGCAATGCTGGGTTTTCGGCAGTCACTTCGCTCGCAGTCCCGGCCGGCTCGCAGGCATCGCGCACCTGCGGGCTTTCATCCCGTTATATCGCACGGGGGAAGGGAATGAACAGGAAAGGCGCGGGCTCCGGTTCGTCTGCATGACCCTTCCCCGACAAACTCCAATCCTTATGGACAATGGCTATCTTCCGGGAGTACTATCCTGCCGGATTTTCACTCCCAGCTGCCGCCTGCTGCGTTTTTCCGCGTGGCGCGGTCGAGCGTTTTGAAGGAAAGGGGTCGAGCCATGAGAATTGCCAGGACTTCCGCTATTGCCGCTATCGCCTGTGCCGCCTTCTCGCTCGCGAGTTGCGCCAGGCACTCGCAGAAAGAGGTCTACTATCTGATTGCGGCGAATCTCTCGTTGCCTTATTGGCAAACCGCGCAGGCGGGATTCAATCACGCCGCGGCGCAATACGGCGTCACCGCCAAGGTGGACGGGCCCGACGGCCACGATCCCCAGGCGGAGCTCGCCGCGCTTCAGAAGGCCGTGGCGCAAAAACCCTCCGGTATTCTCATCTCCGTCTCCGATGCCTCGGTGCTGCAGCCGGAGATCGATGCCGCCGCTTCGGCCGGCATACCCGTCATCACCATCGACTCCGACGCGCCGTTGAGCCACCGGCTCTTCTTCATCGGCACCAACAATCTCGAGGCCGGGCGACTCGGCGGCCGCCGCGTGGTGGAGAAGCTTGGCGGCAAAGGCAACGTCGTCATCTTCACACTCGGCGGGCAGGCCAACACAGACGAGCGGTTGAAGGGGTTCAAGGATGTCTTTTCCACGCGGCCCGGCATCAACATCGTGGAAGTCGTCGACATCAAGGGCGATCCCACTGTCGCCTTCGATCGCACGCAGCAGTTCATGACGCTCACCGGCCCCAAGAAGATTGACGCCTTCGTCTGTCTCGACTCCGCCTCCGGCAAGGCGGTTGCCGATGCCATCAAGCGCTCCGGCGCCACGGACCGCCTGCTGGTGGCCTGGGATGCGAGCCCCGACACACTCGACGCCATCAAGGGCGGCATCATCGACTCGACCATCGTGCAGAAACCGTACACCATGGGTTACTACGGCCTGAAGGCTCTCGACGAGGTCTTCCACTATCCGCCCGCAGATTTGACCAAAGACTATAGCGCCGATTCCGTCTCGCACTATCCCGTCTTCGTCGATACGGGCACGACGCTTGTCGACAAGACCAACGTCGATCGCTATATCGCCTCCGCGGAAGGGTCGAAGTAGGAAATCCGCG
>JASHTS010000274.1 GCA_030040425.1 Acidobacteriaceae bacterium | reverse complement strand
AGGTTGCCGTGGCCATCATCGCAGGAGAGGTGAAATATAGGTGGAGCTGCAGCGTAGCAGAGCATTCTATCCCGTTCACTGCACCGCCACCCATGCGTATACTGTAGCGAAAGTGTTGCTGAACTTCTTCCTGAGCTTGTGGGTTGCCAAGTCGTACAAGTAGATATCAAAAGTGGCTTTATCCGGGCCATGAACCTTGGTAAGCAGAAGCTCCTTCGAGTCGGGAGACCAGACAGCCGCTGCGTTGTCCTCCACGTCGGAACGAAACCCCATCAGGACGCGAGAATGTGTTCCATTAGGCCCCATCAGCTTGAACTGGTGCCAACTCAAGGAATAGTACCGCCCGTTATAAAGCGTGGAACCTCCAGGTTCGGATTTTTCCGCTTCGACGTACCCCGCATAAGCAATCCACTCCCCCGAAGGTGACCAGGAGGGGGATTGACCAAGCCCGATCTGGGAGATCACGCCTGTCTCGACGTTGAGTACGTAGATCGCTTCGATTTCGCTGCTAATCTCGCGTCCCGGCGCTGGCATCACGAAGGCGATTTGGCGGCCGTCCGGTGACCAGCTGATGCCAGTGGGCCCAGGACGTTCCGAAGGTCCTGTGGCTACTTTCACTTTTCCGGTCTTGAGGTCAAGAATCTCAAGACGGGAGCGCAGCAGGTCACTGACGTCGCGTATATGTGCTGGCCTGTCATTCGTGACGCACGCTAATTCTGATCCGTCTGGAGAGATTGCAACAGGTCCCCAGACACCTTCGACCTCCGGGTGGTCGGTCCATTTGCCGTCTCCCGTGTAGTAGGTGTTTGCGATGAGCTTAGGGTCGCTGGAGAGATCGCCGGCAATGGCATGTGCAGAGGCGACAACGCTTCCGTTGGCCGAAATACTAGGGCTTCCTTTTTGAGGGATTGCATCCTCTTGCAGCGTTACTGTTTTCTCCTCGGTGGTGAGCAAAAGCAAGAATCTGCCCGAGGAGTAACCCTCCACCAACAACTCCGCTCCAGGCAGTCGTGGAAGTTCGTCCTCTTTCTCCGCCTGCGAAGACCAAGGAAGGGCGAGCACCACAAGTAGTAAAACGGTAATGCTAATCGTCTTCATGACCAATCTCCCTTTGCAAGCCTCTTGCAGCAGGCCTTGGCAACTACTGGTTGTTGTTTTGTATCCAAGTTCCCGGTCTTAGCCCATATCCAAACATCATGTATGCACCAGCGGGCGGCTTAACGCCTACGCTGATCAGCATATTAAATACAAAAGAGTTGCTATTCACATGCAGGGTGGAGTAGTTTCCACCACATGATGGGCAGGGATTACCGAGTAGTGTGTAATCCTTCATCTGGTTGTAAATTGTGACGTATTGCTGAGGTGTAAGCCATTCCGTGGTCGGGTTTTGGGATGTTCCTCCGTTCTCCCCCCATGTCTGCTGGACTTGCTGGTCCGCCTGAGGTCCCCCACCCCCGAGAATCCCCAAAACCTCGAATCGCCACCCTGCGTTTGGGTCCTCTATCGCCGTGTGGCGGGTGGCCCGGGCCTCAGGAAGCCGATCCCGGCACGAAGAATGGGTGCCCCAGGTCTCGCTTTTGAGACCTGGGAAGGCACTGGAGTAATGAACTGATCCTACTTTTGCGCACAGAACCGAATATGAAATCGCATTTGATATCGCGAGTGGCTTCCCAAAATAGCCGATGAGGTGTAGTCAATTTTGTGCCGGTCAAAGCACAAGCGATCCACAGAGATCAACAAGCCAGCGGCCGATTCGACCCCAATGATCAATACAAAGCACTTACGGCCAACAGATTTCAACAGGATTCCATAACTGATTAAATCTGTTTTGGGAGCAGAGGCGCTGATCTTTGTTGAAACCTGTTGAAGTGTGCTGTTGGCGATGGAATCAATCCGTCAAGTGGTTCTTTGTACCGAAGAGCCTGGGAAGCGGTTTCACCGGGGCATTCCGGTGTGGACGCGATTCGACGGCCCTATTTCCTGGCGATGGCCATTCCTCCTCCCATCAGAAGCAGGCATTACTGTGGCAGACGGAGCTTGACGGGAACGACGGAGGGATGGGCCACGTAGCCTCCGTGAAGGCGCTCATGAATCTCGGCGAAGAGTGCGGCATAGCCGGGATCGTGCGCGAGTGTTTTCGCCCACGGACTTTGCGGAATGCTGACGACCACGATGCAACTCCGGTTCAGCGCGGCCCTGAAGTACGGCAACGCATCTTGTGACCGCCCCAACATCAGGAGGGTCAGGCCCAGGTAGTAGCCCGTTTCGGCGTTGCGATGGAAGGCGGCCGTGAGGACCTTTGCTCTTGCCCGGAGCAAACCGGCTCTGCCGCCTTGTTCCCAGCCGCGCGCGACGGCGTCTGCCAGGGCGACATCATCCGGTGCGCCCGTGACCGCGGCAAGGTGGCGAACATCCGCCACGTAGGCTGCATAGTTTCCCGTCGCGAAATCGAGCACGCTGAGAAAGCTCGCCGGGGTCGCGAGAGTCGGCTGAGTCTGTTCAATTTCCCTCAGCGCTTTCATACCGTCGTCGAAATTGCCAAAATTCGCACGGAAAAGCGCCGCGTCGGCTTGAATGGCGGCCGACGTGGGACTCAGGCGGACCGCCTCGTCGATTTGCTGCAGGCAAGCAGCGCCTTCCATCCTTTCTTCCAGGGTGCCGGCATACCACTGGTGGGTCAGCGCTGAATCCGGATCCAGTGCGATCGCTTTGCGGAATTCGGCATCCGATCCCGCAATGTCCCAGTCCCTGTAAAAGAGTGCGAAGGCCTTGGCCGTGTGGGCGGCAGCGAGATTCGGGTTCAATTCGATGGCGCGGTCGGCGGCGAGTTCCGCCTTGCTGAGTGAGTCGCGCAGATCTGCCTGGCCGAACTGGGGCAGCAGATCATAGGATTCGGCAAGCCCGGCGTAGGCTTCAGCATAGGAAGGGTCGGTGACGATCGCTTGGGTGTAGGAGTCAATCGCCGTGGCGAGACCGTTGGCGGTGCGAAGGTTCCAGTAATATCGCCCGCGTAGAAACAGGTTCTCTGCGCCGGGAGCGGGGACGTGTAGCCTCACCTTCAAGATGTCCGGTTGCGCGAAAGTCGATGCAGCGGCCGACTGATGATTCCCCATCTTCCAGAACAGAGCCGCGGTGGAAACCAGGAGCGCGGAAGCCACAACGGCCCAGGGTCGCCAAAGGAGAATTGACATTTGCTTTGCCTGGAGGTGATCGGCAGAGCTCGCGAGAGGCATTGCGATCTTTGCCGATGGTGAATTGTTCTGCTCGATACCGGCCACGTGACCAGCCGAACCGCTTGTCGACAGGGCCGGATCCAGTCTTTGCTCCCTTTTCCTCGATTCCAACCAAGCGTCGAGCTCAGAGGCGCGGGCAAAGATTGTGCCGCCCCTCTTTCCTGGAGCACGGTGCACTGGCAGCCCGCGCTCCTGTTCGTACCGCCGAACGGTGCGCACGTTGCACCCGAAATAGGCCGCTATCCCCTTCCAGCCCGCGAGCACCACGGGGGCTTCGTAGACAGGGTTCGCATTTTTTCTGTATGGGCTCATGCCGCGATCGCCTCGCCTGCTTATCGATGTAAAGCAAGGGCCCGGAAATAGCTAATTGAGGGAGGTAACCAGTATACGCGAACGGGCTGGCCGGAAAAGGAAAAGGGGGGGCGCAGTCACCCTGAAATGGCCTCCATTCCACCCTGATTTGTCACTCCTGAGACCTGCCGGGACGGGCTATCCTCCATTATCAAGTTCCAAGCCAGGTAGATTTTCCCGGTGTCGAGCTAACTCCTTGCAAATTCATGGATTTAGTCCGCATCGCCGGTTCGCCGCGAGGTGGCGGCGAGAACCGGCTCCAGGGAGGTCATCCCGGCCTAAAGAAGCAAAGGGGTAGATCCATGAGGCGTCGGCAGTCTGTTCCCACTCGATTAGGCTGGACCGCAGTTCGCGCCGCTATCAAGTTTTCAGATTGGGCGCGGCGCGCCGCTCCGGTATTGCTGCTTATTGCAGCTCTTTTTGCAGGGACAGCCGCGTGGCTGACATGGTCTGCCTCGGCGCATGTCTGGGAACGGAAGAGCTGGAATCGGCTGTTCGGCGGTTCTGCGCGGCCGTCCGCGCGCGACGCGTCCGCGACGATCGCGCGGCCGGAAGATAGTGCAAGTGGCGGAACGTACACCATCATCGATATCTCCGGCGCAGGCACGAGCGCGGGAACCGGAACCCTCGCGGGCGGCATCGATGCCGCGGGCGACGTCGCCGGAGTGTACCTGGACAGCAATGAAGCGGCCCACAGCTTTTTGCGGACCGCCGACGGCACCGTGACCCCCATTAATGCTCCCCTCGCGGGAACTGGCGCAACCCAGGGGACGTTCGCCCTCAACATCGATCCCACCGGGAGTTACGTCACCGGCATGTACGCGGATTCGAGCAATGTCTACCATGGATTTCTCTTTCAAACCGCCAACGACACTCTGACCACCATTGATGTTTCAGGCGCGGGCACAACCGGGCACAGGGGCACGATCGCTCTGGGCGTCAACAGCGCGGGAACCGTGGTGGGGACCTATATCACAGGATCGTACACAGACGGGACATCCTACTATTACGGATTCGCTCAGACGCTCGACGGAACGGTCACGACCATCGAGGCCCCGGATGCGGGCACAGGCAATAAAGATGGAACCGTAGCGATGGGCATCAATGCCTCCGGGGAGATTACGGGGCTATTTTTCGCCACGAAACAGGTTCCTTTCGGATTTGTGCGCGATACGGCCGGAACGCTGACGGAATTCGGCGTCGACTGCCAGGGCACCAGCGTCACTGCGGATTGCTACGCCACCGTTCCGGCGAGCATCGATGCGGCGGGAGACGTTACAGGAACTGCCCGGTCCGGGCTCACTGCGAGCTCCGTGTCCCACGGATTTGTGCGAACCGCGGACGGCACCATCACCACCTTCGATCCCACGGGCTCAGTCGCCGGCAGTGGGGAAATTTCCGGAACGTTGCCTCTCGGCATCGACCCAGGCGGGAACTACATCACGGGCACTTACTCTGACTCGAGCGGGTTGCAACACGGTTTTGTGCGCAGCACCGGCGATGGCACAATCACCTCCTTCGATGCTCCCGCGGCCACCACTACCGTCACATCCGTGGTGGCGGGAACCGGAGGGTTCACCGTCAATGCGTCGGGAGAGATCGCCGGAACGTATTCGGACGCAAATTCAATATTTCATGGCTTTGTGTTTACTCCCACAGCGACCGCGCCTGCAGCAACTCCGACGTTTTCGCCCGCGGCCGGAACCTATACGTCAGCGCAAACCGTGGCCATCTCCGACGCCACAGCGGGCGCGACCATCTACTACACCACGGATGGGTCGACACCGACGACGAGCTCGCCGCAGTACACGGGTCCGATTTCAGTCAGTGCCACTGAAACGATTGAGGCGATTGCGACGGCCAGCGGCTACAGCAGCAGCGCGGTTGCCTCGGCCACGTATACCATCAGCCTTCCAGCTACGGCTGCCCCAACCTTCTCCCCTGCCGCCGGAACCTACTCCTCTGCCCAGACGGTAACGATCTCCGATGCGACCTCGGGCTCAACTATCTATTACACGACGAACGGCAATACACCGACGACCGGTTCGACCGTCTATTCCAGTCCTCTTACGGTTTCCTCGTCGGAGACTGTCGAGGCTATCGCGGCGGCCACCGGCTACTCCAACAGCGCCGTAGCCGCGGCGGCTTACACGATCAGCATTCCAGGCTTTGGCGCTCCCAGCGGTACCCAACCCGGTTCGATTTCCATTGAACCCGGAGCCACGACGGGGAATACGGTAACAATCAGTGTTGTTGGCACCAACGGCTTCTCCGGCACGGTGGACCTGGCCTGTTCCATCGCACCTGTTGCGGCCAAGGACCCGGCAACGTGCGCGCTTTCTCCGCCGTCCGTGACGCTGAGTGGAGCGACCGTCGAGACCTCCACGCTCACAGTTTCCACCACCGGTGCATCGAGCGCCGTGATCCGGCCGCAATGGCGTTCCCTTGGTGGAACAGCGCTAGCCGTCATTCTTATGTTCGCCTTTCCGCGCAGGCGGCGTAACTGGCTTGCGATGCTCATTTTGTTGGCGATTGGCGCCTCAATAGGCATTGCGGGCTGCGGAGGCAATAGCAGCAATAGCAGCGGGAACTCAGGAACAACCTCCGGCACCTACACGATCACCGTGACAGGAACCTCGGGCAGTACCAGTGCTACGGTTGCCACCGTGACGCTGACCGTCAAGTGAGAATGCATTCTCTATGGCTGGTCTTGGAGCTCAAAAAGCCCGAGGCCCTGATGAAAGGCACGCACGCATACCGTCCTTGGCATTCGTGCCTGCCCTCATCGCGATTCGTTGGCCCGGGCCGCGGGCGGATTCGATTGCGAATCCACCTTTCTCCGCGATGGATGCAAACCTGGCGGGAACCGTGCGAACCACGGACTGTGGCGATGTCGAAAGAGGAGACTTCGGATTATGAAACAAATCGCCCGTTGCCTGATGGTTGCTTTAATGGCCGCCCCTGCGTGGCTGCTCGCACAAACCCCTTCTTCCACGTCCGATTCGTCGCAAACCTCCGGAGGGGCGATGAATCAAGCTCCAGGATCACCGATTGCAAAGGCAGCCAAATATACCCCGCCAGGACCCTTCTCGCGGCTGGCTCTGGGAGGCGGCGCAGGAATCGGCGGCATCAACATGCAGGCCGCGATGGAAGCCAACCGATATCTCAATATCCGCGGCATCGGCAATTACTTCAGCTACTCAGTAAACAATTTTAAGGTGGGCGGAAGCGGATCGAGCGGCTCCAACGTCAGCGGCAAGTTGAACCTCGCCGAGGCCGGAATCTCACTGGACTACTATCCGTGGCCGAACCACGGTTTCCGCTTGAGTCCAGGGGTGACGCTCTACAACGGAAACGCAGCTTCAGCCAGCGGCGTGATGGCAGCCGACAGCAGCATTACGTTGGACTCGACAAAGTATTACTCCGAGAGTGCCAATCCCATGAACCTCAATGCCAATCTAGGCTTAAACACCCACAAACAGGCTTTCACGATGACCACGGGATGGGGAAACATGATTTCGCGAAGGGGCGGCCATTGGGCCCTCCCGTTCGAACTGGGAGCCATCTTCACCGGCGCACCGACGGTGGGATTGAAAATCACCGGCTACGGCTGCACGGTGCAATCCGATGCGGCAATTAACGGCGAATCGTGCGTGAACATGGCCACCAATGTGTCGGCACAGGCGGACCTCACCAACCAGGTAGCCAAGTATAGGAACGACGTGAATCCGCTGAAGGTCTACCCAATCCTTTCGTTGGGCGTTTCGTACGATTTCAACATCCGTTAGCGCCATGTGTCGTAGGCTCGCAACATTCATGACCGGTCATCCTGGGCGACGCTTGGCCTGAATTCCCAAGTTCCGACCTTTCGAGGTGACGTATGCATCGGAGAGTTGCCCGGCTCAAATGCGCTGCCCAGATCTTAGTTTTCTCAGTTACGATTCCGGGCGCAATTACCCGCGCACAGGAGCTGGACAAAGCAGCGACCGACTTCCACTTTACCGACGTGGACAACCAGGTTCTTCACGATTCGAAGGCAATCGACCAGCAATACCTGAAAAAGGGAATGGTCTTACAGGATCCGCAGCTCCAGCCCTATCTCGACTCAATCGGCAAACGCATCATCGGAAATCGCCCGACACCCGACCAGGTTGAGTTCAAGTTCCTGGTCCTCCGTGATCCCATGGTGCAAGCCTTTGCTTTGCCCAACGGTTCTGTTTACGTAACTACCGGCCTGCTTTCGCTGCTGCAGAACGAATCGCAACTGGCGGCGGTGCTCGGTCATGAGACCGCACATGTCTTTGAGCGGCATGGATACCTTGAGAACCGCAGCGTCCGGAAAAAGGTCCTCACTCTCAACATTATCCAGATTGTTGCCTCAGCGGCGCCGACCGGCGCCAACCTCTCGCAGAGTGTCCAGCTCTTTGGAGCGGCCGTGTTACTCGGCGCTTCCGTCAGCAGCGGGGTTATTGTTGCGTCGGTATTCGGATACTCGCGGGAAATGGAACATCAAGCCGACAGCGACGGCCTGATCGCCATGTCAAACGCATCCTACGATCCCATGGCGATGGCTAAGGCCTTTGAACTGCTCGACCAAGACAGCAGCCTTGAGTACGAGCCAATTCAGGGATTCTACCGCGATCATCCCAAGCTCACTGAGCGCCGCGATTTCGCGTTGCAGTATGCATCGACCCATAAACCCAATAAGCCGGAGGGAGACGACGAGAAGACCTACGCGGACAATGTTTCTGCTGCGATTTGCGCCGAAATCCAGCTCGATCTGAGCAGCCGCCGGGAGCGGACTGCTGTCGATCGGGCGTCAAGGTTGAATGACTTGTTTCCCGACAATCCGAGATACAAGGTGCTGCTCGCAGACTCTTATCGAGCTCTCGGGGCCAAGACAAAACTGCCATCGCCAGACGAGCGGACCCGGCACGGAGAGGCCGAGCACCGCAAGGAGTACTTCTCGATGACGCCGGAGGAAGAGCAGAAGAAGCTTCTCGAAAAGCCTGAGGGGCAGGCAGCGCTTCGCGATAACGAGACAATGGCAGAACAGCTTTACAAGAGCGCTCTGCAAGGCAGCCCCAACTATGCAGATGCCCATCGCGGACTCGGGTTCCTGTTCGAACAGGAAGGCAAGTACGGCGAGGCTGCGACCGAGTACCAGAGCTACTTAAGCATTGTGGCCGCGACCAGCATGGATCACCTCCGCATCGAGCGCCGTCTGGCGGCGGTACAGAAGCTGGCGGGAACGCCCGTGCCAACGCGGTAATCCGGAAGTGAGCAATCGCGAAAATGCTCTCTCTGCCGATCGAAAACGTGAGGAACGAACGATGAGCTTGAAGCTTCGCCTTCTTTTTACTCTATGCGCAGCCGGACTCCAGGCCGCCCATGTCAACGCCACCACACCCTCGTGGTCTTACGAGAACCCGAAGGTCACTTCCGGCGAATTCCAAATTCACAATGTATGCATGATGCCCATTGAAGGAAAACTTTCAAAGGTGACCATGAAGGGTGGGCAAGGCATGTCGAATGAGTCCGACAACTGGTCCGCCGCTCTGGAAAGCATGGTTGAGGCGCACCTGAAGACTGCTGGCGTCGAGATTCAACAGGCGACGGATGCTTTGGCAAGTGGAGCGTCGGACGAGGAGATCCGTCAGGTCATCGTGCAGTTGAATCAGAAATACGAGGACGTTGCCAACCAGCTCAATCGGCATCCCAAAGACATCAGGAAATCCAGGTTCACGCTGGGTGATGACACCGCATTGTTGCCTTGCTCCGCCAAGTCCGACGTAATCGTCTTCGTGCAGGGAGAAGGACAGGTCACCTCGGGGGGAAAGAAAGCGATGGGCATGCTCGTAGGAGGGAGGAGCAACGTTTCAGAGGCAACCCTCGTCCTCACCATGGCGGATGCGAAAACGGGCGAAATCCTGGCCTTTGCAAGACTCACAAACGCGGAGAGCTTCGGCGAGAAGTTTGTCGATCAGACCGAGAGCGTATACGGAAAAGCTCTGGACAAGCAATTTGAACGATTGCGGATTGGCACTTACCTCGACAAAAAGAAGCGCTAGAAAGTCTCAGCATTTTTGTCGTCGCGCCGAAGATCGCAATCTTTGCGAACCGCAAGCCATCGCATTGGTCAATCGACCATGCAAAACCAGATCGACGGAATTCTCAATCGATTGCCGGGCATGACCGGAACAACAGGATAGAAGACCATGACACAAGTTTTCGTCTCCGGCAACCGGTCGCGCACCATATTGGTCGCTGCGCTTCTTCTCGTCTGCCCGGCCCTCATCCCGGCTCAAACCCCCACGGTCACGATTCTAGTAAATTTCGCCGGCTCCAACGGAGCTGATCCCAGTGCGCCGGCTCTCGTTCAAGCCACCAACGGTGAACTTTACGGCACCACCGACCAAGGCGGGGCCACCAGCTCCGGCACTCTATTCGATGTCACCCCCCTGGGCTCGCTGACAACGCTGAACAGCTTTTGCTGCCAGAACAACTACGTTGCCGGCGATGCACCAAGCGGTCTGACGCAAACCTCATCGGGCGTGTTGTATGGGACAACTCAACTGAGCGGCCTGGCGCAGTGCCAGATCGATCCCTCGCAAACTGCCGGCTGCGGCACCATTTTCCAGGTCGGCCCCGGCGGGCAGTTGACGAGCTTGTACAATTTCAGCGGCCCCGACGGCTTCGGTCCAGGCGGCCTGATCGAAGGCACGGACGGAAATCTGTACGGAACAGCGTTCGGCACCATCTTCAAATTCACCCCTGGATTCGGCCTGACCATACTTTACAACCCTTCATGCACGTTAGAGGGATGTCTGAACGCCATCGGCGCCGGCTCGCTCATCGAGGGCGCCGATGGCAACTTCTATGGCACGTCGGGCAATGACAGCGGAGGAACGATCTTCGAAATGACTCCGCAGGGCACTCTGACCTCACTCTACGTCTTCACCTGCTCTTCAACATCGTGTAACGCCGACACACCGTCCTCCCTGATGCAAGCTTCGAACGGCATTTTCTACGGAGTAACGCTGGAAGGAGGAACGGACCTCGGTAATTCGCCTTGCAACGAAATCGGCGGCGTTGGCGGAGACGGAACCATTTTTGAATTCACTCCCGGCAGCGCCGCCGTAATTCTGCACAGCTTCGATGGAACGGACGGAGCAATTCCCGAATCTCCGCTGATTGAAGCCAGCGACGGAAATCTCTACGGAACCACCGCCTGCGGCGGCGCCAATGGCGCCGGAACCATCTTCCAGATCACTCCCGCCGGCGTCTTCACGTTGCTCTACAGCTTCACGGGCTCGCCCGTCCCCGGCGGAGGACCGAGCGGACTCTTCCAGGCAACAAACGGATTACTCTATGGAACCACTCCCAACGAAGGAACGAACAGCAAGGGGACTCTGTATAGCCTCTCGATGGGGCTGAACCCATTCGTTGAGATGCTTCCGGCCTCAGGCGGCGCAGGCGCGCCTGTTCTCATCCTGGGGAACGGTCTAACGGGGACAAAAGATGTCAGCTTCAATGGCACGGCGGCAACATTCACCGTGGTGTCTGACTCTGAAATTCAAACCACTGTCCCCGCCGGCGCGGTCACCGGCGCCATCCAGGTCACGACCCCGAGCACCACGCTCGCGAGCAATCTTCCCTTCCAGGTGACGTCACAACAGGTCGCGGCCACGCCGATCATCTCGCCCGCCGCAGGCACCTACGCTTCTGCGCAGACGGCGACGATTACCGACGCGACCGCCGGCGCCGCCATCTACTACACGACCGACGGGTCCACGCCAACCACTGCTTCGAACTTGTACTCCGGCCCGTTTCCGATCCCCGCATCCGAAACTCTGCAAGCGATCGCGACTTCCAGCAGCTACTCCGCCAGCAGCGTGACCACGGCGGCCTATACCATTCAGTCCCCTTCGAATCCTGCTCCCGTGCTCACCAGCCTCTCGCCAACATATACGATCGCGGGTTCCGCAACCTTCACGCTAACTGTCAACGGTTCGGCATTCACGGAGCAGTCCGTTGTTTACTGGGGCACTTCCGCTTTGGCTACGCAGTTTGTGAGCGCAACCGAGCTTACAGCGCAAATTTCGGCGGCAGAAATCGCGACTGCGGGAACGACCGCGATCTCGGTCGAAACCCCGACACCGGGGGGAGGCACATCCGCCACATTGCAGTTCGATGAGGCTCCATCGGGACAGTCCGCGCCCGCTTTTACAACTCTCACGGCCTTCGTGAATCCGGGATCTACAGCGACATACCCGGTCACTTTGCCTTCTACAGCGACGAACTTCTCGGTCACGTGCCTCAATCTCCCCAGCGGAGCCAGCTGCAGCTATTCACTTACCGGCGCAGTCGCCATCGCCACTTCCTCCACAACGCCCCTGGGGACCTACCAAATCACCGTCGTCTTTACCGAAACCGTACCCGGCGCAGCCACATCGCTTGTGCTTCCTCCCTTTCTCCTGCTGTCCTTGGCCATTGCCCGAAAAAGATGCGTCTTGCGTGGCACCTTCCTCACGGTTTGTCTCGGATTCGCTTTGATGTTTGTCCTAACGAATTCGGGCTGTGGTGGGGGCAGTGGTGGTGGAGGAAGTGGAGGCGGGGGTGGTGGCGGAAATCAGACGCACCAGGCGACGAGTACAGGAGCGGTCACTCTAATCGTGCAGTAATATTGGACGCGCTGCCGCTCGCGCGGGCTGCAAGACGCATCGCAAAAATCCCGGTTGAGGGAGTTCTGCTGCAGATAAAAATGTAGCTGCCATGGTCTCGCAGTTCAACGCGCAGGCTTAATTAACGTGATCCCGGTTTTCCGCGCACAATCGAGTATGAAATCGCTTTTTAATATCGCGCCTGGCTTCCCAAAATAGCCCATGGAATTCATGTGAGGGCCGAACAGGAACCTGCCCGGCCTCCACAAAGTTCTATCGCGTGATCTATCTACTGAACCGTCAGCGAATATGTCGCGGCTTGGCTGAGCGATCCAGCGGTTGCATTTATCTGGATCATGTAGGTCCCCTTCGGTGTTGTAGGGCCGCCGCCGCAGCCGGTCATGCCGGCGGAAGCAAGGACGGCGAGCAGGACGAGGGCGCTCACGGTGAGCAGCAGGCGGAGGCGGAGGGCTCTCCGGCCGAAGAGCGGGAGCAGCAGGAGCGCGCCGAGAAGGCTCGCCAGGCTGACCGGCGAAACGGCGTGTCCGGGATGGAATCCCGAGCCGGTTGCCGGGCGATCGAGACGGGCGGTGGTTGGTTTGGTGTCAGTCTTGATGGTCAGGGTCGAAGTTGCGGTCCCCGAAACGGATGGGGTCACGGTGGTTGAAGAGAAGGTGCAGGTTGTGTCTTTGGGCAAGCTGCCGCAGCTCAGGGTCGTGGCGCTCGCAAAGCCGTCGACCGATGTGACGGTTGCGGTGATCACAGCGGGCGTGCCGGCGGCGAAGCTGCCCGTCGAAGGCGAGAGAGTGAGGGAGAAGCTGGGCGGTCCCGGCCAGACCGTGAGGGCAACCGCCGAAGAGATGGAAGCGCCGTTGTTGGCGTCGCCCGCGTAACTGGCGGTCACGCTATGAGAGCCGGTGGCGAGCGTGGAGGTGCTGTAGGTGGCCACGCCGGAGCCGTTGAGCGTCCCGCTGCCCAGAGCGGTGTCGCCGTCTGTGAAGGTGACGGTTCCCGTGGGCGCCGGAACTCCCGACGAGCCGGTGACGGTTGCGGTGAAGGTGACGCTGGTTCCGACAGCCAGAGAAGTTGCCGAAGCGGAAATCGCCGTGGTGGTTGCTCCCAGCACGACGTTCACGGTGAGGGTGCTGGAGACCGAGGCTTCGTTCCTGGTGTCACCGGCATAGCCCGCGGTGATGCTGTGACTTCCCACGGCGAGCGACGAAGTGGCGTAGGTGGCCACGCCCGATCCGTTCAGGGTTCCTGTGCCGAGCGTGGTCGCGCCGTCCTTGAAGGTGACTGTTCCGGTGGGCGTGGGAGTGCCCGATGCCGGAGTGACCGTCGCCGTAAAGGTAACGCTGTTGCCCACGGCGACCGAAGTTGCCGAAGCTGTGAGCACGGTGGTTGTTGCCGTTGCAACGGGAGCGACACCGGTGCCGGTCACGTCGACGACCTGCGGGCTGCCGGAGGCGTTGTCAGTAAACGTCAGGGTTGCCGACTCGGCGCTGGCGAGGCTGGGCGTGAAGGTCACGCTCAGCGTACAAGTGTTTCCGGCCGTCACGGTTGCGCTATTGCACGTATCGGAAGATACCGCGAAATCCGCTTTGTTCGTTCCGCCTTCCACCACGGAACTGATGTCCAGGCTGGCGGTGCCTGAGTTGGTAACGGTGAGCGTCATCGCCTTGCTTGCGGCACCCTGGGTCTGATTCCCAAAGGCGAGCGGCGAGGGCGCGGCAGAGAATCCTGGCGCACTTACAGGAGTCGCGGTGACGAGAAATCCGTAAGCAACAATATTGCCGATCCCCGGACTGCTGTTGGTGCCCAGCTCGCCCTGTCCCTGGGTGGAAGAAGCATCCTGTCCATCGGTTGCGTAGGCATAAAGGATGTGGAATCCCGGCTGCAGCGTGCCGGTGGTGGCGGTGAAGACCCCGCCCGTGCCGGCCGCAGCCGCAGTCCACGAGCCGCCCCAGGTGTCCACCTGGAAGAACACGCCGTCCGGCGTGGTCGGATTCGGCGAAAAGGAGCTCGACGCCGTGAACGTAAAGCCCGGCGTGGCGCTGACCGACACGTTGTTTGTGAGCGGCGTGATGGCGACGTTCAGCGGAGTTTGCTCAACGTTCTGCTCGGTAATCACCGTGGTGTTGGAGCCGACGATATAAACATCGTTGGTCACCGGGTTCACCGCCAGGGAGTTGGGGCCATCCGGGAGTGAGATGTGGCTGGAGGTATTGGTGGCGCCGTCAATCACGGTCAAATCGCCGGGCGCAAAGGCAACGTTGCTGATCGCATAGATCTTGTTGGTGGTCTCGTTCACGGCGATGCCCACGGAGTTTTGGTTTGCCGAGATATTGGTGGTCACCGTGTTGGTCGTGCCGTCGATCACCGATACGCTTCCGGGATTTACGCCGTCGTAGCCGTTATTGAGCACGTAAATGGTATTGGTGGCCGGATTCACGGCCACCCCAATGGGATTGACGGCGCTCGGATCCGTTACAGTCGAGGTGGCGCTGGTGGCTCCGTTGACTACCGTGACGTTGCCGCTGCCGTTGTTGGCCACGTAGATGGTGTTCGTGACGGGGTTCACGGCCAGCCCGGCCGGACTTGATCCCACGCTCACCGTAGCGACGGCGTTCGTGGCGCCGTTCAGGACTGTCATCACGTTGTTATTGGAGTTGGACAAATAGATCATGTTCGTCTCAGGATTCACCGCGACGGCAAAAACCTGATCGACGGCCGGGCCTGCGGCTCCGGTGTTGGACGCACCGTCAATTTCAAACAGATTGGGGCTGCTGGAGACGCCCACATAGATTTTGTTTGTGACTGGATTCACGCCAATCGATTCCGTCGAGCTGCCGTCGCAATTGCAGCCAGAGATGTTGGTCGCGGCATTGGTTGCGCCGTCGATCGCGGTTACCGAACTCCCGGCCACATAGACAGTGTTGGTGGCTGGATTGACGGCGATCGCCACGGGAGAGGCCGTTACGGTAACGGTGGCGGAGGTGCTGGTGACGGGATTGAATGCCGTCACTGTGCCAGCGCTGCGGCTGGCGATATAGATAATTCCGGTTACCGGGTTGACCGCGACCGGACCTCCTCCGGGAGTGAGCGTGGAGCTCACGTTGGTGGCGCCGTCAATCTCGGTCACGTTAGTGCCGCGGTCGTTGGTCACATACACCTTATTGGTGGCCGGGTTCACGGCCACGTTGGAGGGCAGATTGGCGTTCTTATCGGTCAGCGTCGTGGTGGCGCCGCTGGCGCCGTTGATGACGGTGATATTGTTGCTGTACACGTTCGCTACATAGATCTGGTTCGATACCGTGTCCACCGCAATGCCAGATGGCCCTATCGCGTTCGGATCCTGAACCGTGGTCGTATTGTTTGTCGCTCCATCGATCACGGTCACGACGCCGTTATTGTTGTCGCCCAAGCAGCTTACATAGATCTGGTTGGTAACCGGGTTCACCGCGACGGATGCCGGATATTGTCCTACCCCTACGTTCGTGACGGCGCTGGTTGTTCCGTCGATCACCGAAATTGCATTGAAGAGACCGTTGATCACGTAGATGGAGTTCGTTGCCGGATTCACGGCCACGGACGCGCAGTTGTAGCCGCAATTCGATTCGATGGTGCCGGTATTCACCGTGGCCGTGTCATTCGTCGCCCCGTCAATCACGGTCACGTTGCTGCTGCCGCTGTTCACGACATAGACTTGGTTGGTCACCGGGTTGACGGCTATGGCCAAGGGAAAGGTTCCAACCGTCACCGTCGAGGTCGCATTGGTGGCGCCGTTGATCACCGTGACCGTTCCGCTTTGGTTATTGGCCACGTAGATCATGTTGGTGACCGGATTAACAGCGAGAGCGACCGGCGTGGCGCCGACACTTACGGTGGTGGTTGCATTGGTAGCGCCATCGATGACGGTTACGTTGCTGCTCTCGTCGTTGGCGACGTAGATTTTGTTGGTGATGGGATTCACCGCGACCGCAGTCGGACTGTTGCCGACGGTTACGGTCGTGGTTGCGTTGGTTGCTCCGTTGATTACCGACACGCTGCCAGCGCTGAAATTGGCGACATAAATCGTATTGGTAGCCGGGTTCACTCCAACGGCCGACGGGGTGGTTCCGACGGTCACGTCCGCGGTAATGGTCTGCGCCGGCAGCGAGGAACCGGCCGCGCCGACAAGCAACGCAGCAAAAAGAGCCTGGCCCAGACGCCCGGCGCAGACAAAGCGCTGGCGGCGTTTCGCCGCATTCCCATCGTGATTTCGGGCCGCGCAGCGCACGGGAGGGCGCAGGGCGCACAGGGTTGAGATCTGGGGAAAGGTCCGGAGCGTCGGCAGAGTCATGGGAAAAAGCGCCTCCTGGATTTCATGGTGCTCATGGGCGTCCCGTCGTCGAGAGATCGAGCGAGACGGGCACTAGACAAGACCGTGGCAAGAAACCATGAACGTTCCCTATCCTTCTCATTGTTCGGACTTTGGATGCAAGAGCCAACAGGGGACAACAAGGGCCATCAGGGGCCGGAAGGAGGGTGCGAATGCAGTGGACACCCGAAGCAAGGGCACGTATGATCTTCGATACACGGTCCCCCAATAATTAGAAGTCCCCAGAACAGATGCGGCCATGGTGTCTCCCCACGAACAAAACGCGGCAGCGAAAACCCTTGTTTCGTGGAAGGAGATCGCCGTCTTTCTCAATCGCGCCGAGCGCACGGTGAAGCGCTGGGAGCGGGCGCGCGGTCTGCCGGTGCATCGCGTACCCGGCGGCGAGCGAGGAAGCGTATTTGCCTACCCGGATGAACTCGCGGCTTGGCTGAAAGGCAAAGCCCAGGAGTTGGAGGCCGACGACGCGGGTCCCGGCATCCCGGTGGGCATCCAGGACGTCGACTCCGCCGCGCCGCAGGGAGCCGCTCCGGGTGAAACTGCGCGGGCAGGCGCACTTGACCCCGCCGGGCGCCGCTCGAATATAAGCCCGGCGCGGGTCGTGGCCTGGCTCTTGCCTTTGGGCCTCACCGCAGCTCTCATCTTCTATTTCTCCGGGGGGCGTACGGATTCGCGCGTGACGGCGGTGGGCGATCGCGACGCTTCGAATGCCCGGTTCCCGGATCTCGCCCCGGATTCGGTCGCGGTTTTACCCTTTACTAACGCAGGCGGAGACGCGAGTTCCGACTACCTGAGCGACGGCATCACCGAGTCGCTGATCGGCAACCTGGCCCGCATTCCTCGGCTCAAAGTCCGCTCCCGGGATTCGGTCTTTCGCCTCAAGGGAAAAGACATCGAGGTGCAGGAGGCGGGAAGCGAACTGGGCGTGCCGGTGGTGGTGAGCGGCCGCGTCACCGTGCAAGCCAGCAACATCGAAGTGAGCGCCGAGCTCACCGACGTTCGCGACAATACCGAAATCTGGGGAAAGCGATACGCCGGCAGAATCTCCGGTCTGATTCAACTGCAGGAGCAAATGGCCGGCGACATCGCAGAAAAGCTGCGTTCGACGCTGAGTGCAGCCGACAAGAAGCTGGTGACCCGGCAGGGCACGCAGAACATGGAAGCTTACACCTTGTATCTGAAGGGGCGCTACGCGTGGAACGTAAGGGATCCCGCCAATCTGGAGGCTTCAATCTCCTATTTCAACCAGGCCATCGTCAAAGATCCCGCGTATGGCCTGGCATATTCCGGCCTTGCTGACGCCTATTCCGTCATGCCCAATTTCGGCGGCAATCCGAACGAGGATTTTCCCAGGTCAAATACCGCTGCCCGCAAGGCCTTGGAACTCGATCCAACTCTGGCTCATCCTCACGCGATCCTGGGCGCCAATGAGATGGAGTACGACTGGGACTTTGCCGGCGGCGAGGCCGAATTCAAAAAGGCCATTGCCCTCGATCCGAACGACGCTACCGCTCACCAATGGTATGCCGAAAAAATTGGCGAGCTCGGGCGACACCAGGAAGCGCTGGTGGAAATCCATCGCGCTCACGAGCTGGATCCGCTTTCGCCTGTCATCACCAGAGTGATGGCAGGGACCCTGGCCGACGGAGGTCAGTTCGATCAGGCAATCGAACTGTGCAAGCGCCTGGTCGACGAGAGTCCCACGTTTCCCATGGCCCATGACTGCCTGGCCTTTGCCTATTGGGGGAAGCACATGTACCCTCAGGTGGTTGAAGAATGGAATATCGAGGCCCACTTGAGCGGCACACCGGATGAAATCAGGTTCGCCGATGCGCTGGAGCGCGGATATCGCTTTGCGGGCTGGAAAGGTGCGCTCGCGGGCGCGGCCGCGGTTCTGGAGGCGCGCCGCCAGAAGGGCTACGCATCGCCTTTCATGATTGCCCGATGTTATGCGGGCATGGGCGACAAGAACAAGGCCTTCGACTGGCTCGATATCGCTTATCGAGAGCACGATCGGCTGCTCCTCGGCTTGTATGTATCACCCGGGCTCGACAACATCCGCTCCGATCCGCGCTACGCCGACCTGGTTCGCAAAGTCGGTCTACCCAATTTACAGT
>JASHTS010000273.1 GCA_030040425.1 Acidobacteriaceae bacterium | reverse complement strand
TGGAGCGCGGCGTGCCCGTGTGGTGCGGCGGCATGCTCGAGTCCGGCGTGGGCCGCGCGCACAACATTGCGCTCTCCACCCTCGAGAACTTCTCGCTGCCGGGCGACGTCTCCGCCTCCGCGCGCTATTTCCATGAAGACATCGTCGAGCCCGAAGTGACGTTACGCCTGCGGGCGAAATTGAGATTCCCGATGTTCCCGGGCGGGGTTATGAGGTGCGCAGCGACCTGATCGACCGGCTCACGGCGCGCAAGGAGACCATCCGTGCTATGGAACTGGTGGCCTGAAATAAGAGAGTCAAAGGGTGCGGCGCCGAATACAATGACTCGGCGCCGCACTTTTGTGTTTGGAGGCAGGAAATGGGAAACCGTGAGACCGGCAAGACAATTGCAGTAATCGCCTGCGCGTTGGCCGCCGCGCTGGCGACGCCTGGGCAAGCACAGACCGCGGGCCAGGCACAAGCTCCGGCCGCCGCGCAGAGCAAGGTAGCGCTCATTCCCGGTCTGGATAAAGAACTGATGGACACGAGTGAGGATCCCTGCGTCGACTTCGCCAGGTTCAGCTGCGGCAATTTCAGCAAGCTCTACCCCATTCCGTCCGACCGGGCGAGCTACGGCAGCGACGTCCTCGTCGAGGACTACACCGAGCAGACACTGCGCGGATTACTCGATCAATTTGCCGTTAAGAGCGCGCAGCAGACGGCAAACGAGCAGAAGATCGGCGACTACTACGCCGCCTGCATGGACGAGAGCGCGATCGATGCCGCCGGGCTCAAGCCGCTCCAGCCGGAGCTGGACCGCATTACCGCGCTCACCGATAAGAAGCAGCTTACAGGTCTGCTGGCGCACTATCAGATGATCGACGTCAATGCATTCTTTGCTTACGGTGAACAGCAGGACTTCAAGGATGCGCAGAAGCAGATCGCGGTTGTCGACCAGGGCGGCCTGGGTCTGCCGGAACGCGACTACTACTTCCGTGCCGGCGAGGCGGCGGAGAAAACGCGCAGCGAATACGTGGCCCACGTGGCCAACATGCTCAAGCTGATAGGCGAGCCGTCCGAGCAGGCGACCCTCGACGCGGTGAGGATCATGGCGCTGGAGACCGCCCTGGCCAAGGCGTCGATGGACAGGACGTCTCGTCGCGATCCCAACAAGGTCTATCACCCCATGCCAGTGGACGGCCTGGCCGGACTCACGCCGGATATCGACTGGACGCAGTTCTTCGCGGAGACCGGCGTGCCGGGAATCGAAAGCATGAACGTGGGCAACCCGGACTTCTTCAAGGGTCTCGAAGCTACGCTGGAATGGGCCGATCTCGACACCATCAAGGCTTATCTGCGCTGGCAATTGATCAATTCCATCCCCGCTTACGCGCTTCCCAAAGCCCTGGACGAAGAACACTTCGATTTCTACCTGCACAAGCTGCGCGGGCAGCCGGAGCAGCAGCCGCGCTGGAAGCGGTGTGTGACCGCCACCGACGGTGCGCTGGGTGAGGCGCTGGGACAGGTTTATGTCGCTCGGAACTTTCCCGCTTCAAGCAAGGCTTATACGGTTCAAATGGTCCACGACATTGAAGACGCCATGAGCAAGGAGATCGATGCGCAGACGTGGATGAGCGCCGAGACGAAGGAAAAGGCCGAGGCCAAACTGCGGATGGTGGCCGATAAGATCGGCTATCCCGACCACTGGCGCGACTACTCTACGCTCACGGTGGTGCGCGGAGACGCCCTGGGCAATACTTTTCGCGCGTCCGAATTCGAGAACAAGCGCGAGCTGGCCAAGATCGGCAGGCCGGTGGACCGTGGCGAATGGGGCATGTCGCCTCCGACGGTGAATGCCTACTACAACCCGCTGATGAACGACATCAACTTTCCCGCCGGTATTCTGCAGGCTCCGTTCTACGACCCCAGCGCACCCGATGCCGTGAACTATGGGCAAATAGGGGCTGTGATCGGCCACGAGCTGACGCACGGCTTCGACGACCAGGGCAGCCAGTTCGACGGCAACGGCAATCTCTCCAACTGGTGGACACCGGACGACCGCAAGCAGTTCGACGCCATGACCGATTGCGAGGTGAAGGAGTACGGCAGCTTTACCGCCGTGGACGACGTGAAAATTAACGGAAAGCTGACCCTGGGCGAAAACACCGCAGATAACGGCGGCTTGCGCCTCGCCTGGGTCGCCTTTCTTGAGGATGCCAGGCGCAAGGGCATCGATTTAAGCTCAAAGCAGGATGAATTCACCCCGGTGCAGCAATTCTTCATCGGCTACGGTCAAAGCTGGTGTTCGAGCATAAGGCCCGAGTTGATCAGGCTGATAGTGCAGACCAATCCGCATTCTCCCGATTCGTTTCGCGTAAACGGCGTGGTCCAGAACATGCCGGAGTTCGGCAGGGCCTTTAACTGCAAAGTGGGCCAACCCATGATGCCGGCGGACGCTTGCCACGTATGGTGAGAGTGTCATTTCGCTCAAAAGCGCATCGTCGCCCTTGCGGGCTGCATGTCTAAGGAGCGTCGACCACGCAGCGGAAGCCAACGCCGCCCGAGCGATCGTAGCCCGGCGCCATCAGCAACAGCTTGCCGTGCTCGTCGTTGCGGAAGGCCTCAGGGAAGTACCAGATGGAACCTTGCGGCTGATAGTATTCGCCGCCGCGCACTATGGCCGCGCGCGTGTGCTCGTCGGTGAATTCGTCGGTCCACTGCCAGACGTTCCCCACCATGTCCATCACGCCGTAGGGGCTCGCCGCCTGGGGATGCGCGTCCACGGGATCGGGGCCGCGCATGGTGCGACCCGTGTCCGGCGCGGGCACGTTGGCCGCGATCCACTCGTTGCCCCACGGATAGAACCGGCCGCCGCTATCGGAATCGAGGCCTTGCGCGGCCAGTTGCCACTCCCACTCGTGCGGCAGGCGCTTGCCCGCCCATGCAGCGTAGGCGCGCGCGTCTTCAAGAGAGACCCAGGTGACGGGACGGCGCTCCCAGCCGGCGGGATAGATGCCATCTTTCCAGTCGCGCAAGAAATTTATGGGATCGCGGGGCGCGTAGTGCGTGGCGTCGAGGAAGGCTTTGAACTGCGCGTTCGTGACCGGATACCTGTCGATGTAAAACGGAGCGACGGTGAGCAGGCGATCGTGAAAGCGGCGCGGCGCGTCCTCCCATGGGTATTGCACATCCACGCCGGGGCTGTCGCCGCCCTCGATCTCCACTCCGTGCACGCGGAAATCGAATGTGCCGCCGGGAATCAGGATCATGCCCTCGGGCGCAGCAGAGGCGGGCTTCGTGGGCGCGATCGGAACCATGGTTTGCGGCAGAATCGCAGGCTGGCGTGCAAACGACGCCAGCGGTTTTTCCGTGATGTCGGCCATTTTCCGCATCAGGGCCTGCATGTTTGCGCCCGGCTCGCCGGGCGCCGCCAGAATGGCGGCGTAACCGTTGGCTTCGAGGGCAAAGCTGAGCACCGCGCGGCCGTGCGCGACTCGCGGCGTGAGCTCCACGCCGCGATAGAGGTCGAAGTAGCGCATGCCAGGCGCAGAGGGAACCTCCATCTGCGGCCCCTCGACGTTATACCCATTGCGATTGACGATGGTCCAGACGGTTTGGTCGCCTAGCGGCCAGCGGCTCGCGTAGACGCCATAGCTGCGCATGGGGTAGAGCGGCTCCCATGCGGGGCTGACCAAAAACGGCGCCACGGCGCGCTCGATCGCGGCCACGCGGCGCGTGGCTTCGGCGTCGCGCGCAGTGATGCCGTTCCAGATGCCCCACACATTCTCCCAACTCTCCCAGCCGATGCCGTTGGAGAATGCGAATTGCAGGTCGTTGGTCTTGTCCTGCGCCCAGCGGTCGCTGATGTTAACCATGTGCCGCGTCTCCAGCCACTTGGAACGGTCGACCGTGGGAACGAAGGAAAACGTGTACTGGCCCCAGTTCATCACGTCCCAGCTCAGGTCCTCGTCGCTGGAACTCATTTCCGGCTCGAACGCGAGCGGATGGCCGACGGCTTCCGCGGCGAGAGAAAAACCAAGCGGCACGCCTTCCTGCGTGTCTCCGTTGATGCCGTCGGCGCCGATCTCTTTCATGAAGGCGGCGATGGCCTGCGGCCAGGGCTCGCCGGGCGGATGCGTGCCTTCATCCCACATCATCATGGGAAAGAGCACGCGCACGCCGCGGCGGTGAAAATCGGCGACCATGCGGCGCACGCCTTCCACGCCGCCCGGCATGGACTCGACCATTTCGATCTGGTTGCGGTCGTCGATGCCCATGTTCGGGTAAGTCGCCCAGATGAGCACCGCATCGATGCCGCCGTAGCGCGCGTCCAGGTCGTCGACATAGCGATCGACGCTGTATTGGCCGGCCACGGAATCGTAGAAGTAGCGATCCTGGACCATCATCTGCGGCTGAATGAAGCTCGATTGCGTCCATGCGAGCGCGGGCATCCGGTAGCGCGCGGAATCGAAAGCGATGCGAATGCGCCGCTCGGCGCGCCAGTGCGTGATGTCGGCCAGCCAGCGCTCATGCGTGTCCGGCGCGCAGCCGGAGGACGCTCCCGGCTCCCAGGCGTTGTGCATCTCCATGCAGGAGGGTGCCGGAATCTGCTGACCGCGCGCGGGGTATTGCGTGTCCTGGGCCCAG
>JASHTS010000272.1 GCA_030040425.1 Acidobacteriaceae bacterium | reverse complement strand
GCGCACTCGCGCGTCTTATCGATGAACGGGTAATGCTGCTCGGCGTAGTCGAGTCCGGTCATCAGATCGGTGAAGGGCTTGCCGCCCCAGTCGCCGTTCACGCCGTCGACAAAGACCTGCCCGTAGCCCACCGATCCGCGCGGATTGATCATGACGACGACGTAGCCATTGGCGGCAAAGAGCTCGGCATTCCAGCGGTAGCTCCAGTCATCACCCCACGCGCCCTGCGGCCCGCCGTGAATCAGAAACTTCAGCGGATACTTCTTCGCCGGATCGAACCCCGGCGGCCGGAGCAGGAAGCCCTGGACCTTCGTGCCATCCTTCGCGGTGAACCAGAAGGATTCCATTTTGGGCAGGTCGAGCTGGGCGAGGAGCACGTCGTTGAGGTGGGTGAGTTGCGGAGGATCGTACGACGCAGTGACAACCTCCTTGCCATGATCAAACGTTCGGACATTGTCACCCATTTCCAATGCGCTTCCAAGGACAACCTCCGAGGGCCGGTCAACGCGAGCCAGGGTTCCGATGATGTAAGGAAGGCCTTTTATGACGATCAAGTGGGCGTTGCTCCATTCGCCGGAGGTCTTGCCCATCCGAGATAAATCATCCCCCGTAACGTTGATTTCGTAGACCGGAGCCTCTCCCTTTTCGCCTGAGACAAACAGAACCTGCGACTCATCAACCCACGAAAATTCATCAACCCAGTTGTCGAACTTGAAGTCTCCTAACGGATCACTCGCTGCCTTTGCCGCGCGGTTGTACACAATCAATTGGAACTTATCGCTCTCATACCCCGCCCGCGCCTGGCTCCTCCACGCCAGGTACTTCCCGTCCGGCGAATACGCCGGATTGAAGTTCCCGCCCGCGCTCGTCGATACTTTCACCGGCTTCGCCGCCGGATCGGTCAGATCGAGCGTGTAAATCTGCGCGCTGATCGAGATGGCCGGCACCGGATCGGGATTCTCGGTAAACGCCAGCTCCTTGCCGTCCGGCGAAATGTCGCAGCCGCAGCTTGAATCATCCAAAGAGAACGGCGGCACATCGTGCGTATCGCCCGGATTCAAATCGCGCATCGAGCCGTCGGTCACGGAAACCAGAAAAAGATGCTTGCGCTTGTCGCCGGTATACGCGTTCCAGTGGCGATACAGCAGATGCGTCCAGATCTGCGCCTTCACCTTGCTGTTCGCCAGAGCCTTGTCGCGATCCCCGTTGCACTGGTTTCCGGTCGCGAAGTCGGCGTCCGTGATCGGCGGACAATCCGGATAGACCGCCGAAGTGAAGACGATGAGCTTCCCGCCGGGAGACCACTTCGGGCTGTCTGCCTCCGTGGCCAGGCTCGTCAGTTTGCGCGCATTGCTCGTCGCCCCGGTCGCCGGATCGAAATCGGCGAGCCATACCTGTTGTCCACCGTCTCTCGAGGAAAGAAAAAGCACGGAGTGCCCGTCCGGAGCAAACTCCGGATCGCCGTCGTGCGGCTGGCCCACAGCAAGCTTCATCGGCTCGCCTCCCGAAATTCTCTGCAGCCACAACTCCGGCGTCTTGGTGTTGGCGTCCAGATCGACCGTGGTGACCGAATACGCCAGCCACTGGCCGTCAGGCGAGACCGCGGTCTCGCCCAGCCGCTTCATGGCCATCATGTCGTCGAAAGTCATGGGGCGCTTAGCGGCGTTGGTGCTTGCGCTTTGGGATTGCGTGAATCCGAGCGGCGTGGCCGCGAGAAAAACAACAGCGAGAATGAAAGCCCTGCGCATGGAGATCCTCATTCACCGGAGTGAAGAGAAAAGTGTACAACGAGGCTGCTATCGGCAAGTGCTTCTGCTTGCCGGTGGCAAAAAATGCAACGATGGGCACGCAAGCAGCACGGCGCAACGAAGAGCTAGAAGCTGGGAGCCAAAAGCTAATAGCAGCCTCCTTTACTTGTCCTCGTTCCCCGTGAGCCGGAAGGTAATCGTCCCCCAGAAAGACCGCGCCCGCATCTGCACCGGCAGATGGCGGTCGTCGTCGGTGTACCAGATCCAGATGTTGCCGCGATTCTTCACCACTCCGGCGTCCGCCGTGGGCTGCACCCGAATGGTTTTGAAGGTGCCGAGGGTGGTCTTGATCTCCTCGGTGCCCTCGACTTTCATGGTCACCGGCACGGTGCGCTGCGCATCGGCAACCGGAACCACGAAGCTGTGGCCCACCTCCAGCGGCTGCGAGGCGGTATAGAACATGCCGGTGAACAAGTCGGTCAGGCAGCCGGGTATGGGCGTCTCCACGTGCTTGGTCTGGCCGTTGACCAGATTCTTTTCGTCAAGGACCATCTTGTTTCCTGTGTAGTCGATGCGCAAGGTCGAATTCACCTGGCGACGGCCTTCGACGGTCTGCTTGTCGAACTCGAAGGTGCAGCCTTTTTCGCGGTCGAAGCTGGTCTGGAACTTGTCGCTGAGATGGAAGAGCAGGTTGATGGCGCCGCTGGTCTCGGCGCTGGCGGTCAGGCGCTCGCGCGGGCCGTCGGCCTCAAAGTGGACCGTCGCCGTGGCCACCGGGAAGACGCGCCAGTCCACCGCATAGGTGAGCGTCTGCTTTTCAGGAAAGCTGAAGCCGGGGCGCGGCGGGGCGAGCGTGGCGGTTTGTTGAGCGGGAGCCGCTGCCAAAAGCGCAGAAGCCACAAGAGTCATCGCTGCGTAGGCGCGCATCTTCAACGGGTGGGATGGCTCCTTTTGTGATTGGACGAGCTTGGCGCGGCACGCGTTCACTTCGCCCACAATCCGATTGCCGCCAGCGCCGGACGCAGAAGGAGCAGGCTCAGATAAAGCAGGACGGCCCCTATGGCAGCATTGTACTCGCGGTGTTGGAGATAGAGAGAGAGAGAAAAGCCGGAGGGGCGCGGGGCAGCAACGGGAACGGCCGGGCGCTCAGCCGATGTTCGGGCAGAAAAACGCGCAGGGGTCAAACGCGGAAAAAAGCGCGGTACGGCTTGGCTGTAGGCAGCATAGCCGGGAAACTGGGCGCGCAAGAAGCGTTCCTCGGCCACAATCACGGGGATATAAACGAGAGCAAAGCCGGCGGCCAGAACCACCGCAATCAGCCAGCTCAGGAGGGCAACGGCAAAGCCGGCGGCCATGAGCATCGACCCGAGATACAAGGGGTTCCGCGTAAAGGCATATGGGCCTGTCAGGGTGAGTTCCAGGTTCTTCTTCACGTAGCCTGAGGCGTACCCGCGCAGCCAAAGGCCGGGCAGTACAAGCGCCAGGCTGCAGGCCGCAGCGGCCGGGTGCGGCGCGCGGCGTGCGAGCTCGAAGAGATAAAGCACGGCCAGCAGAAAGCCCAGGGGCACGCGGATGCGGCGGGCCATCCGCTGCCACCAGCTCCCCGCGCCCGGAATCGGAGTTGGTTCCTGCGCACTCATCCGGCGGCTTCCTCGGCCAGAAGTTCATCGACGGCTCGCAGTACCTCTTCGGGCTGGATGGTCAGCAGGCCGGCTTCCGGTTCGGCGCGGCGGGCGTGGTCGCGATGGCTCTGCGCGCTGCGCAGAACGCGAAATCTTGTTCCATAGGGCCCGTTCCGGCCGGGATCGGTGGGCCCGTAGATGCCCACGACCGGCCGACCAAGGACGCACGCCAGATGAAGGGGGCCGGTGTCTCCGGCAATGCAGAGGGAGACGCGTCGCGTAAGCGCGATGAGTTGGCTGAGCGAAGTGGCCAAGGGAATGGCGGCGCCGGAAACCTCTTTCACGATCGCATCCGCAAGCGGCTCCTCGCCGGGGCCGGCGTTCACCAGAACGCGGAATCCGCGCGCGATAAACCCTTGTGCCACCATTGCATAGCGCTCGACAGGCCAGCGCTTGGCTCCCCAACCCGCGCCGGGATTGATGAGTGCAACGGGACGAGTGCCGCTCGCGGCCAACAGCGCATCGCACCAGGATTCGGCGGCCGGATCGATGGGCATTGGGGGCGCCAAGGGCGCGAGCGTCTCACCGGCGACCTGGCCTGCGAGCTCGAGATCCTGCTCGATCACGTGCTCGCCGCGCGTGGCCACGGGTTCAGTAAACAGCCAGCGCGCGGGGCCCTCCCGGGGCGAAGCTTCGCCGATGAGTCGGCTGGAACCGGCGAGGCGGCCGACCATTGCGGAGCGGATGGCGCCTTGGAAGTCGATTACGGCATTGTAACGGCGCGCGCGCAGCTCCCTGCGCAGCGCCCGTATGCCGCGTATCGTGCTCAGACTCAAAGGCTTGCCGCGCCAGTCGCGGATCGGGGCTAGATGCAGAAAGTCGATCACCGGCCGCATGGGGCCGCGTGCGGGCTCGGTCGCAACGGGCTCGCCGGCGCCCGGCGCAGACAGCAGGGCCTGCCAGCGCGGCTCCACGACCCAGCCGATTTCCCAACCTTGATGCATGGCGCGCAGTGCAGCCACGGCCGGTAGCGCGTGCAGAATGTCGCCCATGGCGCCCAGCCGGACCACGAGCAAGCGAAAGTTGGACTGGGTGTGCAAACGTTCATTTTCGCACGGCGCCTGGAGCGCTCCGGCCACAGGCGCACACCAGCCCACTCCCTACGCAGGAATTTCGAAGATCGGTTGTGCGATCAGGCTATCGGACGAGCAGCAAACGGCGGGTAGACCCGGAAGTTCAGGAGGCCCTGGAACGCAGTTCGTGCTCGGCCCGATACCAATCTTCCAAATGGTGACCGTCCTGGCGTCCGCGCTCATTCCAGTAGCGATGGGCCAGCTGGGCTACCTGGTCATGGGAATACTTGATCGCAGTCACCTGGTTGCCGGATGCGCCATTTGGCGCGGTTTCCTGCTTGGCTACTGTCTTGCGGGGCTTGGCGGAAGCTCTCGTGGAGCTCGCCTTCTTGATGGTCTCAGCCATACGAATTCCTCCTGGGAGATGGGAGATTTGGGTGGCCAACATTCCGGCCGTCCTCTCTAGAATAGCGGAATTTCGCTCGGCGCTCTAACTGCAGTGGAGGCGGCTGGACCAGTACCGGCAACCGAGGCTCAGCCGGCGGAAAAAAACTGATGACGCTGCGGTAGCTGGCCTTGGCCACCGCGGCAGCCGGAGCCGTCAGCGGCTAAAAATCGAGCCTTCAGCGGTTAAAGATGGCGCCCTCAGCGATTAAAGATATCGATACGCTGGGTGAAGTCCGTCACCCGGATGTGTTTGGCCAGCTCGGGATGCTGGCGCGCAAGAGTCAGATACATCTCCCAGGCTACGCGGCGGTAGCTGAAGTGGCCTGCGGGCGCGGAGCGCAGCTCGGAGATGTACTGCGCTTCGGCGAAATCCATCTTGAAGAGACAACGGATGCGCGTCGCCAGCGGCAGCAGATAGAGCGCGGAGTGTGCGGCTTCGGGTGCCGTGTCCGCGGCAATCTGCGCGCTTGCCCGCTGGGCGGATTCGATGGTGGAGCGATAGTCGGCGAGAACGCCCGCCTCGGCGAGGATGTCGATGCCCTCCGGCAGATCGCCGGACCCCGGCGTCTCGTAGCCGTGGAGCGCGGTGAATTCCTGCATGATCTGCGTCGAGCGCCGGTGCCGGTGCATGTCGCGGAAACCTCCGATGTCCATGAGGATGTCGAACCGCAAAGCATCTCCGGCATGGAAAGCGCGAAGGGTTTCGTCGTGCTTGCCGCGGTGTTTCACCCCCAGCTCGATGATCTCCGAAACGCGAGAGGCTGGAAACCCGGCTACCAGGTCGCGAATCTGGCGGTAGGGGTGGTGGCTGGCGGAGTAAAGCAGCGTGGCGGCAAGCTCCACCTCGAGCGACTCCGTGCGCTCGACCAGATCGACCACCACGTGGGG
>JASHTS010000271.1 GCA_030040425.1 Acidobacteriaceae bacterium | reverse complement strand
CGTCCGCGCCTGCGAGAGAAGAGCTTCCGCGACTATTCAGCTCTGCTCGCACGATACGTTCGCCCAAGATTGGGAGAAAGACGATTCGGCGAGCTTTCTGCGGCAGAACTTCAGGGGCTCTACGGCGAGTTGCTTAATCGGAAGCTGTCAGCGCGTACGATTCGTTACACGCACTCCGTCTTGTTTTCAGCGTTGCGGCAAGCGGTGCGTTGGAAGCTTTTACTAACGAATCCGGCTGAGGAGGTTTATCTGCCCCGGCATTCTCGGCGACGCTTTACTGTATTCGATGTTGAGCAGGCGAGACAGTTCATCGCCGCGATTTCAGGGCACAGGTACGAGGTCTTGTTTGCTCTGGCGATGACCACCGGCATGAGACCGAGCGAATACCTCGCGCTTACCTGGTCGGATTTTGATCTCGAGCGTGGCGCCGTCAGCGTCTCCAAAACGCTCCAACGCCGGGAGCGAAGATGGTTCTTCGAAGATACGAAACGAGAACGCAGCCGTCGCACAATTAAGCTGCAAAACTGGGTGGTTGTTCTCGTTCGCAGGCTGGAAGAAAAGGCTAGAGCGGCCGGAGCCAAACCCAATGACCTCGTGTTCACGTCTGAGCGTGCCGGTCCAATACATGAAGGCAAGCTGGTGGAGCGTCACTTCAAACCGCTACTTGTATCAGCTGCGCTTCCTGACATCCGTCTATACGATCTGCGCCATACCGCAGCGACTTTGGGCTTGGTCGCTGGCGTATCGCCAAAGGTCATCAGTGAACAATTCGGACACGCCTCGGTGGCGTTCACGCTTGAGGTGTACTCGCATGTTCTCCCACACATGCAGGACGAGGCTGCTATGAAGGTTGAATCGCTACTGATGAACAAGTGAGATGTTTCGGGGCAATTGTCGATTGGATTCAAACAATTGCTCCGGGACACAACGGCAAATCCGTCGAAGATGATTCACCTGTCAAAGTAGGCCGTTTTACGGCCACTCGCCGAGAACACTGATCCACTTGAAAAGCTCAATGAGCGCTTTGTCAACAATGGAGGTTCGCGTCGCCTGGTCGCTGGACACCAGCCATCTTCGACGGGGACGATGACCGCTAACTGCCGCCGCTCAGCTCTGCCCCTAAGTGCCGCTGAAGGCTTGCGACTTTCTTACGTGCCGTTTCAAAGTCACCGAGTTCCTCCTGGCTTAGGTCGGAGACGACTCCCTTCATCGGCGCAGAATGCTTACGAAAGGCCCGAACGATGATGGCCTTGCCTTGAGGGGTAAGGGCGGCCATCCGTACCCGCCGATCTTCGGCGCTCTCGTCCCGGCTGACCAGGCCCCTCGCGACGAGGCGATCCACCGCGATGCTGATCGAGCCCGGGGTCAGACCGACCATGGGCCCAATCGGGTTTTCGGGCAACGGAACGCCGTGCAAATGGCTGTCCGCAGCGACCCAATCTGAGGGTGAAGAAATCCCGAAAATCTCAACTATTGCACCGTTAAGGCAATCGAACCAACCGTTGCGCTCACCGATCCCGAGGTGCCGGTGACCGTGATCGTATATCCTCCGGCTGTGGTGCCGGGGCTGCCTCCACCACCGCCGCCTCCACCTCCGCTACTCCCTCCTCCGCAAGCAACGAGTCCCGCGGAAATAAATAGAATCAAAAGCCCCAAGCGGGCCTGCCACCTGCTCCGTCTCCGTTGCCTTATAAACAGCAATGCCAACGCCAGCGTGTCTCCTCCTGCCACGGGCCAGAAGGGATTCCTCATCTGATTCGCGGCACTCGACGCCGCAGTCGTGGTGACAGTGAGTGTCGAAGTTTGGGCTGTAATGCCGCTGATCGTGACTGAAGTTGGGTTCAGACTGCACGTTGGCATGTCGCTGACGTCAGTCAGCGACGTGGTGACGCTGCAAGCCAGATTCACAATTCCGCTGAAACCGTTTGTCCCCACCACGCTTATGGTTCCGGTGTTTTCGGTGGTCGCTCCTTGTGAGACCGTCATGGTTGTCGTACCGTCGGGCCCGGCCGTGAAAGGCGGCTCCGCGATAGTGAGAGCAATGCTGGTGGTCGCGCTCAGCGTCCCTGAAGAAGTTCCACCGATGGTCACTGTCACCGGATTGGAAGTGACCGCCGCCGAGGCATTGGCCGAGAATGTGGCCACCTGGGTTCCGGCTGCGGAACCGGCGGCGAAGGCGGCAGTAACGCCGCTGGGCAGACCGCTGGAGGAAAGAGCAACGTTGCCGGAAAAGCCACCTACATCCGTTACCGTAATGGTGCTGGTGGCGCTGTTGCCCTGAATAACCGAGACCGAATCCGGTGAAGCGGTGAGCGAGAATCCCGGTGACGTGATCGTATACGCCGCCGTGGCCACCGCGCTCGTCGTGTAACCGCTGGCCGCAGCAATGGCCTCGATGGTCTCCGACGAGGATACCGTGATCGGGCCGGAGTAGACGGCCGAGCTTGTCGTCGGCGTGGCTCCGTTCGTCGTGTAGTAGATTGTTGCGTTGGGGGTTGAATCGCCGATCGTTACCGTTTGCGCCGAAGTGTAGGTTCCTGCAGCAGGAGAGAAGGTCGGCGTCGCCGCCTCTGGAAGGTTAATCGTATAAGTCGCTGAGGCCACGGCGCTCGTCGAGTAGCCGCTAGCCGTCGCGATGGCCTCAATCGTCTCTGTGCTGCCTACAGTAACCGGTCCGATATACTCGGTCGACGAGGTGGTCGGCGTCGTGCCGTTCGTCGTGTAGTAGATCGTCGCACCACTTGTGGCGTCGCCGATCGTCACCTTTTGCGCTGAGGTGTACGTCCCGGCCGACGGTGAAAATATCGGTGTAGCCGCCGCCGGTGGAAGATTGACCGTGATGCTGAACGTGGCAATTACACTCTGGGGCGTACTCTCTGAGTCCTTGACCTGGACGCTAAAGCTGGCAGTTCCGGCCGCGATTGGTGTCCCGGAGATGACCCCTGTGCTTGTGGCCAGCGACAAGCCCGCGGGCAAGGCTCCCGAGACCACGCTCCATGCATACGGACCAACCCCACCGCTGGCTTCAAGAGTTTGCGAGTACGCAGCGCCTACTGTCGCACCGGGCAAGCTGGAGGTCGTGATCGTCACCGCCGACGCGTTCACCACGATGTTCAAACCTGCCGTTGCCGTCTGAGGTGTGCTTTCCGAATCCTTCACCTGAACAGTGAACACGAAGGTGGCTGGAGAGGTCGGCGTGCCCGAAATCGTGCCCGAACTTGAGGAGAGCGAAAGCCCCGTTGGAAGAGTCCCGCTAGTAATGCTCCAGGAATAGGGAGTGATACCACCAGTTGCTACTAAGGTCTGTGAGTAGGCTACTCCCTCACTTCCGCTTGGAAGCTGGGTGGTACTGACTGCGAGTGGCACTGGAGAAATGGTGATGGTCAGATTCTGCGTTGCGCTTTGTGGCGTGCTTTCCGCATCTTTCACCTGGACTGTGAAGCTGGCGGTGCCCGGTGCTGTTGGCGTGCCTGAGATGACCCCTGTGCCGGGCGCCAGCGACAATCCCGTGGGCAAAGCTCCTGAACCGATGCTCCAAGTGTAGGGAGCGACACCGCCGCTGGCCTGCAGGGTCTGGGCGTAGGCAGTACCTGCCTGCCCCGCAGGCAGGCTTTCTGTTGTCACGCTCAGGGTGGGCGGAGCGCCAACGATCAAAGTGGCAAAGGCGGACTCCATGCCACCGCACGTGAGGGCGTATGTGTAAACTCCGTCTGCGGTCGGAGTTATGGTTGCAGATCCGCTGTAGGGCGGGTTCTGAGTCGCATCGAATGTGCCCGTCTGGAGCCCGGTCCACGCTCCCGCGCCCGTCGGAGAACCCTGAATAAAGGCGTAGCACTGCTGCATTGTCGTGCTGTAAGCGTTCGCGACCGACCAATTCAGGGTCACACTTTGATTCGGCTGGATATTCTGCTGGCTTAGCGTGAGAATGACCGGCGCCGGAAGCGGTGGCGAGACGGCCAGTTTCCAGACGGTTCCGGTATTAGAGCCAGCAATGGGACCGCCAAACGCGGCTGTCCCATAGAAATTGCCGTCCGATCCCTGCATCGGGCGCGACAGGGGAACTGAGCCATAGGGAGCAGGATCTGCGTCAGTGGGATTATCTGGGAAGCTATAGAGAACATTTACGGTCCCATCCAGCGAAATTCTATAGATGCTGCCACCGCCGTCAACGCCGCCCTGGGAATCCGTGCCATAGAGATTGCCGTCCGATCCGACGTATAATCCATCGTCAATTTCGCCGATTGACGGTGGGATGGGCGATAAGGTGTAGACCGGCGTGACCTCCCCGGCAGGGGTTACCCGATAGACTTCCGCGGGGCAGTCCCCGTCCGCCCCGCATCCCCCCTCCCAAGTTGCGTTGGGACCAAAGTATTCCGTTCCGTAAAAGTTTCCGTCCGCAGCCTGGACCAGCTGCGACATGGGATACGCTCCG
>JASHTS010000270.1 GCA_030040425.1 Acidobacteriaceae bacterium | reverse complement strand
GGCGAAAAGCGGTTGAGGAAGCGGACGATGCGCTCGTAGTCGTCCTGCGAATCGACCCAGATGCTGGAGAAGCTGTCGCTCACCTGGTCGCGCAGGATGCGCTCGATGAGGGAGAGATCGTGGGAGATGAGGGCCGGGGACTTGGAGGATTCGGAGCGGCGCTTGATCTCATCCCAATGATTCATGAGCATGCGCAGGTCGGCGCGCAATTCGTCTTCCGATGCGCCATCGGCGGCGGTGCGCACGATAAAGCCGCCGGAGGAATCGCCGCGCTCGTTGACGAGAATCCGCTTGAGGCGGTGGCGTTCTTCGTCGCTGGCGATCTTGCGGCTGACGCCGACGTGCGTGACCGTGGGCATGAAGACCAGGAAGCGGCCGGGGAGGGCGATGTGGCTGGTGATGCGCGCGCCTTTCTTGGCGATGGGCTCCTTGGCGATCTGGACAAGAATCTCCTGGCCGGGCTTGAGCAGGTCGGAGATGATGGGCAGATCAGAGGTCTGCGCCGACCGGCGCGAGGGACCACGGCGCTGGCCCTGGCCCTGCCGCTCGCGGCCACGACGGCCGCGTCCACCGCGGTCCCCGCGGTCGCGCCGTGGCTGGCCGGGCGCAGGCTGCGCTTCGGACGCGGGTTCTTCCTCCTCATCTTCCTCGATGTCGAAGCCTTCCTCGTCATCGCCGTTCTTTTCGGCGATGGTCAACTGGATTTTGTGATCGAGGTGAGCTTCCTGGAGCATCTCGCCCAGGTCGCCGGAGCGGATCTGCGTGGGGAGGGTTTCTTCCTCGTAGTCGTCGAGATCGTGCTCGGCGGCAGCGCGGCGGTGCGGCGCGGATTCGAGTTCGTCGCCCTCGATCAGCTCTTCCTCGATGAGGCCCTGGCCGGGGGTGTACGCGGAAGCGGCGGGAGCAGCCGCGGTTCGGGCAGGCGGAGCGGCTCCTGACTCGGGCTGAAGCGGCGCCTGGGGTGTATCCGGCTCCGATCTCTTTTTGCCGCCAAGGCCAAAGAGACGGAATCCGCTGGGCGAAGCGGGATCGATGCGGTGCGAAGCGGAGGCGTCGCCGTCGATTTCGTCCTCGGCGCGGTATTCGCTGCCGGCGGTTGCCGAATCCGAATCCAAGAAAAACTCCTCTTCGGCAAGATCATCTTCCACGCGGGGCTCTTCTTCCGTGCGCACGCCCACCGAATCGGCGGCGGAGTGCTCATGGTAGAACTCGTGGGAGAGCTGATGCGGCGCGGACTCGATCTCACTGAGCGAAGGCGGCGCCGATTCTTCGGCCGGAGTTTGGGGCTCGCCCTCGAGCAACTCCTCCGTACCTGCGGGGCGAGGGGAAGACTTCCATGTGGAGGTCTGGGGCTCGGCGCCCGCTCCGGGCGTAGAGACGGGCGCGGCTTCTGCCGGGAGATCGGCGTGGCGGCGATGCGCGGAGAGCGACTCGCCGGGCAGCAGACCGCTGCCGTCCCAGGTGAGGGGCGATTCAATCAGGGTGGAGGGTCTCGAAGTGGAAGCCGGGCGCGGCGGAATGGGAGCCGCGCCTCTTGGCGCCTCGGCGGCAGGGGCGCCGCCGTATTTGGAAAGCGATTCACCGGGCAGGACGAAGGCCGGCGTGCGGGGCGCGCGCTGCGGCTCGCTCGAGTGAAACTCCGCAGGAGCTTCGCTTTCCGATTCCAATGAGGGGACTTCTTCCTGAAGGGAAGGAACGGCGGGAGCCTGCGTTTCAACCGTATGCGACGGACCGCGTCCGCCGCGGCGATGGCGGCGTCCGCGCCAGCGCCGTCCGCCCTGCTGCTGTTGATCGTCTTCACCCGCCCTTTCGAACTCGGGCGAGGACGGCGAGACCGATGCGCCGGCGGCTTCGTCGACGGGCACCTCGACAATGCGTGGTTCGGGGATGCGGGGTTCCGGACCACGGCGTTCCGAGGGTTGACGGCCGCCGCGATCGCCGGAGCGCGCGGGCTGCTCGTGATCCTCACCGTGGCGGCCATTGCCGTGCCGCACCTCGCGCGGCGGCCGCGAAGCGCCGCTGACCGCGGCCCGCTCGACTTCTTCCGTGTCTTCCTGATCTTCGAGCTCGACGAAGTCGGTTACATAAAGGAAGGCGTCGCGCTCCAGGCCGAGGTCGACGAAGGCCGACTGCATGCCGGGGAGGACGCGGGTGACGCGTCCGTTGTAAATGGAGCCGGCGAGGGTGTACTCGTTTTCGCGTTCGTAATAGATTTCCGCGAGTTGATCGTCTTCAAGAATGGCCAGCCGCGTCTCATGCGGCGTGGAGGAGATACAAATTTCTTTTGCCATCGTACCTTTCCGTCCGGCGGCTCAAGGCAGCCGGAAACCGCGGCAAGTCCGATGGAAACACGCGCAACCGGGAGGCGAGGGAATGGGCGGAAGGGACGACCTGTAAATGCCGATGCGGCGGCCTGGATGCGGCGGCGGGCGAACCCGCGTTGAAGCCCAAACCAGGCGAGCCGAACAAGCCTTGAAGTGCGGCGATCCGTATACAGAGAGTTGTGGCCAACCTGCCAGGGGGGACGAGGCCGTTCGGCCACCGGGCGGCAAACTGCGGCCGCGCGGAGAACCGTTTTTCCCCTCTCTGCCTGCTCATGAACCCAATCCTGCCGGGCGCGGTCCATCAGGACCTGGCCCGCGAAACTCAAAATCTTTCTCTCCTGCAGGCGGGACTTTTCTTCACCGGAGCAAGAGCAAAAACCAAGTGCAAAACCGTGCGCTCGATCCGCGGAGGACCAGAACGCCCAAACCAGGAACGCCTAGTTGACGAACCGGCGCATGCGCACATTCATCGCCACGCCCAGCGCCAGGAACGTAAACAATACCGAAGACCCGCCGTAGCTCATTAACGGCAAAGGGATTCCGGTGACCGGCATAAACCCGATGACCATGCCCACGTTGACCGCGATCTGGAAGGTCAACACAGCCACGATTCCCATGATAATCAGAGAACCGGACAGGTCAGAGGCTGTTTGAGCGTTTTGGATCAAACGCATCAATATGAAAAAGTATAGCAGTAGAACGGAAACCGCGCCCACAAAGCCGTGCTCCTCGCTGAAAGCGGCGAAGATGAAGTCGGTGTAGGGGATGGGCAGAAAGTAGCCCTGGGTCTGGGTACCCTTCTCGGTTCCCTTGCCCCAGATGCCGCCGTCGCCGACGGCGATGAGCGACTGGCGGACCTGGTAGCCGGAGCCGCGAGGGTCGGCATCGGGGTTCATGAAGCTGGTCAGGCGGCCCTTCTGGTAGGAGTGCATTTTGCCGCTCGAGACCACGCCCACCGCCAGCGCCACTCCGCATAGTGTCAGAATGAGAGCCTGCCGGAGGTTAATCCCGCCCAGAAACAACCCTGCCGCGAGGATGGGGAAATAAGTGAGGGTGGTTCCCATGTCGGGCTGCTTGGAGACCAGCGCCATGGGAATGCCCACCAGCAGCAGGGCCTTCAAGATCTCCTTCCAGGTGAGGTTGCGGCCGCCCAGGTTGGCGAAGTAGCGAGCCACGACCATCACGAGCACCAGTTTCACCAGTTCGGAGGGCTGAAAGAGAATGGGGCCGAGCTTGATCCATCGCCTGCCTCCCAGGGCGTTATGGCCGAGGGGGGTGAAGATGGCTGCCAGCGAAATCAGCCCGAAACCGTAGGCCCACGGAGCCCAGTCGAGAATGCGATGGTAGTCGACCTTCGAGAAGGCGAACATCAACACGAAGCCCGCCGAAAACCAGAAGATCTGCCTCGATTCAAAGGCCGCGAATCGGGTGTGCACGGTGGTGGAACGCACTTCTACCAGCGAGACGCAGCACATGGCGAGCAGCAGAAGCACAAGCCACCAGTCGAAATCGCGAAAGCTGAGGAAGCGGCGCATCAGTGCGTGTCTTTCAGGAAGTGCGCGGGCCTGAGCGGCGAGCGACGGAAGCGGAGGGAAGAAGCGGGCAGCCACGCGGGCAGCGCCGGGACCGCGCCGGCGAGAGACCCGGCCGCGGACGCGGCGAGGATACCGGCCAGGTTCTTTTCCGCCGGGCGGGCGTCCGAGGGGCCGGGATCGATGAAGAAATGGCCGCCATGAAACTCGGCGTCTTCAGAACGGTTGAAGGGACGGGACTCAGACCAGACGGCGCCCATCTCGACGGGACCCGAACCGAGTGCGGAGGCGGGTTTGGAGCCGTCGGCTTTTTCAAGGACGTTGCCCTCGAGCCTGCGCTGCTTGTTCACGTAGACGGTGGCCACCTGCGCGGCGAGGCGGGCGGCGTTGGAGCCCCAGTCGCCATGTTGCCAAAGCACACAGACAACGAACTCGGGGTTCCGGCGGGGAATGACGCCGACGAACCAGCCGTTGGGCCGGGTATCGACGCCGTGGCCCATGTGCTCGAGGGCCTCATGGCTGGCCACCTGCGCGGTGCCGGTTTTGCCGGCGAAATCGACGCCATCGAGATGCGAGGCGGCGGCGGTGCCCCCCATGGTGGGGTCGGTGGCCCCGGCCATGCCGTTGGTGATGATCATCCAGGTGTCCGGATCCAGCGGGATGGTGGCGTCACCGGAGCCGGGAAACTGGTCGAGCAGCGACTCGCGGAAGTTCTTCGGCAACTGGGAGGGATCGACCACGTGCGGGCGGACAAAGTGGCCGTCCGAGGCAATCCCGCTGATGTAGCGCGCCAACTGAATGGGCGTGACGGTGACGGCGCCCTGGCCGATGCCGACGGAGATGGTCTCGCCGGCGAACCACTTCTCGTGGAAGTTTTTGAGTTTCCACTCGGTGGAGGGCACGGTGCCGGTGGCTTCGTTGGGCAGATCGATGCCGGTCTTCTCGCCCAGACCGACACTGTGGGCGTAGCGGGCGATGGTATCGATGCCGAGCCGGTTGGCCAGCGTGTAGAAATAGGTGTCGCAGGACCAGGGGATGGCGTGCTCGATGTCGACCATGCCGTGATGGCGGTCGCAGGCGTAGAAGTGGCCGTAAAAGGTGGCGCCGCCGGCGCAGAAGACATGCATATTCTGGGCGACGCCTTCCTGCAGTCCAGCCAGCGACATGAGGATTTTGAATGTAGATCCGGGCGCGAGCTGGGCCTGGATGGCGCGGTTCATGAGGGGATGCTCGGGATCGGTGATGAGCTTGTTCCAATCGGCGCGGTTGATCTTGACGGCGAACTCATTGGGATCGTAAGCGGGGTGGGAGACCATGGCGAGAATCTCGCCATTCTTCGGGTTCATGACCACCACGGCACCTTCGCGGTCGCCGAGAGCCTCTTCGGCGGCGCGCTGAATGTCGTTGTCGATGGTGAGATAAAGATCCTGCCCGGGGATGGCGTGCTGGGTGCGCAGGTAGCCGACCTCGCGCCCATGGCTGTCGACGATGACATCGCGGCTGCCGTCGGTGCCGCGCAACAGGGCATCGTAGGTCTCTTCGACGCCGGCTTTGCCCACCACGTCGCCGGGCTCGTAGTAGGCGAAGCGGGGATTGTTGAGATCGTCCTCGCTGACTTCGCCCACGTAGCCGATGAGATGGGCGGCGAAGCCGTCGCGCGGGTAGAGGCGGCGCTCCTCGTCGATGGTCTCGAGCTCGGGGAGCTCATTGCGATGGGCGGCGATGAAGGCCTGCTCGTCAGCGGTGATGTCTTCCTTGATGGGGATGGGCTGATAGCCGGGCGAGGAGCGGTAGCGATGGATAGTGGCCCGCAACTGGTCGAGATCGAGGTTGAGGCCGCGGGCGATCAGCGGCAAATCGGCCTCGACGCTATGGCTCTGCTCGCGAACCAGGAAGCAGGAGACGGAGGGATAGTTATCGACGATGAGCCTTTTTTCGCGGTCGAAGAGCTTGCCGCGGGGGGCCATGATGGGCTCTTTGCGGATGCGGTTTTGCTCGGCGAGGGCGCGGTAATTCTGCGCGCCCAGCACCTGCAGGCGCCAGAGGCCCCCGGCTAAAGCCAGCATCATGAGCAGAATGCCGTACTGGACCACCGTCAGCTTGAGGCTGGGGACCTTCTCGCCGCGGTTGCTGCCGTTTGAAACCATTGTTCTGCGCTTCACCCTAGGATATATCGAATCGGGTTTGGACTGTAGCGCGCGGTGCATATGCGACTCTAGATTTGCGATGCGTGAGTCAACAGCGAGCCGGCAAAGCGCAGATCGAAGGAGCGTCAACCCGGGGAGCGTGGGGTTGCTGGGGTACGGCGCCTGCGCCCTGGCCGGAACGCTGTGGGGCACGGGCTTTTTCTGGGGCCGGCTGGCGCTTAACGAGATGGGCGTGGAGCCGATGGTGCTCTACCGGTTTCTGTTTGCCACGCTGGGCATGCTTCCGGTGGCGCTGCGCAACCGGGTGCGGCTGACGGCGGGCGAATGGCGGACGCTGCTGCTGGCCGCGGCCTTCGGCATTCCGATTCAATTCCTGCTCCAGTTTCAGGGTCTCGAGCACACCACGGTGAGCCATGCTTCGCTGATGGTGGGCACCATGCCGGTGCTGCTGGCCGGCGCGGCTGCAGCGTTTGCGGGCGAGCGGCTGGAGTGGTTCGGGTGGATGGCGCTGCTGGCTTCGACAGCGGGCGTAGCGCTGGTGGCGCTGGGCGGCAGCCATGCCACCACGGGCAACGAGACTCCGACTCTGGGGGGCGACCTGCTGGTGCTGATCTCGCTGATCACGGCGCTGGTATGGGTGCTGTTGAGCAAGAAATTGATGGAAACCGTCAGCCCGAAGGTGGTTTCCTCCTACACGATTCTTTCGGGAACGGCGATGCTTCTGGTGATCGTGCTGGGGCCGATGGCACTCGAGCCGCTGACGCGCATACACGCCGATCCGGTGCCGGTGGAACACGTGAGCCTGACGGCGTGGACTGCGCTGGCTGTTGGAGGATTGTTCTGCACCGCGGCCACCACGCTGCTGTGGAATTGGGGGATCCATCATGTGCCGGCTTCGCGGGCGGGAGTTTTCCTGAACATCGAGCCGGCGCTGGGTTCGATTCTTGGCGTGGAGCTGCTGGGCGAACGGCTGGGCTCGTATGCATGGCTGGGCGGCGCGCTCATTGTCGGCGCGGCTGTGGCGATGACCGTACGCGGCCACCAGCCGGAGCGGGAAGTAATTCTGGAATAGTGCGCGCGCATCGCGTTCGCGGTGCAAGCTGCCTTACCATCGATTCATGGCTGGAGCAGCAGCTTCGTCATATGCGGGCCGCGCCGTTGAAGGAGGGTCGAAACGGCGCGATCTTGCGGAGATCGCGATTGCCTACGGCCTGATTCTGGCGGTGATCTGGACACCGCGGCCCTGGCAAAGCGTGCTCTGGTGGGTGGCCGCGGCCGGCGTGTTGGCGCTGATCTTTGCGTCGTTCGAAGGGTTTGCGGCGATGGGGCTGCGGCGCGCGAATTTCTGGCGCTCGCTGTGGATTGCGGGCGCGGCCTTGGTCCTGGCCGGCACGGCGATGGGTGTGGCCGCGCATTTCCACACGCTGAAGCTTCCGGCCGGGCCGCTCGCATTTCTCGCCACCTATTGCGCGTACGCGATCTGGGCGGGCGTGCAGCAGTTCCTGTTGCAGGGCTTTTTTCTGCTGCGGTTTCTGCGCGTCATGCCCCGCGCGTGGATGGCCGCGCCGGCGGCGGCGCTGCTGTTTGCGCTGGCGCACGTGCCCAGCGCGTTTCTGGCGCCGGTCACCTTTGTCTGGGGCCTGTGCACCTGCCTGCTGTTTCTGCGCTACCGCAATTTATATCCGCTGGCCCTGGCGCACGCCATTCTCGGGGTTGCCATCGCGATGACGATTCCCGGCCCGATGGATCACAACATGCGCGTGGGCCTGGGGTATCTTCGCTACCATCACCGGAATGGGCACCATGCTTATCCTCTGGAACACCGGTTACCGAAGCCATAGAGACCAGATGGAATCGACGGAGGCATGCGTAATGGCCGAGGCGCCGACGCGGCGATCGCGTCGCCAGGCGCGGCCATAAAAGAGCCCGGCGATGGCGGCCAGCAGAACGTAGCGCCAGTTGAAGTGAACGGCGCGCTTGTTGAAGTGGGCCAGGCCGAAGAGCGCGGCCGTGAGCAGGAGCGAGGGCGTGCGGCCGATGCGCCGCTCGAGCAAATTCTGGAGCCATCCGCGGAAGAAGAGCTCCTCCGGCACGGCGATGAAGAAAAAGGTGAAGAACCATGCGCCGGCGATGGGCAGGAAGCCGGGCCAGGCGCGATGCAAGTGCAGAAAGCCGAGTCCCAGGCCAAGGAAGAGAGCGATGGGCGTGTAAAAGGCGGTTTCGCGCAGGCCGATGGCGAGATCGAGGCCGCGGAGGCGCAGATCGAAGCCGACCCCCTCGAGCTTGCGCACGAGAACGAAGCCGTAGATACCGGCGTCGAGAAGAAGAATCTTGTTGAAGATGGCGAGATGCGCAGGCCAGGCGCCCTCAAACCAGCGCAGGTCGACGGAGAGACCGAGAACAAGGAGGATCAGGAAGTCGCGCCAGTTGCCGCGCTGTGCCGGATCGAACTCGGCGGCCTGACCGAGCAGGACTGCGATGCAGACGGGAAGCGCGGCATAGAGCGTGCAACCCTGCCAGTGGAAGGTGCCGGTTGCGACGGTGAGGAGAAGGTATGGGACCGCAAGCAGCGCGGGGCCGAGGAGCTTGACCGCGTGGGGCAGGGCGTCAACGCGCGCGGCGAGGAATTGGGGAAAAAGCGCGACGGCGAGATAGGGGAGAAGCGCGAGCAGCGCGGCGAGGACGTTTGCCGGCGTGATGTAGTGCGCGAACGCGTGCATGGAACCATTGTGCTCCCGGCGTGCGGGAGTCAGGTTTCAAAGGAGAGCTGCGCCGGCGCCCAGGCGAGCGCGGCGGGTTGGGGCTCGGAGGCGAGCTCGTAGATGAGGCGCTCGAGGACGAGGCGCTTGTCGGGCGGCGAGGAGCGCAGCTCGAGATCGGCGCGGGCGACGAGGCGCAGCGCGCGGGTGAGTTCGCGGCGGCTCTTGTAGCGGCGGGCCTGGCGGATGAGGTCGTCGGCGGCGAAGGGCGGAATGCGGAAGCCCTGCCACAGCGCCTGCCAGATGGCGCGCGAGTCGCGCACATTCTTCTCAAGGATCACAAGCATCTGGCGGAAGGTGCGGGCGAGCATGTAGAGATGGCCGATGGCGGAGTCTTCGCCGGCATCGGAGCTGGCGAGCAGGCCGTGGAGAAGCGCGAGGGCGCGCACGCGGTCGCGGGCGCTGATGGCATCGGTGAGCTTGTAGAGAGAGCGCTGCTTGGCGCCGAGAACCATGGTCTCGACATCGCCCAGCGAAATCTTGCCGCGGCCTTCCGCATAGAGCAGCAGCTTTTCGAGCTCCGAGGCGATGAGCATCATATCGGCGCCGAGCGCGTCGACGAGCTCGCGCGCGGCGTCGGGCTCCAGGCGCAAACCCGCGTTCTGCGCGGCGGCGACGGCCCAGCGCATGGCGTCTTCCTCGCCCACGCGCGCCAGCTCCACCATGCCGCAGTGCTCGCCGAGCGTTTCCGTGAGGCGCTCGTAGCGGTTCTTGTCGTCCATGTCCATGCGGCGGGCGTCGAAGGGGATGCGCAGGAAGTCGGCGATGAAGAGCAGAAGCGCCTGCGGGTTGGGCGAACGGAAGTAGCGATCAAGGGCGGCGAATTCTTCTTTCTTCTGGCCGCGCGTGTAAAGCTGGCGCAGGTTGCGCACAAAGATCACCTGGAACGGCGCCATGAGCGAGGGCGTCTGGGCACGGTCGAGAATCTCGAAGATCGAAGAGCCGGCGAGATCGAGGTCGGAGAGGCAGAAGTCGCGCAGGTCGGGCGCAACGAAGGCTTGGAGCACCGCGGCGCGGCAGCGGTCGAGGAGAAAGACTTCGTCGCCGGCGAGCACGTAGCCAGGCTTGAGCCGGCCTGAGCCCGCGGCCGCCGCTTCAATCTCCGCAACGAAGCGGTTGACGGCAGCGAAGCTTCCGCCGAGACGCGGCGCGGTCAAGACGCAACCTCAATGCAGGTTGGAGCGGCCCTCATGCGGATTCAGGATACCGTTTCGAGGGCCGCGAGACCAGCCTGGAAATCAGGAGGCGAATCAACAGGTGCGCGGAGATTCGCTGTTCCTTCTATCCAACCCTTTCCGCATCCGCCGCGGCGGACGCGAAAAAGATGGGGCAACGGATCGCCAGTGCGATGCCGGATAGGAAAGGGCGAAGTGGCTCAGGGCCACGCTGTTGCCGAAGGGAACGGAACCCGATCAGGAGATGCCCGCTCCGCCGCAGGAGCTGGGATCGATGCTTGCGGTGAGCGGTCAGGGCGCCGGAGATTTGAGACGCCTTGCCGTGGCGGTTTTCTTTCGGGCGGAGGGGGCGCGCTTCTTCGCGGTTTTCGCCGGCGCGCCGCCGAGAAAGGCCGAGCAGCGCAGTTCGGGAAGGTGGGGCGCCTGCTGCGCTTGGGCAATGGCCATTTGAGCTACTTGCTCGACGATCCACTCGAAGTTGGCCGCGCCGACGGAGTGCAGATCGGCGTCAGGCGCGGGATTCATGAAATCGATGGCGTAAGGAACCCCGTTCTCGACGGCGAACTCGACCGTGTTGAGATCGTAACCGAGGGCGCGGCAGAGGGTGAGCGCGTCCTTCTCCACGCGCTGGAGGAGCTTCTTGTCATACGCGGGCGGGTTCTGCACGTAGCGCTCCGCATGCGGCCGGCGCGGATCGTAGGGCATGATGTGCACCTTGTCTTGATTCACGACGTAGCAGCGGAAGTACTCGTCGAAGTTGACGGCCTTCTGGTACATCATGCAGAGGTCGCGCGACTGATCGTAGGCGCGGAAGAATTCCTCGCGGCTGCGGATGTGGTGCACGTCGCGCCAGCCTCCGCCGTTGACGGGCTTCATGAAGCCGTGCTCGCCCACAGCGCTGAAGACCGCGTCCCAGTCGAGAGGAAACTCGAGATTGCGCATGGAGCGGTCGGTGGTGCCTTCGGGGTGCTTTTTGTGAGGCAGAATTACGGTGGGCGGAACGGCCACGCCGAGTTTTTGGGCGAGGGTGTAGTTGAAGAACTTGTCGTCGGCCGACCACCAGAAGGGATTGTTGATAATGATCGTTCCGTTCAGCGCGGCGTGCTTGAGGAAGGCGCGGTAGAAGGGAATGTCGTGCGAGATACGATCGACGATGACGGAGTAACACGGCTCGGAGGAGAGCGCGACGGCGCCGGTGCGGACAAATTCGGCTTCGATGCCGTCGACGTTTTTGGCGTTGATGCGCTCCACCAGTGCGCCGGGAAAACTGTTTTCCATGCCGAAGAGCACGCCGATTCGCTTCATGGATGTTGTCCTCCTTTTCTCCCCGGCTGCCGCGACGAGCGCCTTCAGGAAGAGGCAACGCCGGCGAGCCTGCGCAGTTGCGCGAGGTGATTGAGGTCGTGGCCGGCCATGGTCTCGACGATGGTCTGAAAGGTCATGGCGCCGCGCTCGGGATGCGTCATCTTGCGGGCGGCGTTGGCCGGCAGCGCGTCGCGGATGACCTGAAGATTCCATTTTCGCAGAGCAGAGAAGCTTTCAAGCGCGAGTGCGGCCGGCACGCCAGAATAGATTCTCGCCCAGTGGTCCTGATCGAAGGGCTGGATGGTGGGGTTGTCTTCCGCCAGCGTCTGGCGCAGGCGGAAGGCGAAGACGATCTCGCAGTCGGCGAGATGGCAAACGATCTCCGCGGCGCTCCATTTGCCGGGCGCGGGCCTTTTCTGCTCGTCCGCGCCGATTGCCTTGAGACACTCCGCGATCTCGCGTGGAGTTGCGGCCACGATCTCCTCGAGCGGCCGGCCGTCGAGGAAGCTGTCGTAGGGATTCTGCGCGCTCATCTTTTACATCTCCCGAGATGAATTTCCGGCAGGCTTCTCAAAGGTAATGTTGCACCATGCGCTGCCAGGTGGGCCAGTCATGGGAATTGTGGGAATCCCAAACATAGAAGCGATGCGGAATTCCTTTGGAGGAGAGGATGCGGTCGAGGTTCTGGTTCTGGCCCAGGCACTGATCGTCCCAGCCGCTGGCGAGGACATAGGAATTGCGCTGATAGCGCTCGAAGTACCAGGGATCGGTGAGATTGGGGAGATAGTGGGTGGGCAGGTTGAAGTAACAGTCGTCGTCGTAGTAGCCGTCGAGAAAGCGGGAGAGATCGAAGGCGCCGGACATGGCGAGCATGCCGGTGAAGCGGTCGGGATGGCGGAGGGCGATGTTGGCGGCGTGGTAACCGCCGAAGCTGCAGCCGAGGGCGACGAGATGGGGATCGGCATTTTTCCGGCGCAGGAAAGGCAGAACTTCCTCAAGAATGTAGCTCTCGAACTGTACGTGGCGGGCGATGCGCCAGCGGGGAGGGACGTTGCGGTTGTACCAGCTTTCGTTGTCGACCGAATCGACGCAGTAGAGCTGCACGTGGCCGCCCTCGATGCGATCAGAGAGCGCACCCACCATGCCGCGATCCTCGAACTCGAAGAAGCGGCCGCCGGAGGTGGGAAAGACAATCACGGGCAGGCCGGTGTGGCCGAAGACGAGAAGCTCCATCTCCCGGCCCAGGCGATTTGAATAACCCTTGTGATACTCGCGGTTCATGGCGTGCGCTGTGCGGCGAAGGCCGGCAGCCGGGGTGGAGGGCGCGCCGGTTTTCCTGATACTGTAACAGCCTGAGCGCTCGTTCTGCCGCGGCGACTGAGGCGCCTGCTAGGG
>JASHTS010000269.1 GCA_030040425.1 Acidobacteriaceae bacterium | reverse complement strand
GAAGAAGCCGAAGCGCCTTTCGGCCAGCTACCCAACGACGTCTTCATCCTGCGCTGGCTCGGCCTCGCCGTCGACATGGACCTCGCCTCCACCATGGCCGCCGAAGACTGCGAGATTCTCTACCAGACCTGCGGCACGCAAAGCTTCGGCGGCCTCGATCGCGGCCGCGCCCTGAGCGAGATGGACGAAGAGATGCTTGCCATGATCGAGCCCTTCTGCACGCCCAAGCTCAATTACACGGCCACGCCGCCGGCTGCCATGCTCACGCAGGTCTTCTGGGATGAGCCGGTCTTCACACCCATCGTTGTCTTACGCGACAAACTCAGCCGCTCCGCCCGCGTCACCGTCCTCAGCTATCAGGAACAGGGAGAGTGAAACCGCGAACTGCCTACTCCTGCGCCCACGTGCCTACTCGCTGACTCGCTGACCCGCTGCTTTGCTAACTCGCTGACGTGCTCCCTTGTTCCCTTGTTCCCTAGTCCGTAGTCCCTCACAAAGGACGACCCATGGCATCAACCTGCTTCCTTGCGCCGGCGCCGGTGGCGCGCCGCGCGCGCGCGTACTTTGCGCCCGTAAATCGTGCCGCGCAAGCGCCGTCGCTCTTCGATCCCACAGAGCAGGGCTCCTTCAATCCCGATTCGCCTCCGTCGCCCTGGATCGGCCTGGGCTGGATTCAGAGTTTCGCGCGCAAGCCGTTGAGCAAAACCGCGCCCATTCTCACCGGCATTCCGGCTGCGCCGCTCGAGCAGGTGCGCGAGACTCTCGAAGCACAGATAAGCCTCGAATTCCTGAGCTGGACCAAGCTGACTATGGCGCTGGCCACCGGCTCGCAGCACATGAATCTGCTCGCCCCCGCCAGCGGTGGCGCTCCGGCCGCAGATGGCGCCCAGGCCGCAGCCGCCGTCGTTCCCCTGAGCGGCTCGACGGCAACCTCCATCCTCCTCGCGCCCACAGATGCGGCCAAATTCTCTCCCGGCAACCTCGTCGCCGTCGATGTGGATTACATCGCCCAGACCGGCTTCGTGGGCACGCCCGTCTCCGGAGCCTACGTGCGCACGGCGCTCACAGACGTCAACTACATCCGCCGCGTCACCTTCAACATCGGGTTCGTCACGCAGGTCTCGAGCAGTGGCCTCACGCTGGCTGAGCCCCTGCCCGGCGGCGCGCCCGCATCGGGTGAGAAAGTCCAGGTTCTCCTCGGCTTTGTGGATCGCGAGGGCGGCAGTTTCTACCAGGAGTGGTCCGCGCTGTTTCTTCTCGAGGGCAGCCAGCGCGAGCGCATCTTTTTCTACTATCCGCGCCTGCAAACCATGAGCGGCGCCGAGGAAGTCAGCCTTCCGCTCAACGGAAAAAATCAGCCTGGCCCATCGCGCATTCTGCTCAAAGCGCAGTTTCTCGCGCTGCCTGTCACCGACCCGCTCGACGGCGAGCGCGTTGTCTGCTACAGAAGTTTTCTCCCCGCGCCCAACGCGCTGGTCTGACACTGCACTGTTGTCTCAGGTTTGAGCAATTCCTTGAATTGTCATCCTGAGCGAAGTTTGCCGCGCACTTCGCGGCAAACGAAGTCGAAGGATCTGCGGCTTTCTCCTTTTCAAGCCGCTGCCTTTCCACTCTGAGGGTAAAGATGAAAATTACGATTCAGGGCCAGGATTACACCTCCGCCCTCGACGCCGTTCATCCGCTCACCATCGCGCGCAAGCTCAATGAGCCTTCCATCTGCCAGCTCTGGCTCACGCTTGCAGCCAACGGCGCTCTCGCCGCGCCCGCGCGCTTTCAGTCTCTCGGCGTCACCGGCGACGACGGCACAATCTACTTCACCGGCTACATCGCCGTTTCGCCGCTGCCTGAGTATGCCGGCCTCGGCCTCGAAGGCCCGCGCTATCGCATAGCCATTCAGGCGGTCAGCGACGAGTTGTTGCTCGATCAACTGCTCATGCCGCCGACGGCGGGAGCGACCGGAGAAACCGCCGGCGCCCTCCTCGCTTCGCTGGTCGCGCACTCCGGCTCCGCGGCGTTGTCAACGGCAGGACTCACGCTCTCCACGGCGGTCGCCAATTACGCTCCGGAACACGGCGCCAACTGGAGCACGAGCGCCGGCGAGATCGCGGGCATGGCGCGCGCTGCCTACCGCGCGCTCAGCGGAGCGCTCACGCTCACTTCCATTCAATCCACCGTGCACGCGCTCAATGAGACCGACGGCAGCCTTACGCTCTCGAGCCTCGCCTTCACCGCCAGCGTCAATCGCGCGCTGGCCAACGACGTCACCGTCTGCGGAGAAAATGAGCCGGTGGCCTATGTCACCGAGTATTTTCTCGGCGACGGCGCAACTACCGAATTCGACCTTGCAGAGGACCCGTTCTTTCCGCCGACCTCGAAGACCACCCTCATCAGCGAGCTCTTCAACGAGCCGCAAATCGATCTGGCGCTGTGGGGTGTCACCGGAGGATCCGGCTATCTGACTCTGGGCGCCAACGGCCTCGCCATGAGCGGAGGCAACGGCATCGATGGGCAAACGCTGCTCGCCTGGCTCGATCCCATCGAGATGGGCGGCACGCTGCTGCTGGAAGCTGTGGGCGTGACGCTTTCGACCGGCAGCACCGGCATTCTTGCCGGCTTTTTCTCCGGCCTTGAAACTGCCTCCGGCTGTACCGCCGGTTTTCAGGCGACCGCAGCCGAGGGCACCGGAGCCGTCACGCTGCAACCGCTCATCGAAGGCACGGCCGCGGGAACCACGTCCGCCATCAACCCCGCCAATCAATACACGCTGCGGGTGCGCGTCAACTGCCCGGAGTGCGAGCGCGCCCAGGCGATCTACTACTCGTTTGGCGATAGCGGCCTCATCAGCGCCGGCGGTGGAGCGGCGCTCGGCCCTGGAAAAATCCAGATGGAGATTCAGGAGTTCGTCGGCGGCGTGGGCGCCACGCCGGTCACCCTCTACGGTGGCGGCGTAACTTTTCTTCCCGGCGTCTGCACGCTGGTGCCGGCGAGCAGCATCCATCTCGTCGGCTCCATGCGCGCTCTCAATCTCACCAGCCTCGGCTCCGGCTGGGTGGTCAGCACGCCTCCAGGCGGAGCGCCCTATACGCGCCGCGTGGGCACCACCGCGGAAGCCGCGGAGTGCCACATCGAGCGCACCGGCAAGCTTGCGTTTTACACCGGCAGCGCGCCTGTCTCCGGCGAGATCGTCGCCGTCAGCTATCGCACCATCGGCCGCGCCGTGGGCCGCGTGGTGAACACGGCCAGCCAGGCGGCACTCGCCGCGGCGGGCTCGCCCTCGGTGGCCGCGTGGATCGGCTCTGTCACGCGTCCGCCTGCGCGCAGCTCTGCCGATTGCCGCAACGCAGCCGGCGTGATGGCGCAGGCCGCTGCCAGCGTGAGCGCGCTGTGGAGCGGCACGTACAAGAGCACGCGCCTGAGCTTTGCCGCCGACGTCTGGCCCGGCGACGCGCTGCTTCTGAACGCTCCCTCCGCCGATCTCGACGCGCAGGTGGTGGTGCGCACCGTCAAGGCGACCTACAGCCCCAGCTACCCTGACCTTGTCGCTTACGAGATCGCCTTTGCCAACGACTGGGCCGACGATCTCGCCATTCGCTCGAGCTCCACCGTTCCCGCCAACGCCTGGCTCCCCGCTCCTATTGCGCCCACGGTGCTCGAGAATTTGAACGCCCTCACCGTCACCGCGCTCGGCGGAAGCTCCGTCACCATCAACACCGGCGCCACGCCGCCTGCCGGCGGAGGATTCGAGATCCGCCTGCGCGACTATGCCTTCATGCCCGGCGAAGATCCCACGCTGGTCCTGCGCGGCTCCGCGTCCTCGCTCACCTTCGCGCGCGTCTCCGCCAGCGACCGCTTTTACATCCGCATGTACGACGGCTCCTCGCCGCCCAATTACTCCGAATTTTCAACCGCCCTCTTCATCAATCTGCCGCTCTGAGCGGCTAGCGCTACGTTCCCTGATCCCTGATCCCTCACCACTGACCACTGACTACTGACCACTGATATGCGCATTATGGACGAATTCGAAGCCCAGGTCCTCAGCGACCTGAGCGTGCTCAAGGCGCAGATGGCAGGCCTGGTGGGCGACGGGAGCGGCGGGCGTTTGGGCGAGCTCGAACGCCGCATGGACCGCCACGAGCAGAACTGGCAACGCGCCAAAGGGTTTCTCGCCGCGCTGAGCGTGGTGTTTGCGGTGATTGAAGCCGCGCTCGCAGCCTGGCACCGGCGCTGACGCCCTGCACGGCGAACAGGCTCAAGCGTCGAGCGTGATTCGTGCAGCGAGGGATTTTCAGTCCCTATAATGAATTCATGAACGAGCGGCCGCTGGTCGGCGTGGTGATGGGCTCGAAGAGCGACTACGAAGTGCTCTCCGCGGCCGTTGAAATTCTGCGCGCGCTCGGCATCCCGCATGAAGCGCGCATCGTCAGCGCGCATCGCACCCCCGACCGGCTTTTCGAGTACGCTTCGACGGCGCGGGAGCGCGGCCTGCGCGCAATCATCGCCGGAGCCGGCGGCGCCGCGCATCTGCCCGGCATGCTCGCGGCAAAAACCCTGGTGCCGGTGCTGGGCGTGCCCGTCGCCGCCACACAGCTCAACGGCCTCGATTCCCTCCTTTCCATCGTGCAGATGCCCAAAGGTGTTCCCGTGGGCACGCTGGCCATCGGCAAAGCCGGCGCCGCCAATGCGGCATTGCTCGCCGCGGAGATTCTCGCCGCCACTGACGCCGCGCTCTACGAACGCCTCGCCGCCTGGCGCGCCGCATGCACGCAGGAAGTGCTCGATCGGAAATTGGACGAGGAAGCGCCAAGGTGATCCTCGAAGCTTCACCCATTCGAACTTCTTCGATGGTGAAACCCGGCGGCCTGCTCGCCATTCTCGGCGGCGGCCAGTTGGGCCGCATGATGGCCATGGCCGCGCGCACCATGGGCTACCACGTGCGCGTGATGGATCCCCAAGCGAAATGCCCGGCCAGCTTCGTTGCCGATGAAGTAGTCGTGGGCAAATGGGATGACGTGGATGCCGCGCGCCGCCTCGCCGCAGGCGCCGACGCCGTCACTCTGGAAATTGAGCAGATTGGCGTTGACGCGCTTTCGGCGGTCGCGGCGCTCGCCCCGCTGCGCCCCGGCGTCGAGCCGGTGCGTATCATCCAGGACAAGACGCTGCAAAAAACCTGGCTCGCCGAGCATGGATTTCCCGTCGGTCCTTTTCGCGTGGTGCGCAGCGAGGGCGAGATGAGCGAAGCTGTGCGCGCGCTGGGCGAGGACATTTTCTTGAAGATCGGCCGCGGCGGCTACGATGGCCGCGGACAGGCGCGCATCACGCCGGGTGCTGCGCGCGGCGCCGGTTTTCAAGAAGCTTTGAGACTGATCGCAGCGGGGCCTTGCGTGGCCGAGCAGGCGCTCGCTCTGGACTGCGAGATCAGCGTGATGGCCGCGCGCAATCCTTCCGGCGAAGTGCGCTCCTATCCGGCAGCGCGCAATCACCATGAAAACCAGATTCTCGCCTGGAGCGTGTTGCCCGCCGGCGTGCCCGACGACTTGGAGCGACGCGCGGAAAGGATCGCCGCGGAGATGATCGCGAAGCTCAAGATCGAAGGCCTCTTGTGTATCGAATTCTTCGTCACGCGCTCAGGCGAGCTCTTTGTGAACGAGCTTGCGCCCCGGCCGCACAACAGCTATCACCAGAGCGAGCGCGGCTGCGTAACCAGCCAGTTCGAGCAGGCTGTCCGCGCCGCATGCAATCTGCCGCTTGGCTCGACGGAATTGATCAGTCCCTGCGCCATCGTCAACCTGCTCGGCGATCTCTGGCAGAACGGCGAACCTGATTTCCCCGCCGCGCTCACCGTGCCCGGCGTGCGCCTGCACCTGTATGAGAAGCTCGCGCCGCGCCCCGGCCGCAAGATGGGCCATCTCTCTTCTGTCGGGCGAACAGCGGAAGAAGCGCTCGAGCGCGTGCTCGATGCAAAGCAGCGCCTCTAAAGTCTCCGAGGCCCCCAGAACTAAGTTGTCATCCTGAGCGAACGGGACCCCATGCGCACTTCAGCATGGGGGTGGTGAGCGAAGGATCTGCGGTTGTCCTTCTCGTTCCTTAGCTGAATGCTTCCGCCTTCTCCCACCGCTTGGGCCGCTTATTCTGCTGCAGAATCTTTTTGCGCAGGCGCAGCGACTTCGGCGTCACTTCCACAAACTCGTCGTCGGCGATGAACTCGATCGCCTGCTCGAGATTGAGCGTCGTGTACGGCACCAGGCGAATGGCCTCGTCGGCTGTGGACGCGCGCATGTTGGTCATCTTTTTCTCGCGCACTACGTTCACATCCAGATCGTTGTCGCGCGAGTGCTCGCCTACGATCACGCCTTCGTAAACGTCCACGCCCGGACCGACGAAGAGAATGCCGCGCTCCTGCAGCCCGTTGAGCGAATACGTGGTGGTCAAGCCCAGCCGGTCGGCCACCAGCGCGCCCGTGGGCCGCTGCGGAATCTCGCCCTGATAGGGCATATAGCCGTCGAAGAGCGAGTTCATCACAATCGTGCCCCGCGTTTCGGTGAGCATTTCGCTGCGCAGGCCGATCAGTCCGCGGCTGGGCACGCGAAACTCCAGGCGCACGCGGCCTGAGCCGTGATTGTGCATCTTGGTCATCTCGCCCTTGCGCGGACCCAGCTTCTCGATCACCACGCCCGTGAACTGCTCCGGCACGTCGATGGTCAAATGCTCCACCGGCTCCATGCGCACGCCGTCCACCACGCGGGTTACGATCTCCGGGCGCCCGGCCATCAGCTCGAAGCCCTCGCGCCGCATCATCTCAATCAAAATGGCAAGCTGCAGCTCGCCGCGACCCAGCACTTTGAAGCTGTCCGGCGACCCCGTCTCTTCCACGCGAATGGAGACGTTGGTAAGCAGCTCTTTTTCCAGGCGCTCGCGCAGATTGCGGCTGGTGACGTACTGGCCTTCGCGGCCCGCGAAGGGCGAGTTGTTCACGCTGAATTGAATCGCGATGGTAGGCTCGTCGATCACAATGAGCGGCAGCGGCGAGGGATTCTCGATGCCGGTGATGGTCTCGCCGATGGTGATGCCTTCGACGCCGGCGACCGCCACGATGTCGCCCATGGTGGTCTCTGCGATCTCTGTGCGCTTGAGCCCGGAAAAAGTGAACAGCTTGGTGATGCGCGTCTTTGAGAGTGTCCCGTCGCGCCGGGAGATATTCACCTCGTCGCCCGCGTGCAGCGTGCCCTGGAAGACGCGGCAGATGGCGATGCGGCCAAAATAATCGGAGTAATCGAGATTGGTCACCAGAATCTGCAGCGCGGCCTCCGGGTCGCCCGTGGCCTCCGGAATGGTATCGACGATGGCCTTGAAGAGCGGCTGCAAATCCACGCCGGATGTGGCCGGATCGGCGGTCGCCGTACCCGCCTTGGCCACGGCGTAGAGCACCGGAAACTCAAGCTGGTGCTCGTCGGCGTCGAGGTCGATGAAGAGATCGTAGATTTCGTTCAGCACTTCCTGCGGCCGCGCGTCGGGCCGGTCGATCTTATTGATGACCACGATGGGCGGCAGCTTGGCTTCAAGGGCCTTGGCCAGCACGTAGCGCGTCTGCGGCAGCGGGCCCTCGGCCGCATCCACGAGCAGCATCACGCCATCCACCATCTTGAGCGCGCGCTCCACTTCCCCGCCGAAATCGGCGTGGCCGGGCGTGTCGACAATATTGATCTTTCCGCCGCCGTAATTGATGGCGGTGTTCTTGGCCAGGATGGTGATGCCGCGCTCGCGCTCCAGCTCGTTTGAGTCCATCACCCGCTCGGCCACCTGCTCATTGGCGCGGAAAGTTCCCGCCTGGCGCAGCAACGCGTCCACCAGCGTGGTCTTGCCATGGTCCACGTGGGCAATGATGGCGATATTGCGTATCGTCTGGCTCACCAATGCGAAATCCTTTTCTTGGGGTGCGTCCGTGCGCGGCCGTAAAGGCGATTCAGGCTGCGAGGGAAAACGGCGTTTGCCGCATTCATCCGCAGCCTCGATTTTATCAGTGTCCGGCTTCGATTTCCTGCCGCAAGACGTTCATGCAGGCCGCCTCATGCACTTCCTCCTCTGGGCGGGCGCTTCGGCGGGACAAGCGCTGTGCGCCGCGGACGGCGGTGCGCACGCGTGCGCGCTTTCTTCCTCTCCTCAAGCTCGAAGGCCGCATTCACCAGCGCGATGTGCGAAAACGCCTGCGGAAAATTGCCCACCAGCCGTTTGCGCCGCACGTCGAACTCTTCCGAGAGCAGTCCCAGGTCGTTGCGCAGCTTGAGCAGCCTCTCAAACAGTTTGCGCGCGTCGCGCGTGCGGCCCACCGCTTTGAGGCTGCTGACCATCCAGAAGCTGCACGCCAGAAAAACGCCTTCCCCTGCCGGCAATCCGTCCTGGACTTTGCTGGTGTCGTAGCGCAGGACCAGGCCGTCGGGCATCAGCTCGCGCTCGATGGCCCGCACCGTGGCCTTCACACGCCGGTCGTTTCCCGGCAGGAAGCCCACCACCGGCATCAGCAGCAGCGAAGCATCGAGCTGCTGCGATCCGTAGGCCTGGACGAAGCATTTCGTTTTTCGACTGTATCCTTTTGCGCAAATCTCCTCATGAATTGCGTCGCGAATGGTCTTCCACCTTTCGACCGGCGCCTCGTACTTGAACTCTTCGGCCAGCTTGACAGCGCGGTCGAAGGCCACCCAGGCCATCATCTTCGAATAGGTGAAGTGCTGAAGATGGCCGCGCATCTCCCAGATGCCATGATCCGGCTCTTTCCAGATCTGCTCCAGATGATCGAGCAGCAGCACCAGCACGCGAAAGTCGTTTTCGTTGTGCCGGCGCATGCTCTGTTGCGCATGAAAGAACGAGTCGAGCATCTCCCCATAGATGTCGAGCTGCACCTGGCGCGCGGCCGCGTTCCCAATGCGCACCGGCCTGGAACCCTCGTACCCCGGCAGCCAGTCAACCTTCCACTCCACGAGTTGCCGCTCTCCGCGCAGCCCGTACATGATCTGCACCTGATCGGGGCTGCCCGCCAAGGCGCGCAACAGCCAGTCCTGCCAGGCTTCGGCTTCGTCAAAGTAGCCGGCATTGGCCAGCGCCAGCAGCGTGAACGTGGTGTCGCGCAGCCAGCAATAACGGTAATCCCAGTTGCGCACGCCGCCGATAGCCTCGGGAAGCGACGTAGTGACCGCGGCCACGATGCCGCCCGTGGGCCGGAAGGTAAGAGCCTTGAGTGTGATCAGCGAGCGCTCCACGGCATCGCGGTAGCTGCTCTTGAAATGGAATCGCGCCGTCCATCGCTTCCAGATGCGCTCGGTATCGCGAAGCGCGCGGGCGAAGTCGATGGGATGCGGATCGGCCTCATACGACGCACCCTGCGTCAGCGTGAACCACACGCGCTTGCCCTTGCGCATTTCGAACTCCGCAACGGTTTTAAGATTCTCTCCGTGAACTGGAACAGACCCGTGCAGAATGGCGAGGTTTGCGCCGGCTACCGCGCGTACGCCGTCTGCGGTGGCCGTGACCCAGGGAACGGTACGTCCGTAGTCGAATCGCAGCGCCAGCTCCATGCGCACTCTTACGGTTCCGCGGATGCCTTCCACGATACGCACCACGTCGGAGTGGACGCCGCGCGGCGGCATGAAGTCGATCAGGCGCACCGCGCCATCGGCACTTTCGAATGTGGTCTCCAGGATCAGCGTGTGCTCGCGGTAACGGCGTGCGGACGTCCACGCGTCGCCGCAAGGCGCGATCTTCCAGTATCCGTTCTCTCCGGTTCCCAGCAATGAAGCAAAACAGGCTTGCGACGAAAAATCCGGCCAGCACAGCCAGTCGATCGAGCCGTTCCTCGAAACCAGCGCCGCCGTCTCCATGTCGCCGATCAGGGCGTAATCCTCAATTTTCGCGGGCATAGATTTCTTATTGCTCTTTGTAGTTCCTCATCAGTCCGCCATCCACCACAAAGGTGGACCCGGTCACGTAGGCGGCGTCGTCCGAGGCCAGGAACGCAACCATGCCGGCCACGTCTCCCGGCGTTCCCAATCGTCCCAGGGGAATGTTGTTGAGCAGGGCGGCGAGCTGCTGCTTGTTTTCAAGCAGAGACTTGTTCATGGGCGTCATAATCGCGCCCGGCGCCACGTTGTTCACCGTAATGCCCAGCGGCCCGAGTTCCATGGCCAGGTTGCGCATGAACATGCGCATGCCGCCCTTGCTGCAGCAATAAGTGGAGAAGCCCGGGAACACCATGTCCTCGTGCACCGAGCTGATGTTCACAATGCGCCCGGGCTTCTTTTGCTCGCGCAGGCGGCGCACAAAGGCCTGGGTGAGGAAAAAGGCGCCGCGCAGGTTCACCGCCATGACGCGGTCGTACTCTTCTTCCGTGGTGTCCCAGAAATCGGAGCGATGCTCGATGCCGGCGTTGTTGACAAGAATGTCTGCCGAGCCGAATTTTTCCCAGGCCGCGTCCACCAGGTTGCGCACATCTTCGCCCCTGGTCACGTCACCGGACACAATCTCCGCCTTGCCTCCGGATTTTTCGATGGCGCTCTTGGTCTGCTGCGCGCCGTCGGGAGCGCCGACGTAATCGACAATCACTTTCGCGCCTTCGGCGCCAAGCCGCTGTGCCACCCCTTGTCCAATCCCGGTGCCGGCTCCGGTCACGATTGCAACCTTTCCTGCCAAACCGTTCATCTTTTTCTCCCGGCAGATTCACGTCTGCCCGCAATCTCCCTGATCGACCCGATCATACCCTGCCTGCTTGGATGCGGAACCCTCCCTGCGCGCAACCAGAGGGAGTTTTCGGGCTGAAGTTCGGACAGGCGAAATGGCGGGGAGTTGCCGGTGAAGAATCGAGTGGCAGGCGCGCACCCGTGAGCGCCGGGCGCCGCAGCTTACATGCGCCGGAGATCGGCCTGCACGCGGCACCCGCCGTCGTTGGAGAACTCCAGCGCACCGCCCAACTGACGGGCGAGACTGGCGGCCAGCTTCAGGCCCATGGAGGGGCTCGCGGCGGGGTTGAAATTCTCGGGCAGCCCGCGGCCGTCGTCGCGGATGATCAGGCGCACCGCTCCTTCCACGCGACGCACGGAGACGGAGATATTCCCCTTGCGCCCGTCGGGAAAGGCATGCTTCAGGCTGTTGCAAAGCAGCTCGTTCATCAGCAGGCCGAAGGGAATGCCGAAATCGAGCTGCAGGGGAATGTCGTCGGCGTGGAGACGAAGATGCACCTGGCCCGGCTCGAGGGACGTGGAGGCGAAGAGGTCGCGGAACAGGTCGCGGAGATAATTGGCGAGCGGCATGCCTTCAATGTGCGGCATCTGATAAAGCCGCTCGTGCAGAAGCGCCATGGCGTTGACGCGCTCCACAGTGGTTTCGAAGGCTTCGCGCATCTCGCCTTCCGGCAGCAGGCGCGCGCGCATCTTCAACAGGCTTTGCACCACCTGCAGGTTGTTCTTGACGCGATGATGAATCTCCCTGAGGAGCACTTCTTTTTCGCGCAGGCTGCGGGAGACAAACTCGGCGTGCGCCTCGGCCTCTTCGCTCTTCCGGCGCAGCTCTTCCACGGTGGCCTCGAGCTGCCGGGCGCGCTCAGCCACGTTGTTTTCGAGTTCGGCCGCCACCTGCTCGCGCGCGTCGGCAAACATCTTCTCTTCCGTGCGGTCGCGCGCCACGCGCACATATCCCATCAGCGCGCCGCTTTGGTCCTTCACCGCGGAGAGCACACCGCTGGTAAACAGCAGGGTGCCATCCTTGCGCAGGCGCCAGCGATCGGTGCAGCAGCGGCCGCTGGCCGCGGCCTGGGCCAGCTCCTGCTCGGGCGCTCCGCTGTTCCGGTCCTGGGGCGTGGCAAAGATGGAGTAATGCTGTCCCATCGCTTCCTCGGCGGAGTAGCCGAGCATTTTTTGCGCGCCCGCGCCCCAACCCGCGACCCGCCCTTTGGAGTCCAGAGTGTAGATGGCGTGCTCGTCGATGTTTTCGAGGATCAAGCGGTATTGCTCCAGCTCGAAGTTGAGCTTGCGCAGGTTCTCAACCGCGAGCCGGTGCTCGGTCAAATCATGCACCACGCGGGTGAACCCGGTCAGTTGCCCGGCGCCGTCGTAAATGGCGGTGAGATCGGTCTCAACCCACATTTTGCGGCCGTCCGCGCCCGGCCTCCATCCCTCCGTACGGAGCCTTCCCAGCCGCGTTGCCTCGTCCAGCAGCCGTGCCGGCTCTCCGCTTTCCACTTCCTCGGGCAAGAACAGAACGGAAAACGGCTTGCCCAGCACTTCGGTGGCGGCCAAGCCGTGAAGACGCCGCGAGCCGGCGTTCCAGGTGAGAATTCTCCCTCGTTTGTCGAGCAGGTGGATGGCGTAATCGCGCACGCTCTCAACCAGCGCGCGCAGGTGCATGTGGCTGCGGAGGAGCATGGCGTTCAGCCTTCGGCAAACGGCCACCGTGAACGTGCGCTCCCCGGCCGTGAACGGCCAGAGCATCACGTCGACAGAGAAGTGTTCGCCATGCGCATCGCGGGCCTTCAAATCGATGCCCGAGCCCATGGCCCGCGCCGAGGGAGCCCGCTGATACGCGAGCACATCGCTTTCGTGGCGCGCGCGCGCATCTTCCGGCAGAAGAAGGCTCACCGGCTGCCCGTCGAGATCCTGGCGCGCATAGCCGAATTCCTCGAGAAGACGCGCATTGCCGCCGACAATGCGGCCACGATCGTCGGTGATGACGACCATATCGGGATGGCCTTCAAAGAGCGTGCCCAGCAGTCCGGGCGCGGCGGAGGGAGAAGTCAGCTCGTCAGGAAACCAGCCGCTGGCCGGTGAAACTTCAGTTTGCCGCTCTTCCACCTGGGGCATGGCTTGCACTCCATCGATGTTTGCGGGTCAGGTTGCGTCTGTCTCAGTTCATGGCGCGCTGGCGCACCACGGTGGCCTGCGCACTGCCGTGGAGAAGCTTCTGCATCAGGTCGCGCGCAATGCGCGGATCGGGGTCCATGCTGAGACCGGTAAGAGTGCGTCCCACCAGGCTCTCGGCCGGCACGCCCGTCTCCTCGAGCAGGGTGCGGTTCACGCGCACAATGCAACCGCTCGCGTCCAGTTGAATCATGGCGATCGGCGCGGTGTGAAAGGAGTGGCCCTCTTCGAGCGCTTCCTCGACGGCCTGCGTCCGCAAACGCTCCGCGGCATCGCGCAAGGTGATGACCCAGCCGGTGCGCTCGCCGGAGTGGCTGCTCAGCGGCGTAACCGACATGTCCACCAGGATGCGGTCCCCGCCGCTGCGCTCCAGGGCAAGGCCAAATTCTTCCACGGCCGCATCGGGCCCGTTCGTCTGGGGCAGGCACTGGCTGCGCTCGCCCAGAAGCAGCACCTGCTCAACGGGCTTTTCCTTAGCCTCTTCGATGGGCCAGCCGGTCAGGTCTTCGGCCGCAGCGTTCATGAAGCGCACCGTGCACGCTGCGGAGAGAAGCAGCACACCCTCGCGCATGCCGCTCACGGTGGCGGTGATGGCTTCTTCCTCAACTTTGTGTTGCGCTTCGGCTTTGCCCCGGTGCAGACCCACTTCGAGAGCGGCTTTCAGCTCGCGCCGCTGGAACGGCTTGGTCAAGTAGCCATATGGCAGCTCGCGCGCCGCACGCTTGATGGTGGGCTCGTCGCTGTAGGAGGTGAGGAAAATCACAGGAATTCCATACGCTTCGCGCAGCAGCCGCGCCGTCTGGATGCCGTCCATGCTGCCGACGATGCGCACATCCATCAGGGCCAGATCGGGGCGATTCTCCTCGGCGGCCATCAGCGCTTCGTCCGCGCTCTCCGCCTGGCCGATCACCGTTAACCCGAGCTGCTCCACCTCCTGTTGCAGGTCCAGAGCCACAATCGGCTCATCCTCGACAACCAGAATCTTCCCTCTCATGGATACCTCCCGGCGAATACGCAGCTTTCTCCGGTACGTTTGGAAACGCAGGCTGCGGTTTCCGTCCGTGTGCACTCTATCGGACGAAACAGGCAATTCCATGAGTCGCGCAGCGCCGTTTCTTGCTGCTGCGGTCATTTGAGAGGGACTTAATGAGGAACAGGCCATCTGCCGCAGGATGACACAGGCATCCCGCGATGACGTTGCGAGGGAAAGACTGCGGCAGGACCGCGATTACGGGGTGGAACGCACCGGCACGGCCAGCGAATTTCCGGGCGCACCCGCGCGCCCGGAGATCCAACCGTTAGGAAATCACTCGGACGGCGCGGGCTATGCGCCCCCGGTGGTTTCTGCGTTGCGTGCCGCGATTGCCAGCGACATGCGGCTACCTGCCGCCAGCTTCACGTTATCCTTGGTGGACGAAATGAGCACGCCCGAGTTCGCGCCGCCAACCCGGCTGTGCAGATCGACGTGCGGCTGAACCCCGATCTCATCCACCTGCAGGGAGCCGGGAGTCCAGCTCGGAGGACCTGCCGAGTTTTCCGTGTAACCCACGTTCTCCGATGGGCCGCTCACTCCGGCTATCATCGCCTCGATGGGAATCACCTTGCCGTCGCGCAATTTTGCTTGAGTGAATTGCAGCGCCAGGCGTGAGTTGCCGCCGGAGTGCATCTTGTCCGTCACCACTTGCCCGACAAGAACCGTTCCGTGCGTCAGCTCCGTTCCGTCTGCGAGATGAACTTTGTTGTCCAGAATCGCTTCAAACTTGTCGCCCTGCCGCAACTTCTGGGCATCGAGCTCTTTGGCAAGATGAACCTGGGCAGGAACCATCTGCTTCGCCTCTTGCTGCTCGGCTGCCTGGTTTCCGCTTGTGCTGGACATGTTGGGATCCTGGGAACGTGCAAGCTGCGGCGCGAGTAAGGCAAGAGAAACCACCGCAGTTGAAAGAGAGAGTGTGTATGCAAGTTTCATGCTGCTCAAGGCTCCTAGGTCGGTTTTTATTCTCAAGAGCGCCGGCGCAATTCTCTTTCTTCGCCAGGGCGCTTTATTTGTTTAGACGAACCTTGTCCGCCGCAGGTTCCAACCTCGCGTCATGCCCATTGATTGCGTGAAAGCAAGTTATTCCGGGTTCAGGCATCCTTTTCCGCGGTGTCGCGTACCTGCTGCTCCAGTGCGTCGCAAGCGGCATTCACGCCGGCTTCGCGCGCCATTGCCTGGGCCGCGGTCTGCGCGTTCTGCTCGTACTCCGGATGCGCGAGCATCGCCCGGATCTGGCGCGCCACGCGCGCGGGTTTGTAGCTCGCGCGCTGGATTACGCGCGCCACGCCCAGCCGCTTCATGCGCCGCGCATTGTCCGGCTGGTCGTGCGAATAGGGCATGATGAGCATGGGCCGGCCGGCGCGCAGGCACTGCGCGGTGGTGCCCACGCCGCCCTGGTGCACCACCAGCGAGGCGCGGGGAAATAATGCGGAGTAGGGCGCGTATTCAGCCACGCAGATGGAATCGGGCAGCCGGCCCTGGGGTCGATTGCGCGGATCGTTGCCGATGAGCAGCACCGCGCGCACGCCGGCGCGCTGGGCCGCGCGCGCCGACTGCTCATAAAAATCTCCCGCGGCCAGCACCGCGGCCGAGCCCAGCGTGAAGACCACCGGCGGCTCGCCCGCGGCCAGGAAGCGCTCCAAATGGTCAGGCAGAGCGATGGCGTGGGGCGAGAGGGGATCGGCATCGTAGAAGCAGAAGCCGGTGATCAGAACGTTCGGCGGCCAGTCCTTCTGCTCCACGCCCAGCACGCGCGAAAACAGCGCCAGCACCAGAGCGGGAGAATGCTTGGCGTCGAAGATGGGATTGGCGCCCATGGGCAGCCCGAGCTCGCGGCGCAACGCGTAGATCGGCTCCGGCCACTTGCGCGTGACAAAGCGCGCCAGCCTGCGCATGGCGCGGCCCATCCCTATCAGTTTGTCGGCGCGGGCCAGCCGGGGATATGGCGGTAGAACCGGCGGGTCGTAGGCAGAGAAAAAAGAAAACGGCGCGAGCACGTAGCTCGCCCAGGGAATGCCGGTGACTTCGGCCACCAGCGGTCCGGCGTAGTTGAGCTCGCCCAGCAGCAGCAGGTCTGCGCGCGCGGGCCTGGTGGCGGCATCGAGCAGATCGGCGTAGGTTTCGCGCAGAACCGGGAAGAGAAATTTGCGCAGGCCCGTCTCCGTGCCCTTGTTCACGTCGTAGACCATCTCCACGAGCAGCGTGTTGGTGGGGTCGATATCGGGCCGGAGGGGATGGAATTCGATGCCCAGCGGCACAACCTTGGGAATGTACACGGCGGGCAGCGCCATCACCGGCGTGTGTCCGCGGCGCTTGAGCTCGAGAGCGATGGCGACCAGAGGATTGATATCGCCGAAGGTGCCGATATTGGACAGAACAATACGCAAGCGCGGGTCCTCCCTGCAGCAGGGTTCGTTTTGAGAGTAAAGCATGCCAAGCGCAGATTCGCCGGCAGCGGCAGTTACTTCCCCGGTGCGGCATTTACGCATGCCGGCGGCGCGTTGCGAAGCGAAGGACCAAGATCGGGCCAGTAAGCGCTCCGTTGGAGCAAACGGCAGAAATCCTGGAGCGTGGGCAGCGGCTTCTGCTGCGCCCCGGGGCCGGCTTCTTCGACAAACTTCCACGCCAGATCGGAATGGCCGTCATACAGCCAGTTGAGAACCGGGCTCCAGAGTGTGGTGCCGATCGAGTCGATGTCGCCGAGGCTCGCGGACTTCCGGGCCGTGCGCAGATCCCTGCTCCACTCCGCCGGCGTGGGCGCAGGCTTCTGCATCCTGTCGAGCGCGAGATGAAATCCGCCGCCGTGGCCGTCGTCCACAAAACGCAGAATCACCGCGGCCGAGGGCGAGCAGGCGAAGCAGGAGGGCCAGTAGGCGAAGGTCCAGTCGGCGGTGAAATAGTAGTAGCGCTTGTCGGAGCCGAGTCGCGCAAAATGCGCCAGGTCGTCGTGCGCATCTTCGAGCGTGGCCAGCAACTGGAAGGCCGGCTCCAGCTCAAAGACGAGATGCGTGAAGCAGCAATGTGCGCCGCCGGTCCACGAGGAAACAATCATGTCGGAACGGCCGCGGCCAGTCACGTCGGCTCCGTTCGGGACGGCAGGATTATCGTGATCGGCCGGCTGACCCAGCGTGTAGCGCATAACGCCGTCACCGGCGCGCCGGAAGATGACTTTGCCGGCGCGCAGAACCTCGAGACACGCGCCATTGCCGCTCTCGTAACTCCGGAAGACGTACCGATCGACGCGGACTGAATCCGCGAGATCGGCGGCCGCGCAGGGTTGGTTCGAACCGCTCCCCAGAACCTGTGCATACAGGCGAGGATGAGCCGCGAGGCAAAGGAGCGCGCATAAACCCAGCCGTCTGCACCTGGGCCATTGCGCGGATCTCTTCGCAGCATCGGCCATGACCGCACCTCGATTTGGAATCACGATAGCATCTTCCCCGCGCACGCCATGCGCAGGACGAGAGCAGTCTGCTTTGGCAGGCGCGCTGACGCTGCGTGCTATGCTTGCACCGTTCAGGTTCCCTTCCGAATCTCCGCTCCGGGAAATGCCCGCGGAAAGGCCCGTGGAAAGAGTCATGCCGATTTCATTGAAAATTCACACTCCCGCGCGCCTTTGCGCGGCCCTTCTGCTCTGCGCCGTCGCTCTTGCGGCGCCATCGCTGGCCGCGCAAAAACCCTACCGCGTCCTGGACCGCTGGCAGATCGGCGGCGAGGGCGGATGGGATTACATGACCGCCGATGGGCCTGCGCACCGGCTGTATCTGGCGCACGGGCCGCGCGTGGACGTTGTGGACACCACCAGCGGCAAGCTGGTCGGTTCCATCACCGGCCTCTATCGCACGCATGGCGTGGCGCTCGACAGCAACGGCAAATTCGGTTACATCTCCGATGGCGGCGGAAATTCGGTGATCGTCTTCGATCGCGCGACGCTGGCAACGCTCGCAACCATTCCCGCGGGCGAGAATCCCGACGGCATCGTCTTTGAGCCGGCCACACGCACCGTTTGGGCCTTCAACGGGCGCAGCCGCAGCGTGACGGTGATTGACGCGCGCACGCGAAAGGTGTCGGCTACGCTGCCGTTGCCCGGCAGGCCGGAGTTTCCCGCAGTCGATGGGCGCGGCACGGTCTTCGACAACATCGAGGACAAGAGCGAGGTGGTGCGCATCGACGCGCGCAGGCGCGTCATCACGGCGACCTGGCCCGCCGGGTGCGACTCGCCGTCGGGCCTGGCGATGGATCCGGCCGGTGAACGGCTCTTCCCCGTCTGCGACGGCAAGAAAATGTCGGTGCTTGATGCGCGCGACGGAAAACTGCTTGCCAACCCCTCCATCGGCAGCGGACCTGACGCCGCGCGGTGGAGCGCGCGGCATCATCTCGTCTTCGCCTCGAGCGGCGATGGCATGCTCTCCGTGGTCGATGCGGCCGCGCCCGGCTATCCCACCATTGAAAGCCTGCTTACGCAGCGCGGCGCGCGCACCATGGCCTACGATCCGGTCGCCGACCGCGCCTATGTTGTCACCGCCGAGTTCGGCCCCGCGCCCGCGGCCACGGCGGAGAATCCGCGCCCGCGGCCGGCCATTCTTCCGGGCACGTTCACCGTCCTGGTGATGGGTCGCTAGAAATCGCCGGATTTCCCTTCCCGCGCGAATCTGGGTAGCATCGAGGAAGGGGGTGTTTCATGTGGAAGAGCTTGCTTGTCGTGGTGGTCTCGGCGCCCCTGTCGATTGCCGTCGGCCTGGTTCTCTGGGTTGCGCAAAGCTGGCGCGCGGGCTTGATTGCGTGCTTCGCCACCTTCGCTGTCTGCCTGGTGGCGGCCACTCTGCTGGCCTTTTTCACGCGGCGCCTTACGCTGGTGGATGTTTTTCTCCCCGTTCTCTTCTCCATTCTCTGGTCGCTCGTTCTGGTGCCTTTCAGCCTGGGATCGGATCTGTTTACGGCGCCTGCGGCCATTGGCTCGGGCATGCTGCTCACGTGGTGTTTGTGGCGCGTGTACCACGAGGGCGGTGAAGGGCGGAAATGGCTGATCGTTCCCATTCTGGTCTACATTTACGAAATGCTGCCCATCAACATTCCGGGCTTGTTTGACGATTATTTCGCGATCTCGGGCGACCTTGCCTGCGTCCTTCTGTATCAGCTGATGGCGTCGCACCGCAGGCAGTTTCACGACGCCGGAACTGCGAACCTGAATCTCCAATGATGTTTCTCCTCGTCATCGCCGCCGTTCTCATTGTTGCCGGCACCTTCTACGCCGATTACAAATGGCGCCGGTGGATGGCTGAGCGCAGGCGCGACCGCGGCCAATGAGCAACATTCCACCACTCCGGTGATTACAATCGAGCAAGGAGCCGCAGCACCGACATGGCCAGCACGCGTTGCGTTTTTCGCCGCCTCCGCCGCAGGTTGGGCGGCGCCTCATTGGGGATTATGTTCGTCGTTCTGCTCTCGAGCACAGCGCAGGCGCACGCGCAATTCGGCGCGCCGCCCACCACGCAGGTGCACGATCCCGAGGCCTTGAAGCCGCCCGCGGGCGCACGCGTGGCCATCGTCGAATTCGAAGACCTGGAGTGCCCGGACTGCGCGGCGGCAAATCCATTGTTGATGGAGGCCGCGGCCAAGTACGACATTCCCTGGGTGCGCCACGATTTTCCGCTGCCCTTTCACAACTGGAGCTTTCAGGCCGCGGTCTACGCCCGCTGGTTTGACACCAAAAACAAGAACCTCGGCGACGACTACCGCAACTCGGTTTTTGCCAATCAGCGCTCCATTGAGACACCGGCTGAGCTGACCCAGTTCACGGAAAAGTACGCCGCGGGCCATGGCCTCGCGCTGCCGTTCTCTGTCGATCCGCAGGGCAAGCTGGCCGCCGAAGTGAAGGCCGACTACGCGCTGGGCCAGCGCATCGGCATCCAGCACACGCCGACCATCTGGGTGGTAACCAACGGCGCCAACGCCGCGCCGCCTTTTGTCGAAGTAGTCGATCGCACGCGGCTCTTTCAGCTGATCGACCGGGCCCTGGCGGAGACGCGCAAATAGAGGGCGATCCGCCGGCGAGGCGCCTGCGCGCTTGCGATTGTTACAATACGGTCTCAAGGGCGTCCCATCCTTATGCTCAATCTGCTTCCCCGCTTTTCAGGAACCCCGGTCGCGCGCCGGCTGGGTGGTTTGGCCTTGGCCGCGCCTTTCGCCGTTGCGGTCTTCAGCGCATCCGCTTTACTGGCGCAGAGTACGCCCACCAAAGTTGCCGACGCCTCCGCGCTCAAGCCGCCGCCGGGCGCGCATATTGCCATCGTGGAGTTCGACGACCTCGAATGCCCGGCCTGCGCGCACGCCAATCCCATCCTGAAAGGCGCCGCGGCGCAGTACAAAATTCCCTGGGTGCGTCACGACTTTCTGATTCCCGGCCACCTCTGGAGCCCGAAGGCCGCCGTCTATGCGCGCTGGTTCGATTTGAAGAGCAAGGCGCTGGGCGACGAATATCGCGATGAGGTCTTCGCGAACCAACCGGACATCTACAATCCCCAGGTTCTTGACCAGTTCACGCAGAAATTCGCGCAAGCGCACGGCATCGCGCTGCCCTTCGCCATCGATCCCGAGGGGAAACTGTCGGCCGAAGTCCAGGCCGATACCCAGGTTGGCATGCGCACGGGAGTGGTGCACACGCCCACCATCTTCATCGTGACCGCGGGAGCAGACGGCACGCATTATGCGGAGGTTCTCGATCCAGACCAGGACCTCTACCGGACTATTGACCAGGCGATGGCGCAGATGCGCCACTGACGAAGGGCGCACGCGGAGTCTGAATTGCCTCTCAGCCGCCGGACTGAATCTGCACCAGCTCGCCGCCGCTGCCCGGCGAAACCGTGCTGGTTTGCGGCGCGCGCCAGTGGTCGATGTGGCTGATCCGGTGCACGCAGCCGATGGTGCAGTTGGGTGCGCAGCTCTTGGCCGTGCGGAACTCCCGCTTCACATCCTCGCGCGTGTACTCGGCGATGGGGATGCCCGGATAGCCGCGCTGCTGCGAGCAATAGTGCACCAGGCCGTCTTCGCAGATGTAGAGGTAGCGTGAGCCGGCGCGGCAGCGCCAGTCATTCGGCAGGCCCTGGACAATCTTTTCCTGA
>JASHTS010000268.1 GCA_030040425.1 Acidobacteriaceae bacterium | reverse complement strand
CCATCTGCTCCCACTTGATCTGTCCCAGCGTGTTGTTCTTGATGACGACGATCTTGATATTGAGTTTGTAGGCGGCGACGGTGATCAGTTCACCCAGCAGCATGCTCAAGCCGCCATCCCCGATGATGCAGTAGACCGGCCGGTCAGGATAGGCCACGGCCGCCGCGATCGCGTAGGGCAGCCCGCACGCCATGGTGGCGAGATTTCCTGAGCAGCTATGCTTCTGCCCGCGCAGGGCGGGAACAAATCGAGCCCACCAGGTGGTAATTGTGCCCGAATCGGAGGTGACGATGGCGTTCGCAGGAATGCGCTTGCCGAGCTCCCAGCCGATCACCTGAGGCTTCATCGGCTTGTCCGGGCGGGTGCCACGCTCCTCCATGAGCTTCTGCCATTCGGCCTTGGCCTTCTGAGCTTTTTCGAGAAAATTCTTGTCATGCTTCTTGAGAAGGGGAAGCAGATCGCGAAGAGTATTCCTCGCATCGCCTACCAGGCCGGCGTCGGCAGGATGACGGAGACTGATCCGCTGCGGATCAATGTCAACCTGCACGCACTTCACCGTGCCCGGCTCGGGAAGGAACTCGATATAAGGGAAGGATGTTCCCACCATCAGCAGCGTGTCGCATGCTTCGATCGCGTCCTGGGAGGGTTCAGTGCCCAGCAGCCCAATGCCGCCGGTTGTATAAGGACTGTCGTCCGGCACGGCGGCTTTTCCCAGAAGCGCTTTGACGACCGGCGCACCGAGAATTTCGGCGATCTCCTCAAGCTCCTGAGTCGCGTGCAGCGCTCCCTGGCCGGCGAGAATCGCAATTTTCCTGCCGCGATTGAGGATATCCGCGGCGTGCTCCAGCTCAACGCGCGCCGGCACCTGATCGAAGTATGCCGGAACCGCGGAGGTGTGATGGACAGGATTCCGCTCCGACCGGCCTTTCTTGATCTCCTGCACCTGCACGTCCACAGGGATGGTAATGTGAGCCACGCCTCGTGAAGCCAAAGCCGTGCGCATCGCGAGGTCGGCTACTGCCTCCATGTGAGCGCCGCTCATGACTCGCTCGTTGTAAACCGCCACATCCATAAAAAGCTTATCGAGAGCAACATCCTGCTGGGTCAAGGTGCCAATCAGGTCACTGTGTTGCATCCCCGTAATGGCAAGCACCGGAGCATGATCCATCTTCGCGTCATAGAGGCCGTTCAAAAGATGAATGCCGCCAGGACCGGAGGTGGCAATGCACACTCCTAGCCTGCCGGTAAATTTGGCATAGGCGCACGCCATGAAAGCGGCTGCCTCTTCATGCCGAACATGGATGAACCGTATCCGCTCTTTTTGTTTCCGGAGAGCTTCAAAGACTCCGTTAATGCCATCGCCCGGCAGGCCGAAGACAGTGTCGACGCCCCATGAGAGGAGCCGCTCTACCAGAACATCCGACGCGTCGCTCATCTTTTTCTCCGAAAAGGGATTGCCCTCTCTGGCTGGACATAAGCTTGGACGCGGATTGATTTGGAGGGGTTTGTTAGACGAGGCGCCAGCGATGCCGATAGCTTCTGCACCCGTTCAATCCGGCTTGCTGCAGGGCAAATTGCACTGTTGAACCCTGCCAGGCGTTCGCGTGCATCCAAGCCGCAGAGGGGCGGCAGAGAGGCGGGCAGAGGACAAATGCGCTCGAAGCAGATCAACCGGGATCCCAAGACGTTCGTGGTCATCCTCGATACGGGCGATGAGGTTCTTTCTTCCCTCAAGAAACTGGCTCAGTCGGAGCATCTGTCGGGCAGCAGCTTCAAGGCAATTGGCGCTCTGAACAGCGTCCGGCTGGGCTGGTTCGACTGGGAAGCGAAGAAGTACCAGACTGCGGTCGAACTCGATGAACAGGTCGAATTACTCTCGCTCATCGGGGACATTGCGCTTAACAATGATGAGCCGCAGATTCATGCTCATCTGGTGGTGGGACGGCGGGACGGGACGGCTCATGGCGGTCACCTGTTGCGCGCGGTCGCCCGTCCCACGTGCGAGATCGTCATCACGGAAAGTCCGGAGCACCTTCAGAAGAAGATCGACGCGGAATCCGGCTTGGCGCTGATCCGGCTTTAGTACGATCGACGAACCTGTCGCTCTAGGAAAACCATATTATGAGTATCAAAGAATTAATTGGAGTGGAGTCGGACCAAAAAGTCCGCGATGCAATCGTCGGCTTCGGAGATATTACCGCTAGGCGGGCGATTTGAAGACCGGCTTCTTCATGATCCAGACGAAGGGAATGGTAGCGATCAGCAGGATAGCCATCACGCGAAAGCCGTCGAGATAGCTCAGCGCGGAAGCATGCGCGAGCAATTGACGATAGAGCACAGCCATGGCCGGATGAGCGGCTCCCGCCGGGCTTCGGCCCCGTTGTCCCAAATAGTGTTGCAGCTCCGCGATCATGGGAGCGGACAGACCGGGAGCCCGCGTTGCCGAGGCGGCCAGCCGGAGCTGGTGGAATTGTTCGCGGTGCGCTTCGAATGCCGTGAACGCGGAGATGCCGATGCCTGCGCCGAGGTTCCGGGCGAGGGCGATGAGGCTGGTGGCGTAGCCCATCTCCTCTTGCGGGATGGGGTCGACCGTGATGGTGGCCAGGGGAACGAACATAAACGATAAGCCCGCGCCCATGATCACCTGCGGCCAGACGAAATTCCACGGCCCGGCGTTCAAATTCAAATACGAGAACATGTAGGCGCCGATGCCTGAGACCGCCAGGCCGCAACTCAGCAGCGCGCGCATATCCCAGCGCCGGCCGATGAGATAGCCCGCGATGGGCATCATCACCAGCGTGGCCATCCCCCGCGGCGAATTCCATAAACCCGCGGTAATCGCCGGATAACCGAGCAGCTCCTGCATGAAGAGAGGGAGAAGGACAATACTGCCGTACAGAGCAAAAAAGAGGACCAGCGAAAGGCTCGTGCCGGTGACGAAGGTGCGGTAGCGGAAGAGTCGAAAGTGCACCACGGCGTCGCGCGTGTGCAGCTCCCAGAGAGTGAAAGCGGTCAAACCGACGACTGCGATCAGGGCCATCGTGACAATGAAATGCGAGCCGAACCAGTCGTCTTCCTGGCCCTTGTCGAAGACCACCTGGAGCGCCATGATGCCGATGGCCAGCAAACCCATGCCCCAGTAATCGATGCGCGTGGAGGTGCGGCGAATATAAGGCGGGTCGAAGACGTAGGTCCAGACCAGAAACATGCCGATCACGCTGATGGGCACATTGATGAAGAAGACCCAGCGCCAGGAATAATCGCTGGTGAGCCAGCCGCCCAGCACCGGAGCGACGATGGGCGCGATCACGATGCCCACTCCCCAAAGCGCCATGGCGTGCCCACGCTCTTCGCGGGGAAAGGCCTCGAGCATGATGGCACGCGTAGTGGGCTGCAGAGAACCGCCGGCGATGCCCTGCAACACACGGAAGAAAACCAGAGCCGGCAGCGAGGGCGCCAGGCCGCAGAGGATGCTCGCCGCCGAGAACCCCACGATGCTCATCATGAGCAGACGCCTGCGGCCGAAATAGTTCGCCAGCCAGCCGGAGAGCGGAAGGATGGTCGCGTTCGCGACCAGGTAGGAAGTGAGCACCCAGGTGGCTTCGTCGACAGAGGAGGAGAGATTGCCCGCGATGTAAGGAAGGCTGACGTTGATCGCCGAGGTATCGACCAGTTCCATCACGGCGGCGACCATCACCGCGATGGCGATCATCCAGCGCATCCATTTATCGGCTTGCACGCCGACCGGCTGAGCGCCGCTTTCCGAATCGCCGCGTGGCCGTTGCCCTGCGATGGATTCTGTTCCGGCCACAACTTCATGTTACGGGAGATGGCGCGGTCCGCGAAATGCGACCGGGCCGCGGCGGGGCGGGAGGCTCTCAAGCCGTGTCCGCAACCGGACCGCTAACGCGGTTCCATGTAGGCCCGCGTAGCGGTGTCGAGGGGCTTGCCGCCGCTGCTGAGGGCGCGATGCACGATGGAAGGAGCAGTCGCCGCCGGCTGGTTGGCGGCCGCTTTGCGTTGGACCAGGCCTGACTCCTCTTCTTTGCATTTGTCGCATTTCTCGGCTGAGCCGGAACACGCGCACTTGCGCTGGACCGCAGCAGGCGAAGAATGTGGAGCGATTCCGCCCATGCCGCCGTTTCCCAGTGCATGGGCAGCCATGGCATCGGCTTCGGCCTCGGCTGGGTCGTGGACCGATTCGATAGCCAACTTGGCTTGGAGAACTCCAAAGAGCTGGCGCTCGCTCTGAGTCGACCAAGACAGTCTTGGCCACCTCGGCGGAAAAACGGGAAACTTTGCAAAATCGAATAGCGCCGGTTCAATGGCGTTGCTCGCCCGATCATTATGAGCAGATAGATCGTGGGATGACTCTGCCCCATTCACGCGCGACTGAAGAGGGGTCCCGCTCCTTCCACGGTTGATGGCATTCCTCTGCACCGATTTGGCAATTGGTGCCGAAAACATGACGCTTCCTCTTGAGTGCCGGCCCCGGGATTTGACCGGCAAATTCCCTCTTCCTGCAAAGACAAGGAGCAGGACCTTCTTTTAACGGCAGCGCCTAGCTTAGTATGTTCGCCTGAAGATGATGCTACGCGAATTATGAACCATCGCCGGGATTCTGGCCACCGCATTCGCCGCCGGCAATGCGACTTTGGCGGCGGTTTCGAATCCACGACTTGCATCGCAGGATTAGTGCTAGAATCGGGCATACTTCCGGATCGCGTTGACTATGAAATCGGATTTTCGTGAGCAATTGCAGGCCTGCGCGGCCCGGCAGTAAGTCCCGGTACGGTCTATTTACAGTTTGCAAACTATGGGAAGGAGACGCTTCTTTGACGAGAAATAGATTTTGGCGCCTGTTTAGAGTTTTCGTTGGGCTCGTCCTCTGCGGGAGTTTCCTGGCGGGTTGCGGCTGGCGCGATCCCAATGTAAGGAAGCAACGGTATTACAACCGCGCGATGAATTACTTTGCACAGAAGAAGTATCGCGAAGCCGAAATAGAGCTGCAAAACGCGATCAAAATCGACCCCAACTTTACGGCGGCTCACTATCAGCTGGCGCAGTGCTATATGAAGGAGGAGATCTGGACAGGAGTGTTCGCGGAGCTGAATCGCGTGGTCACGCTGTCTCCGAAGGATTGGGAAGCGCAGCTGGAGCTAGGAAACATGCTTCTCGCCGCTCACCAATTCTCGCTGGCTGCCGACCGCGCCAAGCTCATCCTGCTGGCGCAACCGCAGAATGTGGACGCTCATACACTGCTGGCGAAGGCGCTTGCCTCGAAGGGAGATGCACAAGGCGCGTCGGCGGAGATGCAGAAGGTAATGGCGCTCGCTCCCAATTTGCCGAGCACCTATCTGAGTCTGGCGGCGGTGCAGTTGCAGGCAAAGCAGACAGCGGCAGCGGAAGAGAGCTATAAGAAGGCCATCTCCCTTGACCCCGCTTCCGCCGCTCCCGTGGTGGCGTTGGGGAAGTTCTATGCGCTGGAACTGCGCTTTCCCGACGCGGAGCAGCAATTCCAGCGCGCCATCGCGCTGGACCCCGCGGATCTTTCGACTCGCCGGGCTTTGGCAGATGTGGATTTGGCGGACGGGAAAGAGGGAGCTGCGGTCGACGAGTTGAAGCAGGCAAAGAGTGCCTTCCCCGATAACCCGGCTGCCGGCAGGATGCTTGGCGATTTTTATCTCCAGACGGGGCAAGTGGACCAGGCCTACGCGGAGTTTCTCAGCCTCTACCACGCTTATCCCAAAGATCCCGCGGTATTGACGGATTACATCCAGACCCTGATTGGAACCAAGCGCCTGGATGAAGCGAAAGAGCTGAACGACGAGGTCTTGAAGGAGAATCCAAAATCGACGCCGGCGCTGCTGGCGGAGAGTCAAATCTGGCTTCAACAGGGTCGAACAAACGATGCAATCCCTGTGTTGGAATCGGCCGTGGGAGCCGAGCCGGATAACGCCTTTGCCCAATATCTGCTGGGGTTGGCCGATGCCCAGACCGGCCACCTGCATGAGGCATCCATCGAGTTGCAGCAGGCGGTAAAGCTGCAGCCGCACCTGATCCCCGCACAGAAAGCCCTGGCCCGGCTGGCTCTCGAACTGAACGATCTCGATCTGGCGAAGACGAGCGCCGACGCCTTGATTGCGGCTCTGCCGGCGTCGCCGGACGGATACTATTTTCGAGCCGTAACCGAGGCGCGGGAGGGAAACTTCGCTTTGGCGGAGGCGGATCTCAAAAAGTCCATGCAACTGGCGCCCCAGGATCCGCTCGCCTTTACGCGCCTGGGCGACGTCAAGGTGGCGCAGAAGCAATACCACGATGCCGAAACCCTCTACAACCAGGCGCTCGCGCTGAACCCGGCATACGTCGAGGCGATGAACGGCATCCTCATGGTCTACGCCAGGGAGAAAAAGCCCGGCAAGGATGCGATTGTCCGGATTCAGGAGCAGATTGCGCGGTCGCCTAACACGCCCGCGTATTTCGAGATGCTCGGCCAGGCATTTGCAAGTGACGGCGATTTCGAGAACGCGCAGAGTGCGCTCGAAAAAGCCGCCGCAATCGATGGCAAGAAGGTGGACGCGTTGCTCATGTTGGCGAATTTGCAGGCCAGCAAGGGTTCCCTGGCACAGGCCTTGACAACGGCGCAGCGCGCTGTTCAGCAAAGTCCGCAGGACATGCGCACCTACGCGGTCCTGGCGGAAATCGAAAAGAAATCGGGAAACTGGCAGCAAGCGGAGAACACCTACCAAAAGGCCTTGCAGATCAATCCTCAGTTCGGAATGGGAGCAAGCAATCTCGCCATGCTTCTTCTCGATCACGGAGGAAACGTAGACACGGCGCTGTCTTTAGCGCAAACCGCGCGGCAACTCCTGCCGGATTCGCCCAGGACGGCCGACTCCCTGGCCTGGGCCTATGTTGCCAAAGGCGGATACAGCAACTGGAGCGAGGCAGTCCGGCTTTTGGCGCCGGCCGCCAGCCAGAGCCAGAATGATCCCCATCTTCTCTATCACCTCGGAGTGGCTTACGAGCGCATGAAGATGCCCACGCCTGCTGCGGAGCAGTTCCGGCAGGTTCTTAAAGTCGACCCGGACTTTGAGAAGCGCGACGAGATACAGAAGTATCTGGCCAGCGCAAAGTAATTGCGGCGCGGGATTACCGTCAAATTAGCGCCGGGCCACGCCAGGCTCGCAGTTTCATCGGTTGCTGCAACCGCAACCTGCTGCGCGTGCGCCTCCATCTCCACGGGGTTGACCGGGGTTCTCCATGCGCCGCGCGGCCGCTCTTTGCCCAAGGATAGGCAGATATCGCGCTGCGCGGGACTGTTGCAAATGCTTGCGGTCACATTCAGAAATAAACCAAATTGCCGCGGTAAGTGCCCCGCAGTAACCCGGTTTTCCGCTCTGCGTAATCAAGAGTACCAAGTGACTTATCGTCTTTCTTTCTAGACAGTTGCGGCTGGCAATTTTTATAAAGTTTTTTGCGAAATCCCGTTGACAAACGTTGTCGAGCTATGAGAACAATTACGATCACTAGTTCAAAATACTGCTGTCGTGGGCCCCATAGTTGAACGAAGACTAGCAGTAGGGCTACATCTCTGAATCAAATCCGCTCTTACGGCCCCCCTAGCTGAACCAAGAAACCTGGAGGTGTACATATGCAACAAGCTATACGCAAGTCGTTGCTTCTCACGCTTGCTCTGGGATGTTTCTCCGCGTTTGCGGCTGCACAGACGCTCTACGTCGGCGACCTTTCGTATGACGAGCCAACGCCTGGCACCACAGACCAGTTCGACATTACGAATAGCGTAACTGGCGGAAGTGCTGTGAATACTAACGGCGATATTGTCTCCGCTACTACGTTCGCTATCGATGTAACCAGCCTGGTGGTGGACCTGCAAGGCGGCGGCACGATTACGATCCCCGGCAGCGATTTCACGAGCGTGGACGCCGCGGGCGACCTGGATTGCAACGCGTCCGCATGCAATCTGCTCGGAGATGACATCCTCAGTGCGACTCTGACCGGGACATTCAGCGAAACGGGGCTGAGCGGACTCGACCCAGGCTACACGGGAATTGAAGACGCGTTCACTACCACGATCACTCCCGGATGTGGTACCACGTATCTTGAAGCCGGTTGCGACACCGCACTGATCACCGCGACGGAGACGGG
>JASHTS010000267.1 GCA_030040425.1 Acidobacteriaceae bacterium | reverse complement strand
CGCGGGTTCGGTGCGGATGTCCTTCTGGAACGCGTAGAAGCCGTGCAGCGAGTCGCTGGTGTTGATCTGGTGCAGGCCGTCGCCGGTGAACTGGTCGATATTCACCGGGCCCGGCGTGAACGAAACGTAGTTCGTCGTGCCGCTGTTGGGCAGCGGGATCAGTGCGGCCAGCGCCGCCGCCACGGGCTCGTTCGCTTTGTTTGCCGCGATCGCCGTCTGGTTGGCCTGCGTGATTACTTCGCTGTTTTGCAGAATTCCCTGGTGCTGGCGCAGACCCTCATAGCTCGCGAAGAAGAACGTGTGATGTTTCCACACCGGCCCGCCCACGGAGCCGCCGAAGTTATCGCGCTTCAGCGGCGCCTTGTCTCCGGTGCCCAAAGGGAGCGTAACTCCAGTGGCGGGGTTGAAGCTGCGATTGAAGTAATTGCGCGCGTCGAGCGCCTCGTTGCGGAAGTAGTCGAAGCCCTCACCGTGGAACTGGTCGGTGCCGGAGCGCGTGGCAACGCTTACAATCGAGCCGTCACTGCGCCCGTACTCCGCGCTGAACGTCGAGTTGTTCTCTTTGAATTCCGACGTGGTGCTGATCGACGGCTGAAAGGTGATCTGGTTCTGGCTGATGTCGTTCAGGTTGATGCCGTTGATCTGGAAATTCACCGAGTCTTCGCGATTGCCGGCGGTAAGAAACGAGTTGGCGCCAAGCCCGCGGCTGGGCGCTGTTAGGCTGCCCGCCGTGTCGGCCACCACTCCTCCCGGAGTGAGCACCGTCAGGTCCAGGAAGTGGCGTCCGTTCAGCGGCAGGTTCTGCACCGATGTGTTGTCGATCACCTGGCCTACCGTGATCGTCTGCGCTTCAATCTCCTGGGTGGCGCTCTGTACCTGCACCGTCACGCCGGCGCTGGAAACGGCCATTTGCACGTTTTCGGTCACCTCGCGGTCCACGTCCAGCGTGACTTTTTCGACCGTAAAGGTGCTGAACCCTGAAGCCGTGACCTGCACCTTGTAGTCGCCGGGCTGCAGCGAAGGCACAACGTACAAGCCGGCCGCGTCGGTATCGACCGCGCGCACGGCGCCGGTGGCGAGGCTTTGCACCGTTACGTGCGCATGGGCGATCACAGCCCCACTGGGGTCGGTTACGGTTCCGGAAAGAGAAGCGGTGGACTGCCCCCATGCACCTAGCGTGCAGACTGCGAACAGGGCAGCGATGCAAAACGGCTGGATGAGCTTCATCGGGACCTCCAGAAGCGGTACGTTGTTGAGAATCAAACCGGCAGGTTTTTGGGGAGGCGCGTCTTGCCGACGTCTAGGGGATGTTTCGCAGCATACGACAGTTCGGATATCGATGCAACAAGTTTGCCGGTTCGATCGGCCGAAGGACTCGGGGAAGCCTGCGCCAATTGACCCCGGTCGCGGATTTCTGCCTCAAAAAAAAAGCCCAGGGCTTTCGCCCCGGGCTGCTCTTTCGCCGCATCGTACGCCGGCGGGAATTTTACGGTTGCACCGGATCCTCGGCCGGCACGGTCAGCTTCTGCCGCGGCGCGGGCTGCGGATTCCCCACGATGCCGTCGTCTGTGCCCTGTGCGCCACCGGCATTGTTGCCCGGCGCTGCGCTGTTCACGCTGTCGGCCATCGCCTGCAGCTCCGAGGGCGCGTACTTGGGCGCGCTCACGTAGCCGTGAATGTGGTCCTTCGAGATGTCGTTGATCACCACTTCGACCGGCTGCGGGCTTCCCGGCTCATAGAACATCACCGGCTGGTAGAGATTTACATGCTTCTGCGTCAGGTCGCGGTCGTCTACCACCAGCAGCAGGTCGGCGTAGCCCTGCTTCACATTGGCCTTCTTCAGCCGCACGCTCACCGGCCCCTCGTGCTTGAACTCCTTCTGCTTCACGATGTCGAACTCGAAGTAGTTGCGCTCGCCCTTCTTCTCGAGCACCACCAGCTCGCCGTGTGTCCGGGCAATCGACCCGCTCAGCTCGGTGCGCGCGCTGGCCAAGTCGCTGCGCGTGGCGTCGATCTCCTTGCCCTGCGCGTCCAGTTGCGACTCGATCTTCTTGAAGCGCAAATCCTGCGCGTTCGCGCGATGGCTCGCAGCGCGGCGATGCACCGCGCGCGCGGCCACGGGAGTGGCGGCAACCTCCGGCGAAGGTTTGGTTTCGCTGCTCATCAGGTCGTTCACCTTCGCGGTAAGAGCATTGAGCTGGCTGTTGGTGGCGCTCAGTTGCGCCGTCACCTGCTGGTTTTCGGCAGCCAGGTTCGCGGCGGCATGATGCTCATGCACCGCATAGCCAACGCCCGCTCCGCCAATGAGCACAGCGGCGAGAAAAGGGGCAACATGTTTCACAGCCGGCGCCAGGGCCGGGAACGGCGAACCTTCCATAAGCGACCTCCAGTGGACAAAGCCTACTGCTGCGCAAGCATGTTCCGTTCCAATTGCCACACCGCTCAACCACCTTGCAATCAAGCATTTGCCTCGCAAGGGTACTTCGGTCTCCTGGAAGAAATTTACTCATTCATGAAAATTTTTCCCACTTGCCGGGGCGCAAGAGCCCGGAGATGGTGCATTCAATTCAATCCCGGCGGGCTGCGGCGGTGGTATTCTGGCGCGGCAAATTTTCTTGAACAGGAGGACGACGTGAACAAACCCATCCTGCTGGCGATCGGCGCAGGGGTGTTTCTCGCCGGCTGCGAAGCAGGCAATAAGGAAGCGCCCGGTATTCCAGTGAATCAGTGGAAGGGCCCCGCCTATCGCCTGGCGCTCGACGCGAAGCCGCCCAAGCCGAATCCTTCCGGCGTCACGCTTGCGTACATCGATTTCACGGCCAATCCCGATGCGCTCGAGAGACGAGCCACGCTGGTCGTCCGCTTCGACTCTTCCGGCGTGAAGACTGACCGGCTGGTTGTCAACCAGATCGTTCTCGCCCCATTTGACATCTCCGGAAACAACGGCGCCCTTTCCGCCGACACCATGGACATCGCCGACAAGGGCCTCGCGCACTTGTTCGACACGTATTGCGTCAAGGGAAAAGTGAAGGTCTCGTTGCTGCTGGCGAAGTCTTCGCTCAATCCCAATCCGACCGACAGCGACATCGACTACCAGCGCCTGTCGGACTGGCTGTCGACAGACGTGATGTTCAAGAACCCGCACCCGGGCTGCAAGATTTGAGCGGCGTGCGGCCAGAGCTCGCGGCTCGCCGCTTGGGCTCGCTGATCGCTGCTCTCCGATCTCTGGCCTCTGATCCCTGATCTCTGACTCCTGATCTCTGTTCTCTGTTCTCTGATCTCTGTTCCGCTACAATGGCCGCAAGCTATCTGAGGTCCTTGCATGCGGCCGTCTTTCTCGCTGGGCATTGAAGAGGAATACCAGACCGTCGACCCGGTCACACGCGACCTGCGTTCGCATATCCAGACCGAGATGCTCGCCGTGGGCAAGCTGCGCCTGCAGGAGCGCGTGAAGGCCGAGATGCACACCTCCGTGGTCGAAGTGGGCACGCGCGTCTGCCGCAACATCGAGGAGGCCCGAGAAGATATCTACGATCTGCGTCGCGAGATGATCAAGCTGGCCAAAGAGCATGGTCTGGAACTCGTTGCCGGCGCCACGCATCCCTTCGCCGACTGGCGCACGCAGGACATTTACCCCGACCCGCGCTATCACCAGGTGGTGAAAGATCTGCAGCTCGTCGCCCGTGCCAACCTCATCTTTGGCCTCCACGTCCACGTCGGCATCGAAGACCGCGAGGCCGCCATCCGCATCATGAACTCGATGCGCTATTTTCTGCCCCACATCATGGCGCTGGCGACGAACTCGCCTTTTTGGCTCGGCCTGAATACCGGCTACAAGGGCTATCGCGCGAAGGTGTTTGAAAACTTTCCGCGCACCGGCATCCCCGATGCGTTTTCAAGCTATTCCGAGTTTGAAAACTACGTCAGCCTGCTGGTGCGCACCAACTGCATCGACAACGCCAAGAAGATCTGGTGGGACATCCGGCCGCATCCCTTCTTCAATACCGTCGAAGTGCGCGCCTGCGACATTCCCCTGCGCGCTGAAGAAACCGTGGCCATCGCCGCGCTCATCCAGGCCGTGGCCGCGTACCTTTACAAACTGCACGCTGCCAACCAGGATTTCCGCCAGTACACACGCTCGCTCATTGCCGAAAACAAATTCCGCGCCGTGCGCTACGGCCTCGACGGCAAGCTCATCGACTTCGGCAAGCAGGAGGAGGTTCCGCTGCGCGACCTGATCGAAGAGATCCTGGTGCTTATCGATCCCGTGGTCGACGAGCTCTCGAGCCGCGCGGCGATTGACGGCATACGCACCATCCTCAAGACCGGCACCGGCGCCGACCGCCAGCTCCGAGAGTTCGAAGAATCGAAGGGCGACTTGAAATCCGTTGTTGATTACATGGCGAAGGAAACAGCGGAGGGGTTGTGATCGAGACATCCATCCTCGCTTGCCTGCGCGAAAATGCGTAAACAAACGTCACTTGAATTCCGAGGGTCGCTCATCATGAAAATCGGTCTGGCTGTATTTGGCATTGCGTCTGTCGCCTCCGGTATCCTGGACCTTATCTGGGGTGAGCTGGAGCCCGCTCATCAGCCCTTGCAGGCGTGGGGCGGCCACATTCCGGGCATGACGGCTGTCGCGTACGTCGTTGCCGTCTGGCTCATTGTGGGAGGCGCGGCGATCCTGGGACGCAGGAGCCTGGTCTTCGGAGCGGCCGCCCTCGCCATTCTTTATGGAATTTTCGTGCTGTTTCCGCTGCCGCGCTTCTTTACCGCGCCGCATTATCTCGGCTATCGCGCCGCGGTCTACATTGGCGTCACAGGAAACGTCTCGGAGCAGATCATCCTGTTCGTCGCAGCATTGGTCGTGTGCTTCTCGTTGGCCGGGCAGCGCTCTTTGACCAGGGAAGCAGCCCTGGCCGTCCGCTGGACCTTCGGGCTCTGCTCGGTCTTTTTCGGGCTCGGGAATTTGACCGCCCTGGAGACGGTCGTTCCCATGATCCCGAAGTGGATGCCCTTGGGCGCGGCATTCTGGGCCGTGCTCACGGGCGCTGCTTTTGTGCTGGCAGGCCTGGCCATCATTTCGGGAGTGCAGGATGTGCTCGCAGCCAGGCTGCTGGGAGCGATGTTGCTCAGCTTTAATGTGCTGGTGCTGGCGCCTCCGGTCTTCACTGCTCCGCGGGATCACGTATCCTGGGGCGCCAATGCTTTCAACCTGACTGCAGTAGGGGCTGCCTGGATTATCGCCGAGTGGTTGGCTGACCCACGCTTGATTCAACATCGGCCGAGCACAAATGCGGAGATTCCTTCCCCGGCATAGCTCCAAGGTCATGTGCGCCGCGCATTACGAAGTCAAGCCCGGGGTTGATGCGCGATTTCTGAACGAGTACTTCAAGATGCAGCCGGCTCGACGCGTGCGGCCATTTCCATTGCCTTGACTTTCTTTTAACCTGAGGGGAGATGCAGCCCACGCCGATCTGCTATCCGAGGCGCCAGCAGAACCGATGAACGAAACCGCCGCGCACCTGCTGTCGATCGTCTTTCCTGCTGAGTTCACGCAGGGTGCGCATTCGGCCGTCTTCACGTGCCTGCGCATCGATCCAGCAGAAAAGGTCACGCTCATTACCGACCGCGCGGCGGAATCCATCGCCGCTTCGCTGGCCGCGCAACTGGCCGAACGCGGCTGCGCCTGGAACGCATTTGTTCTCGAAGATCTCGCCGCGCGGCCGCTCGCCGGCATGCCGGCGCCGGTGCTCGCCGACATGGAAACCTCGCAGGTGTCGATCTTCGCCGTGCAGGTGCAACCGAACGAGCTCGGTTCGCGCATGCAGATGACCGACGTGGTCAATCGCCGGCGCATGCGCCACGCGCACATGGTCAACATCACTCCGGAAATCATGTGCCAGGGCATGCGCGCCGATTACGATCTGGTCGACCGGCTCTCGCAGAAGGTGCTCGAGCGCGTGCGCCGCGCCACGCGCATCCGGGCCACAACCGCGGCCGGAACCAGCATTGTTGCGGAGATGAATCGCGACTACAAATGGTTCAAGACGTCGGGTATCATCTCGCCGGAGAAATGGGGCAATCTGCCCGGCGGCGAGTGCTTCACCTCGCCCGGCGAAGTGAACGGCACTTTCGTGGTCGACGGCGTGGTGGGCGACTGGCTGTGCGCGCGCTATGGTCTGCTCGAATCCACGCCGCTCACCATCGAGATCGCCGGTAACCGCATGGTGCGCTGCGCGAGCGCTGATAAGCAGCTCGAAGCCGATTTCCGGGCCTACACGCATACCGACGAAAACTCAGACCGCGTGGGCGAGTTCGCCATCGGCACGAATATCGGCGTGGAGCGCGTGATCGGCAACATTCTTCAGGACGAGAAGTTTCCCGGCATCCACATCGCCTTCGGCAATCCCTACGGCGAGCACACTGGCGCGCCCTGGCGCTCCTCGACGCACATTGACGTGGTCGGCCTGGGCTTCAACATCTGGCTCGAAAGCGACGCCGGCTCCGAGAGGCGGACAGAACAGATCATGCGCGAAGGCCGGTTCCTTCTTGACGCCTGAAGCGCCGTGGACTTTTGCCGGTCTTTCCGCCGGCGGGCTAGGAATCTACGTTGCCGCACATTCATCTAAGCTGGTGTTATGAGCGCAACGCATTCCGGCACACTCCGCGCCCTCGGCAACTCCGATCTCCATCTCTCCTCCATCGGCTTCGGCGCGTGGGCCATCGCCGGCGCCGGCTGGCAATTTGCGTGGGGCCCCCAGGATGACAGCGACTCCGTCGCCGCCATTCAGCGCGCACTGGATCTCGGCATCAACTGGATCGACACCGCTCCGGTCTATGGCCTCGGCCATTCGGAACAAGTGGTTGCGCGCGCGGTGAAGGGCTCATCTCGGAAGCCGTACATCTTTACCAAGTGCTCGCGCCGCTGGAACGCCGACGGCTCCATCTTGAGCTCGCTCCAGCCGGAGTCGCTTGCCGAGGAGCTCGAAGGCTCGCTGCGGCGGCTCGGCGTCGAGACCATCGACCTTTATCAGATTCACTGGCCCACTCCGGATGAGGAGATCGAACGGGCATGGGAGACCGTGGCGCGTTTTCGCGAGCAGGGCAAGGTGCGCTGGATCGGCGTCTCCAACTTCTCTGCCTCGCAGATGGAGCGCGTCCGGAAGATTGCTCCCATCACCAGCCTGCAGCCGCCGTATTCCATGCTGCGCCGCGCCGTGGAAGAAACAGTCCTGCCGTTCACGCAGGCCAACGGCATCGGCGTCATCAATTACTCGCCCATGCTCTCGGGCATGCTGACAGGCAAGATGACGGCCGAGCGCGCGGCCTCGCTTCCTGAAAACGACTGGCGACGCAGTAATGCCGAATTCAAGGAGCCGCGCCTCACCCGCAATCTGCGCCTGGTGGAAGTGCTGCGCGCCATCGGCAATGGTCACGGCGTTACGCCGGGCGTGGTCGCCGTTGCCTGGACCCTGCACCATCCGGCCATCACCGCGGCCATCGTCGGCGGCCGCAGCGCGCGGCAGGTAGAAGAGATTGCTCCCGCGCTCGAGTTCCGGCTCGCTGAAGACGAGTTCGCGCGCATCAACGCGTTTCTGGAACTCAACCCGGCCTGAGCGCGGATCGGCCTTTCGAAAGCAGACAAAAACCCCTGGCGGTCGGCCAGGGGTTTTTCCTGAAAGGGCTCGGCAGCCTTACATCGCTGCCACAAAACTCGGAACCATCACGGCTGCGTGATCCTGCATGAGCTGGGTCATGCGGGCGGCCATTCCGGTGTAGATTGAGGCGGCGCGGAACGCGTTGATGCGAACGCCTTCGCTGGCCTGCGTGAAGCCGTACTGGCAGAGCGCCATCAGCACGCAAACGCGAATCTGCATCGCGTCGCTGTGCAACGTCTCAACCAGCAGCCGATCCACGCCTTCGCAGTGCTTGGCGGCGTAATCGGCCATCTCCAGCAGAACCCGCGCGTTCTGGTACATCACCCACAGGCCCTTTGGGCCCTCCATGCGCTTCCACGCATCCTCAGGGGTTGCGCTGAGTCCCTCTTTCCAGAGGAAGTGATCGCTGAGCTCGCGCGCACTCCAATCGGGGCGCAAGCGGGCCAGCAGTGTCTCCCAGGTTTGAGCATTGCGACGGCGCACACTCAACCGCCAGCGACCAAGGATAAGCGCAGTTGCTACGATTGCTGCAATTTGAATGAACGGCAGAATCATCGGTGCGATCCTTTTTACCGTGTACTGGTGACTAGCGTGGCAGTCACCGGGGCCCGGTCAGCATTTCGGTTACGTATTACTATACCCGGATTTCTCCTGATTTCTCTACAACATTCCTGAAAACCAAGCCCACTTTTGTGTGAAAACCGGCCAATCGAGAGGACAATGACCTAAAGTAACCCCAATGTCGCAAGGCATCTTCTGCACTTACGGCCGCTTGTCTTTGCGCGCGGAGGTAACCGAGTCCGATGCGGCTATGCGCATGGAGCGGGCTGCCCCGGCCACGGCCAGCAGAACGCTCTGCATCTGCGGGCTGAACTCGCGCCGCGCGGCTTCCTTCTGCGCGAAGCAGACGATCCAGTAGACCAGGGAGAAGTTGTAAGCCGCCTCCAGGAAGTCATCGACCATACGGTACTGGGGCCCGGCCACCTGGTGCGACTGCACCATGATGACAGTCAAGGAAACAAGGGAATAGAACCCGAGGCCCGTGGCCACCTGCAGCTCACGATCCTTCCAGCCGATGGAGAGCAACTGGCTGCATCCAGCCAGAGCCAGGAAAAAGAGAACGCGCAGAATCGAATCCGTCTGCTGCAGCCGGCCGAGCAGTTGCCACTGGTGCGAGAAATGTGCAAATGCAGTCGCCTCGGTAAACGGCCAGATGGCCATGCCTGCAATGGCAATCAGGATCCCCAGCAGGAAAGCTGTCGCCGGAGGCAAGGCTCTCCGGTAGGGCCGGAAAACCGACCAGGTGAGCTCCACCAGCACGCAGAACTGCAACGCGGCATCCAGCACGCTTTCGTAGAAATAGGTGTGGAGAGCCTGATGCTGCCAATAGCGCAGCACGAAGAAGTAGAGGATACTTCCGGCCAAAGTTTCCAGACTGTAGATGAAAAAGAAGGGAAGTGTGCGCCAGGCGCGCCGGTAAATGAGCATGACGACCAGAGCCGTCTCCGTCAGATTACCGGCGAGAAGTAGAGCATTTTCCGAGCTCACATCAGCCTCTTACCCGAGTATAGGCGCAGCCTCAGCTTGATTATCGGCCAATCGGCTGGGAGCGCCCTACAACAATCGGGGAAGCGCGTTCAACCCTAACTGACAAGACTGCCGCCATTAGGCGGGAACGGAGGCAGCGGGTTGACCGGCGAAGCCAACGCGAGGCTGCCGCCATTAGGCGGGAACGGAGGCAGCGGATTGACCGGCGACGTCAGCGCGAGGCTGCCGCCATTGGGCGGGAACGGAGGCAGCGGGTTGACCGGCGACGTCAGCGCGAGGCTGCCACCATTGGGTGGGAACGGAGGCAGCGGGTTGACCGGCGAAGCCATTGCCTGCGACAGACCCAAAATAGCCAAAATCGCAACGATAGCGAGGCTGCGTATTCTTATTTTCGTCAGCATTGGTGCTCCTCAGGAAAAACGACTTGCAATGCCAGACTACCCTGAACAGGGTATGCCTCTACCACGAAAGTACTATACATCCAAAATTTCATTTGAATAGCTATTTTGTTGCCTCAAACGGGATTAATTTGCAGAAAATCAGGATAGATTCACCGTCTATTCGCCTTTCGCCCGCCGAATGGCCCGCACGCAACCAGGTTTTGGCCTTCAGGCATATCATTGGTCAACAGATTGCAACCCATTCCGGCACCGGTTTTCCACTGGTGCCCGCTGCGGAACAGATTCTTTGTGATCCCTGAACTTCGCGATCAGTTCAACTCCCGCTACCGGCCGGAGGATTACGCCAGGCTGCAGGCATTGCTCGAAGAGCAATGTGGCATCAGGGTTGAGTTTCGCGTGGCGGAAACCCCCGTTTTCATGCGGCAGGCACTGCTCGAGGAGATGGCCGGGGCGGGCGTGCAGCTCGCCCAGACCCTTCTCAGCGATGGGCGATACCTGGCGGCGGCGCGCGAGGCGATTCCTGCCGCATTCCGCGCCGCCAATGAAACCGCGCACCCGCATTTTCTTACCGCGGATTTTTCGCTGGTGCGCGACTCCGATGGCAACCTGGCTCCGCGGCTCGTGGAGATGCAGGCATTTCCGTCGGTATTTGCCTACCAGGCGATTCTTTGCTCCGCGTATCGAAGCGCCTTTGCCCTCGACGGCTCTCTGCGCGTCTTTTTTGGCGGATTGACCGAAGACGATTACTGGGCTCTTTTGAGAAGAACGGTCGTGGGAGATTGCGATCCGGAGAATGTGATTCTCTCCGAGCTCGATCCACTGCATCAGAAAACGCGGCCCGATTTCGAAGTCACGGCAAGGCGCCTGGGCATTGCCGTGGTCGATATCCGCTCCATCGAAGCGTGCGGCAGCCGGCTGCATTACCGCAATCCCGCCGGCCGGCTTACGCCCATTCACCGCATCTATAACCGCGCCATCGCCGACGAGCTGATCGCCCGCCATGTCCGGTTACCGTTCGACTGGACTTACCCGTGGGAGGTGGAGTGGGCGGGCCATCCCAATTGGTATTTCCTCATCAGCAAATTCTCAATTCCTTGGCTTTCCCGCCGCCCGCATCGCTCCGTTTACGTCCCTCCGGCCGTGTTTCTCAGCGATTTTCTTCACGGTCCGGGCCGTGAGGAGCTCGCGCAGGCAGGCGCGCCGCTGCCCGCGGAAACGACTCCTGAGGCCGTTCTCAGCGGCGTCCTGGTCAAGCCTCTTTTCTCGTTTGCCGGGAAAGGAATTGTTTTTGATCCCACGCAGGCCGAGTTGGAAGCGATCCCTGCCGAGCGCCGTGGAGATTTTCTCTTGCAGCAGCGGATGCATTTCGAGCCCACCATCGAGACTCCCTGCGGCCCCACGCAGGCTGAGATTCGCATCCTCTATCTCTGGCCCGACGGTGGGCGCCTTACGCCCACGCTCGCCCTGGTTCGCCTCGGCCGCGGAAAGATGATGGGCGTGGACCACAATCGCGACCAGAGTTTTGTGGGCGCCTCGGCCGCATTTTTCCCGGCCCGGTGAAGCGCCGCGTTACCTTTATTAGAAATTCATAAAGATCCTTGAAACAAAAGGGATGAAGTGCCCTGCATAGTTACTCGCCGGAAAACTTTGGTGCCGTTTTTCACAGAGATAAATTCCGCTAGAGTGGCGCAGATAGTCGATACTGAATTTCGGGTGCGCTCCCATGAAGTTTGTGAATACCGCCTTTTCTCCTTCCGTCCAAGAGCCGGAATCCTCCACGGCGCGCCAGGAAGTTCGATGTGCTGTGCGTTTCCCTCTTACCCTTCCGGTTGTGGTGGAGACTCCCGCGGGCGGAGTGCCTGCGCTCACCAAAAATGTCTCCTCGAACGGGGTGCTTTTTGAGCTGGCTCAGGACCTCTCCGTCGGCGTCGATATCCATTTCGATCTCCGCATGCCACGTACGGTTCTTGGCACTCCCCACGATGTGCTAGTTCATTGCACCGGACGTGTGGTACGCTGCTGCTTAAGCCAAGACCTGCATCTTGCTGCCGCTACCATCGACGAATACCAATTTGCGGAGCGGTAAGCGGGAAGGTCCTTTGGCGTCTGCCAACTATGGATCTCCTGGACGATGCTCCTGAAGGCGAAGTACTTGACACGGTAAAACCTGGGGCAATCCGCATCATTCTGGCGGATTCTCAGGCAATTTACCGCGTCGGTATTCGCAAAGTTTTTGCTCTCGAAGACGATCTTCGCGTGGTGGCCCAGGCCGATTCGCTGGACAGCCTGCGCGCAGCCATCGAGCGCTACCCCTCCGACGTGGTCCTCCTCGAAGGCGGCCTTCTGGCCGGAACAACCAACGTAATTCCTGAGCTCCTGCGGCTGGCGCCCGACGTCAAGCTCATCGTGCAGGCGGTGGCCGCGGACGAAAACCACACCGTGGAACTCTACCGGCGGGGGGTGCGCGGCATCGTCAACCGTTCCATTTCTCCTGATTTGCTGGTCCGTTGCGTGCGCCGCATTGCCGCCGGCGAAACCTGGATCGATAACCAGTCGGTCAATTGGGTCATCGAAGCCTATCGCGCCCAGGCGGCCGCTCTGGTGAGCCCGCGCAGCCAGCCGCGCCTTTCGCCCAAGGAGCTGGCCATCATTACCTGCATCACCCAGGGCAAGCGCAACAAGGAGATCGCCTTCCAGCTCGGCACCACCGAGCAGGTGATCAAGAATTACCTGCGCAAAATCTACGACAAGCTGGGCGTCTCCGACCGCCTCGAGCTGGCCCTCTACTGCCTCCACAACAAGATCATCCAGACCGATGTGGATGAGGAAGTGGTCGCGCAGAAGATCGTCACCAGCTAGGTTTCATCTTCCAGAAGCATTTCCCTAGCCGCTTTCATCCTGGGCGGAGTCTGCGTAAAGGGACGGAGCCGGAGAATCTGCGGCTGGTTCCTCAGTCTTTGCAGGGAGCTGCTTACACGCCGGCTGGTCCCTCAACCCTCTTTTCTACCTCTGCCCTCGCAGGAGAGCGGCTGCGCGTCGTCCTCGCTGTGCCGCGCCTTTTCCAGCAGCCGGATCATCTCCGCCGTCTCTGCGCCGCTCAGGTGCGCCAGCAGCTCCTTCGGCCGTTTCTGGATCTCCGGGTCCATTTTGCGCAGCAGCTCGAGTCCGGCCTCGGAGATTTGCGTCCGCACCACCCGCCGGTCCTGCCTGTCCCGCCGCTGCCGGATCAGCTTGAGCGCCCTGAGCCGGCCCAGCAGCCGCGTAATATCGGGCTCGGCCGTGATCATCCGCTCCCCGATCGAGCTGCATGTCAGCCCCTCGTCGCCCGCGCCGCGCAAAATGCGCAGCACGTTGTACTGGGTTGAGGTCACGCCGAACGCCCGCGTCCGCAGCTGGATCTCCCGCTCGAAGTGGTCCGCGGTGCGCAGAAGGTTCAGAACCGCCTCTTCCTCGCTGCTCGAGAAGGGCTTTTGTTGCGCGATCTCCCGTTTCAGGCTGGCCAACTCAGCGCTCCCTCCCGGACCGCGCGCGCCGACGTTCCGCCGCGCGGTTCCCTATCTCTTTAGGATGTCGCAGGCTGCATCCTCGTTGCAACAGGCAATGGCCTGCGCCGGTCCGGCTGCCCGCTCCGGGAGCCGGCCCGGCGGCGAATCTCTTCCCGGCTTCCCATTCCTCCGGTGCGGGGACTAATATATTCCCGAGATCGAGTCTTCTCGCCGGCGCGCGTACAGAGCTCATCCGAGCGCGGCGCTTTCCATTCCTTCAAAGGGCTCTCGCAACCGGAGAATCAGGCATGGCGGACATGGAAGATCTACAGGGCGCGGCCAATCCTGCCGGCCCTTCGAAAACGATTACGAGGCGCAAATTTATCCTCGGCGTCATTGCCGGCGGAGCCGCGGTGGGCGCGGCCAGTTATCGATTTCTCGCTCCGCACGGCCGGCTTGGCTCGTCCACGGGCGAGCGGCTCATCACCCTCGTGGTCAACGGCAAGCCGCGCCGCGTGGACGTGATGAAGCAGGAGACGCTGGCCTTCACCCTGCGCTACAAGCTCGGCCTCACCGGCACCAAGCTCGGCTGCGACCGCGCCGAGTGCGGCGCCTGCACCGTGCTCCTCGATGACGTGCCCACTACAGTTGCTCCGTGCTCACGCACACCGTCCGCGGCCGCAGCGTCACCACCGTCGAGGGCCTTGCCGCGCCCGATGGCACCCTGCATCCGGTGCAGCAGGCCGTCATCGATCAGCAGGGCTTCCAGTGTGCCTTCTGCATGTCCGGCTTCATCATGTCCG
>JASHTS010000003.1 GCA_030040425.1 Acidobacteriaceae bacterium | reverse complement strand
GCGCAACAGCGGCTCCAGCGGCCCCAGCCCGAACACTTCGTCCAGCAGATCGGCCTGGATCTTCTCCTGCTCGTCGTAGTTCAGCGGAACGCGCTGGTCGGCAATGATCTCCTTCACGATGCTCGACACCGCTTGCCGCGCCTGGCTGGAGTTGACGCGCGACAGCTTCTCGAGATCCAGCTTCGAGATCAGCGTGCGATGAATTTCCGCTTTGTACTTTTCCAGATTCAGCAGTTCCACGTTCTACCGTCCTCGTCTCCTGTTTGCCGTTCCTCGGGCCTCTTCATCCGAATAGGCTGAAACCCTTCTTCTTGCCGCCGGCCTGCGCCTCGGACTGGCCCGTCGCCGCCTTGGCCATCTGCTTGATCAGCCGCGCTATCGGCGTATCGGCCAGCGCCAGCGGCGTGGCGTTGATCTGCATCTTGCGCACCGACGGATAATCGTTGGGAATCTTCCACTGCGCCGGCCGCGTCAGCGCCTTGGTGATGTGCTCCTCGGCCACGCCCAGCGAGCGTGGTTCGTAGCGATTGATCACGATCTCCAGCCGCGGCGACGATCCCTGGAAAAACTGCTGGATCAGGCGGTTGGAATTGCGCAGCTCGGGAATCCCCGCCTGCGTCACCAGGTAAATGGTGGTCGACTCCTTCAGCACCGCCGTGCCCGAGAAATCCAGCCTCGATCCCCAATCCACCACCACGTTGTCAAAGTCCTGGCGCGCCACCTCGAACAGCCGGTCGATGGCCTCGTCGCTCGCCTCATAAGGAATGAATTTGCCTGGCGCAGCCAGCACCGAAACCCCCGAGCTGTGCTTGACCAGGAGCTGCGAAAGGAAGCTCGGATCCAGCCGGTTCGTGGATTGCAGAGCGTTGATGGTCGAGTATTCCGCCGCAATGCCCAGGTTCAACGCGGCATCGCCCAGCGGCAGATCGAGATCGATCAGCAGCGTCTTCTGGGTCGGATCCTGCGCCAGCGCTACGGCAAAATTGCAGGCAATCGTGGTCGCCCCTGCGCCCCCTTTGGCGCCGATGAAGGTCAGCAGGCGGCCGGCCGATTTCTTGGTCGTCTTCACCAGCGGCCGGCGGGCTGCCGCGCGCACCAGCGACTCGGCCACGATATTGGCGGCGAACGGCATGGTCAGAAACTCGCGCGCTCCGGCGCGCATGCAGCGCAGCAGCAGATCGGGATCGGATTTCTCCGAATACACCATCACCGTCACGGGGCCCATGGCGCAGATGCTTTCCACCAGCTCCAGCGCATATTCGGGGTCCGCGTCCAGATCCAGAATCACCACGTCGTAGTGCTGGTCGAGCACTCTCGGCACTTCGTCCAGGCTCGCCGGGTAGGTGGAGAACTCCCGCACATCGTTGCCCGCCGAACCGGCCATCGCCCGCATGGCTGCCCCGCGCCGCTCTTCGCTTGGCCCAATCAACGCGATCGAAAGCGCCGTGGCGCCAATCGATTCCGGATATTGCGAACCGAAAAAGGCCGATGAATCAGCGGTCACAGTGCGATCGCTCCTTGCTTCATATTTGTTTTCCTGCGCGTTGTTTTGATCCGGGTCATTTGAAAACAAACTATCCATAACTGCTCCTTGTTCACCTCAACGCGCAAAAAACGAGATCAGCGTTCCAATGGCAATGGCGGGCGCATACGGCATTTTGGTCTCCATCAAACTGCCCAGCGACGCCTCTTCTCTCGTTCTCCGCCCCACTAACCGCAGCAGACCTCTGCAGGCGGCCCAAACCAGAATCACCAGTCCCCCCGCCAGGGCTATCAGCAGCGCGGCGATGAGAAACTGGCTGGGACCGATCCAGGCGCCGATGGCCGCGCAAAGCTTCACGTCGCCGGCTCCCATCCCGAACTTCCAGTAAAGAATCCCGAAGATCGCAATGCCCAGCCCCGCTCCCGCCAGGCTCTGTTCCACGCCATGCCAGCCGTGAAGCCATCCCGAAACGGCGATGCCCAGGGGCAAAAACGGCAGCACCAGCCAGTTCGGGATGCGACGGCTGCGAAGATCGGTGAACGTGGCCACCCCCACAACGATCAGGATCGGTGCGAAGGTCGCCCACCAAGCAAACGAGTGCATCCCCATTTCCCTTTTTGCCCTCTCCGTGATGCGGGTAACAGCTATTTAGAGCAATCCGCCAACCAAAACGCGCAATTCCCTCAAACCTCTGCATTCAGTCGGTTACCGCCGTCATGGTAATCAGGTGTACACGGGTGTTTACGCGCTTTTTGCACCGGTGAAGCAGGCCGTATACACGCCTCAGAATGAATCAGTTCGGAGCAAATCCCCTTTCTTCTGCTGCCGCCGTCCCGCTCCCGCGAGACGGTGATTTTTTCTTCTCTGCCCGCCACCCTCTGCTCCATCCAACCCAAAGAATGGCAACCAGTTAGATCATCTGCAAGAGCTTTCTTCGAACTTCAAGCGTTCATGAATCAAAGCCTTCACGCGCTTGGGGAGGGGTTGGAGCAGCCAAAGCTGCCGGCCCCACTCGGCCCGCAAGGCAAATGGAAAGGCGCGGCGCGTGCCGGAATGTCAGCTGATTGGCTGAGATTCACGCGGCTTTTTGCCTTCGCCGGGCCTTTCGTTGAATTGCCTGATCAATCCTAGCGGAAATGCACTTCACCAGTAATTGCGATTGCGCGTTACTGCTATACCACGAAAGTGGTACTGGCGTTTTAGGAGCCTCGGCCGCGCCCCACGTCTCATTACCAAGGTGGGACCAGTCCCGGCGAGGCATCGCGTCTATCGCAAATTTCTAGAAATAAAAAGCTTATTGAGTACCACCCGGGATTCCGACATCTCCGCTCAAGCCATCGGCCCGCGCTGCCTCCGCCAAGCGCCAAGTCGCAGGAAACATTAGAACTATCCTCGAATCGCCCTCCCATCCCCCGGGCCCGTAGCAAGTTTGTTACCGATCGCGCAACTCCCAGATTACCAATGTCGCATTCTTTAGCACTATTCAGGGATTGGCATCCACAGGCCGATTCTCGATTATAGTTTTACATCGCCGAAAAACAGGCCCCCGCATGGAATCCAGGGACCCCCATCAGGAGCTCCAGCAGGGAAGGAAGCTGCGCACCCATGATCAGAATTGGTCTTTACTCGGAAGATCGCACTCTGCATCCGCTCCTTTCCTCTGCTCTCGGGAAGGAATTCAACGTCCTGCTCGAGTCCGACGGCGAAGGCATGGACAGCCTGGTTTCCGCCGGCGGCTGCGATGTGATGATCCTCGATCTCTCCTCGCACCGCGATTCGCTGCAGGAACGCATCGAGCGCTCGCGCCTCCTCATCGCTTCCAATGTGCCCGCCATCCTGATGGCCGACGACGCGCTTCGCTCCACCGCTTTTGAGCTGGTCCGCACCGGGGCCTTCGGCTACTGCCGCCGCCCGCCCTCCGTCCGCGACCTCAAAACCATGCTCACCCGGGCCTACGAAACCTCCGCGCTCAAGCAGCAGTTGCACACCGTGCAGAAGCGCGTGGAAGACTCCGGAAGCTGCGATCAGATTCTCGGCTCGAGCTCGAGCATGCAGCGCGTCTTCCAGCTCGTCCGCAGCGTCACCAATCTCAACGCCTCGGTGCTCATCACCGGCGAAAGCGGCACCGGCAAGGAGCTGGTCGCGCGCGCCATCCACAATCTCGGCACGCGCTCGAGCAAGCCCTTTGTCGCCGTCTCCTGCGGCGCCATTCCCGAAACTCTGATCGAAGCCGAGCTCTTCGGCCACGAAAAAGGCGCCTTCACCGGCACCGTCGGCGCGCGCGAAGGCTACTTCGAGCAGGCCGGCGACGGCACCCTCTTCCTCGACGAAATCGGCGACCTGAGCCTCTACACCCAGGCCAAGCTGCTGCGCGTTCTGCAGCAGATGGAGTTCAGCCGCCTCGGCTCCAGCCGCCTCATTCCGCTGCGCGCGCGGCTCATCTTCGCCACTCACCAGGATCTCGCCAAGCTCGTCGCCGAAGGCAAGTTCCGCCAGGACCTCTACTACCGCATCAACGTCATGCGCATCGAGTCGCCGCCGCTGCAGGACCGCATGGAAGACATTCCCCTCATCGCCCGGCATTTTCTCCGTCACTACGCGCAGCTCTTTCAGAAGCCCATGGAGTCGATCGAGCCTGAGGCGATGGAGATGCTGCAGGGCTATCCGTGGCCCGGCAACGTGCGCGAGCTCGAAAACGTCATGCAGCGCGCCATCATTCTGGCTCCCGGCCGCACCGTCCGCGCCGAAGATCTCAATCTGAATCTGCAGGCCGACGAAGATGGCGCCGCCTTCGACGGCGTGGTCGATATCGGCGACTACCAGCCCGCCGGCTCCTTCGAGCGCCAGTTGCGCGATTACAAGATCAAGCTCGCCGTCACCGCCGTACGCGAGAACAACGGCAACAAGACGCTGGCCGCGCGCAGCCTCTGCATCTCCCGCGCCTATCTGCACCGGCTCATCCGCCTGGCTGAAACCGACCCGGCCTTCGCAGAGCAGCAACTGCGCGAAACCGCCACCGCCTAGCCAATCCCCACAAATCTGGGTGCATGCGCCCTATCCATTCCGCGCCTTCTGCGGAATGGGTGGGAAGACGCGACCGTCCGCGCAGCGGACGCTAACTTGCCAACTCGCTAACTTGCCAACTCGCTGACCCGCTGTCTCGCTACGTATGCCGGTTGTACGCCGGCGGGCCCGCCATCACCATCCCGCTGTTCTGCCGACCGTGGATATACCAGCAGCACCACGCCGTCTCGCTCGGCTCCACATTCTCCACGCCCACAAGGTCTTCATACACGATCTTGCCGTAGAGCAGGATCACTTCCTCCCATCGCTCGATGCGCCGCACCTGCTCGTCATTCGCGCAAAACTCCCGCACGTCATCCCGCCCGAAGGACTTGATCCCCGTCGACTCGCCCGGAAGCAGAACCACGGCGTCCAAAGATTCGTTCACCTCCGCGTCGTCGTAATCCGGCTCCGGCGGCAGCGACGACTGATCGATCTCCGTGGTGATCTTTTCCACCGCGGAAACAATCCTCGCCGGACCGCGCCCGCGATTCGTAGCCACGATCATGAAGCGGTTCTCTACCTTGCCTGATGGCTCAACCGTCACCAGAATCCACGGCCGCTCCGAGCGCACGATGGCTTGCGCATGCAGCAGCGCCGCCTGCGCGCTCAACGCCGCCGACTGCGCCGCCGTCTCCGCGTACTGCGTCTGCTTGTCGATCTTGCGCAGCAGCGACAGCCCGATGTAAATGCCCACCAGGCCGAAAACCACCAGGACGATGCGCGCCATCCAGGCAATGCGGTCCGGCCACAGCCACGGATCGGGAGCCGGCTGCAGCGCCGGGGTGGCGATGGTGATGTGCGGCGGCGTCTCCTCGGCCGCCGCAGTGTCCGCCGCACCCGCGTCGGCCGGAGCCCGGTTCAGATTCTGCGCGCCGGCCGCAGGAGTTCCCTGCCCTGCCGCCGGTCTGGCCCCATAGGGCTGCGCACCGGCGTAAGGGGAAGCCGTCGCCGGCCGTGGCGTATAAGGTCTGGGATTGGAAGGCGGCGCCGTCTGCCCCGCGCCCGCGGGATTGGCGCCCGTCTGCGCCCACACCGCCGCGCCTCCCTGTGCCAGCGCCGGCAACAGAGCCAGAATCGCCAAACCCTTCCAATGCATGGCGCAAGGGTATCACAGGCCAATCTTCCGCTGGCATACCACGCCCGTGCTAAGCCCGTCCCCTGAGCGACCGAAGCGCGCAGCGCGAGGGAGCCCAAGGATCTGCGGTTTAGGGCGCTGACTTATGCCATGATCCCTTGCGCGGCATCCCCGCTCACGCGCTGTTCACCGCATCTGCATCCGCTGGCGGACACGCGAGCTTCTGCGGCCCCCAGAGCATCTCCGGACCATTGTTGCGCGTGTTGCCCACCTTGGGATTGCACGGCGCGCTCGCCATCGCCTCCGCCGCAAAGGGCCGCAACAGGTCGAGCGGAGCCGGATCGTCCTCCGTCCGCAGCCAGCGGTCGTAATCGCCGCGGGCCAGAATCACCGGCATGCGGTTGTGCACCGGAGCCATCAGCGCATTCGCCGTCGTGGTCACAATGCTGAACGACTCGAGCCAGCTTCCATCCGGCGCCTTCCACGCGTCCCACAGCCCCGCAAAGGCAAACGGCGCGTCATCGGCCATGCGGAAGGCATACGGCTGCTTCTTCGGCGCGCCCGCCTTCCCGTGTCGCCCGCTCTTCCCGCCGAGCGAATCCTGCCCGCCGAACCCGATCCTGCCCTCGACGGAGTCGTCAGCGCGGTCGTCGAGGCGGTCGTCAGCGCGATCGTCGAGGCGGACCTCGAGGCGATCATCGGCGCGCTTCCACTCGTAGAAGCCATCGGCCGGAACCAGGCACCTCTTCCGCTTGAACGGCACGCGCCACACCGGACTC
>JASHTS010000266.1 GCA_030040425.1 Acidobacteriaceae bacterium | reverse complement strand
CGCATGCGCGACGGCCGCCCCTGGAACCGCATCGCCGTCTTCAAGATGATTCCGCGGCTGATCGAGGTGGGACCGCGCTTTTTCAACTCCGATGAGTGGGAGATACGGAGGCAACGGTTCGAGCGCGCCCGGCCGCCGGAGACCTACTGAACGCCCCACGCACATCTGCGGCGCTCCCTATTGGAGGGCGGCTCACTCCCTTTGAAGTGCTGCGCCCGTCGGCTCTGCGGGCCTGGGAGTCCCTCGCGGCTTACGCGTCGCGTAAATGTACCAGCCCACCCACGCGGGCACGGTCCACAGATAGTAGGGCGAGATGATGTTCACCTGCGCATAGACCTCGATGATGGCGGCGGCGTCAATCACGGCCAGGGGCGCCAGGGAGCGCTTCGACTCGGCCGCTGCGTAGAGGGCGGCCAGGACGAAGGGAAGCAGGATGCACTCGTCCGTGAAGTAGCCGTAAGGCGCGCAGACGTCGGAGACGACCAGCAGGACCAATCCCTGATGCATCCAGTCCCAGCGGTCTCTGCGCGTCCAGAAGTACCAGATCGCCCAAAGGCTGCCTGCGGCGAGCGGCGTCCATTGCCATGCGACCGCATTGCGATCGATCAGATAGCGAAGCGCCGCGCCGAAGGTGGGAATAAAGACCTGCATCACGCGGGTCTCGCCCATCATGGCGAAATATTGCCGCCAGACGTGGGGATCGAAGCTCAACGTAATCGCGCAACTCAAGAGGAGCGCGACAGCGAATCCGGCGAGAACCCGAAACGCCTTCCGCTGGATTACCCAAAGCAAAAGGACCAGCCCAAAGACAAGGAAGAGGTGCGGCTTGAGGGCGCAGGGCAGCAGAGCCGCGCCCGCCAGCGCAGGCCGCGACCGGTGCAAAAAAAGAAACAGCACAACGCCGGTGAGCAGAAAGATGCTCAGCTGGCCGGCGATCAGGCACACGATCACGGGCGCAAAGGCGAAGCCGAGGACGTGGAAGCGGTTGTCGGGGCGTCCGTGCATGCGCCAGAGCAGCCAGAGCGAGAGCGCAAGGCAACCGATAAGAACCAGAAACCAGGCGATCCTGCCGGTCTTGGGCCGAAGCAGTCCGAGAGGCAGCATGGGAAACAGAACCGCCGGCGGGCTGAGGGAGATGCGCGGCTGGTTCGCTCCCAGCCCGGCGCCGCGCTCGAGCTGAACGATGGCGGGCACGTCGTAGGGGTTGGCGTGGTGCACCAGCTGCCGGCCGATAGCCCAGAACTCGATGAAGTCCCGCTCCGTGGCCTGCGCGTCGGTCTGCGACAGGTACTGGACGCCGGCGACGAAGGCTGCGCCGGCGGCGACAATGAGCGCTGCCGCGATCGCGCGCCAGGGGTTTTTCTTTGCGTGCGGAAGTTCGATTGCGGGCAGAGTCGGCTCCTGAAGCAACTGCGGGGCAGGCCGGTTTGCGCCGGCTTCCCTTCCCTCGATTCTCGCCCTCCTTCCCAGCCCCCGGAAGCGGGACCGTGCCGTGCCGTACACGCGGAGTTAAGACACGACGAAAACGGCTCCTGCGGCAGGCTTTCTTTCCACAGGCCGCTCGTCCCCAGGGCGGCGTTTTCATTGACTCGATCCCCGTTTTCCAGTATTCTGAGGATCTTGCGCGGTGTTGCGCCTGGGGTCTGTGTGGATGCAGACCGGACCCGGCCGGCGGATTCTGTTTGAGGTTCTGCCTGCAGCAGGCCACCGGCTGCTGGACTCGGAACGTGTCCGGCCAAGCCAGAGTCTGAAACCGGACTAGCTCCCCGCAATCCTCACCCGAACAGGTTTGTTTGGCAGTGGGTAGAAGCTGAGGCCCGTGTTTTGCGCGTGCCGAATGCGCGTGCCGGGTGCGTGTATCGACTGTTTTGCGCAGCAAACGCGCAGGAACGCAAGAGTTTGGATTTTCTTAAAGCCGCCGGCAGATCAGGGTCGGGCGGGTAGTACTTGAGGGAAGAAGCGATGTCGACCTTTGTTCCAAGCGGCAAAGAGATCAGCCGCAAATGGTATTTGATCGATGCCTCGGGCGAGACCCTGGGCCGGCTGGCCACGCGGGCTGCCAGCGTGCTGAGCGGCAAGCTGAACCCGCAATATGTGCCCTACCTCGACATGGGCGACCACGTCGTCGTGATCAATGCAGAAAAAGTGCGCCTGACCGGACTGAAGGGTCAGAAGAAAGTGTATCGGCGCTACACCGGCTTTCCCGGCGGGTTGCGTGAGGAGTCGTTCACGCGGCTGCTCAACCGCAGGCCGGAAAAAGTGCTCGAAGAAGCCATCAAGGGCATGCTTCCGAAAACGAAATTGGGCCGCGCCATGGGCACGAAGCTGAAGGTCTATCGCGGCGACAAGCATTCCCACCAGGCGCAGCAGCCGGTGGAGTTGAAGTAAGACAGGGATCAGGGATCAGGGTTCAGTTTTTTCATGCGGAAGCTGAGGCTGACGGCTGAGGGCCGAAGGCCGGGAGACAGAATGGCAGATCTGGTTCAGTATTACGGCACGGGACGGCGCAAGGCGGCGATCGCGCGGGTCTTTCTGCGCCCCGGCACGGGCGAGTGGAAGGTGAACGGCAAGGCGTTTGACGCTTATTTCGTCACCGAGCAGCAGCGGGTTTCAGCCAAGCGCACGCTGGTTGTGGCCGACCTCGCGTCGAGCTTCGACGTAGTGACCACGGTGAGCGGAGGCGGCGTGGCCGCACAGGCCGATGCGGTGAAGATGGGCGTGGCCCGGGCGCTGATCGCCTTCAACGCCGAGCTGCGCAAGACATTGAAGGGCGAAGGGCTGCTCACGCGCGACGCGCGCGTGAAGGAGCGCAAGAAGTACGGGCAGAAGGGCGCCCGCAAGAGGTTCCAGTTCAGCAAGCGCTAGCGCGCTTGCAGTGGTCAGTGAACAGTGGTCAGTGTTCAGTACGGATGCACTTGCGGCACGGACAGACTGATCACTGACAACTGACCACTGAACACTGTTTTTCACTCTCCCCGCAAGGGGCATCAATTCCGGCCAGGCAAACCGCCGGAATGCAGTCCAAAAAGGAGGACCATTGGCCACCATCACCATGAAGGAGCTGCTCGAAGCGGGTGTTCACTTCGGGCATCAGACCAAGCGCTGGAATCCGCGGATGAAGGAGTACATCTTCGGCGAGCGCAACGGGATCTACATCATCGACCTGCAGAAGACGCTCAAGCTGTTCAAGGATGCGTCGAAGTTCGTCACCGACCTGTGCGCCCAGGGCAAGACGATTCTTTTCGTCGGCACCAAGCGCCAGGCGCAGGACGCGGTTGCCGAGGAGGCGACGCGCGCGGGCATGCCGTACATCAACCAGCGCTGGCTGGGCGGCCTGCTCACCAACTGGGTGACGGTGCAGAAGAGTGTAAAGCGCCTTCAGGAACTGGACGAGATGGCCACCGACGGCCGCTATGAGCTGTTGACCAAGAAGGAAGTCATTCGCCTGGAGCGCGAGCGCAAGCATTTGCAGGCAAATCTGGCCGGCATCAAGAACATGAAGCGCCTGCCCGACGCGCTCTTCATTGTAGACTCGAACAACGAGGCCATCGCCGTGAAAGAAGCGCGCAAGCTGGGCATTCCCGTGGTAGCCGTAGTCGATACCAACTGCGATCCGACGGTTGTGGACTACGT
>JASHTS010000265.1 GCA_030040425.1 Acidobacteriaceae bacterium | reverse complement strand
CGCGTCAGCTCGCCCTCCTGCCACTCGGAGTGCGCCCTGAACAGCGCCTCCGCCACCACCAGGCTCAGCACCGCGTCGCCCAGGAACTCCAGCCGCTCGTTGTCGCCGGCAGCGGCGGCCGCCTCCATTCCCTCTTCGTGCGTCTTCTGCCTGGCCAGCGAGCGATGCGTCAGCGCGCGCACCAGCAGCTCCGGACGCGCGAACGCGTGTCCCAATGCCGCTTCAAGTTCTTTCAGATCTGCTTCCACTGGCGCCTCGTCCCTTTTCAGCTCCGGGAACGTCCTTGAGGACGAAGAAGAGAAACAGTGATCAAGAAGCGGCTCGCTGCCCGGCTGGGAGGTGCACGCCCCGGTTCAGGTCGAACGCGGGGGAAAAAGTTCAGAGCATGGTTTCAACTGCGCCGCGATTTTCCCTGACGATTTTGACGGCCGCAAGCCCCTGCGCATGCCTTTCAACGCTCACTGCGGCTTCTGCGGGCCTTTTTGCACTGCGCTGTCATCCGGAGACTGCCCGCTTGCTGGCTGTGCGGCCGCTGCCGTCCCCCCGTCCGTGCCCGTCGAGTTGTCGCCGGTGTCGTCGCATTCGTGTTCGTTCCCCTGCACCACATAAGCCGCTTTCAATCCGCGCTCCGCAGCCAGCCGCGTATCCTGCTGCCAGTCGCGCACCGCCAGTGCCTCCTTGTACTCCGCGACCGCCTCGTCGCGCTTGCATTCGAGATCCAGCATCCGTCCCAGGTAAATGTGCGACCACGCCAACAGTCTCTGCTGCTTGCTCATCTCGAGCGTCTTCTGGAAATCGTCGATCGCCTGCTCCGGATGTCCGGTCATCAAATCCGCGCGCGCCAGAATGAAGTGCGCGCGGGCGCTATCGGCCGTGGCCTGCAGCGAATCCGTTCCGGCGGCCAGTACCTTCTCCGCGATGGCGCTTGCCCCCTGCACGTCGCCGGTTGAAAGTTTCGCCTCCGCCAGGTCCAGCCCGGTGAGCTTGCGCGGCTGGTAGCGCTGCAGAACGTCCTCATCGGCCGTCTTGTCGAAGACCGTGTTGCGCGCCCGGTGCACCTGCTGATCCACGTCCATGCTGTAGACCATTTCGCCGATCGTGTCCTTCAGGCTCGCGGGATCTTTTTCGAAGGCGATCATCTGCTCGTAAAAATATTGCGTGAGCACATAACCCTGGTTCATGTCATGCTGCACGGCGGCCAGCCGGACCGCTTCCGCCTTGTCGAGGGACTCCTGCCGCTCGCGCTCGTACTTCGGCAATTGGGAGCGTTCCACATCCGCGGGAATCTTGTAAATCGGCACACCCGTGTCCATGGTGCGCGCCTCGATGGCCTTGATCAGGCATTCGATGGTCAGCGGCACGGTGTCTGAGCGGTAGCGGTAGGGCAGAGGCGCGTCGCGAATCGCCTTGAGGATCGGCTGGGTGCGGTCGATGGCGTTCGACCGCGCCATCAGCAGGGGATCGATGACGTAGTGCAGATAGGTGTGCCGCACGGCCGTCATGGGAATCTTGCCATTCACCGGCGACACCACCACCACGTAGTCTGTGCCGTAGATGCGCGCATTCACCACGCTGGGCGAAAACATGGGCTCGATCACCACGATGAACCGGTTGCCCAGGTACGTGGAAGCGGGCATCTTGAGATAAAAATCCGTATTCACGATCATCTGTGAGAGCGGATCGTGCACCTGGTCGGCAAAGTGGTCGTAGAGCAGGTGCACCGTCAACCAGATGCCGTGAAGGTCCACCGCCTTGGCGAAGGCATTCAGCAGCGGAACCACGTCGGCTACCTGGGTTGCGTCCGGCGGCATCTCGCTCATCTGCACCGTGGTCTCCATCTGCGGCGGCGGCGTCAGGTAGAGCGCCAGCGAGATGTATTGGGAGACGTCCAGTTCGGAGCCGGTGAGGCGATGCTGGGCCACGTAGAGGCAAAGCGCATCGCGCGCGGCCCGCGCATCCTCGCTTTTCTGGAGCGCCTGATTCATCTCGTCGCGTACGTGCTTGCGCACGGGCTCGCTCTCATCCAAGCCTTCGTCGTAGCCGCAGGCGTTCAGCGCCGAAGCCATGATGAACACGGGCTCGGAACTGATGAGAGACACGGTGGGGCCGGCCGGATCGATCAGCGGCGCTCGTTCCTGCGCGTACAACTGTCCGGAAGAGGGGCCGCCGCTCGAGGAACTGCTCGAAGAATTGTTCGAGGAGCCGTTCGAGGAACTGCCCTGCGCCTGCGCGCCGGCCTCCATCCCGCCGCCGAAAACGGACGCGGCTGCCAGCGCGCACGCAAGAAAGGACCGACCCGTCATGAAAGAACCCTGCTCAGAGTCTAGTTAGACGTGGAAGCAGGGTCAAATGGTGTGCGGGACAGGAGACTGAGCCCGGGAAAACCGGCCACTCCCGGTTCATGCCTACCGAGCGGTTTCCGCGCGGGGCGTTATCATGGCAACCGGCCTGCTCTCCGGCGCTCGGAAGGGGGAAGGGCAACGATTCGAATCAAAGGAGGCCCCGTTTGAACCTGTTTCGCGTGCCCGCTCTGGTGGTTCCCCTTGTGCTTGTGCTCAGCCTGCCTGCCTTTGCGCAAGGCCGGAACCAGGTGGCTCCCTGCGTCGACGCCGCCCCGCAGTGCACCGGGTGGGTCTTGCTCCGCGGCGGACCCGCACGCGGCCTGGCTTACAGCACGTATTCGCTCACCGTCCCCAATCCCGCCATTCATCGTGCGCTCATCATGATCCACGGCGCGCTGCGCAATCCCGATCACTACTTTCGGACGGCTACCGCGGCGGCATTCATGGCCGGCGCACTGAATGACACCATCGTGGTTGCGCCGGGCTTCTACTCCAATGACAAGGACTGCAAGGACAAGCTCGAAAAAAACCAGGTGAACTGGAGCTGCCATGGAGACAGCTGGCGCTCCGGCGGAACTTCGCTGAACGACAGCGATCTCACTTCTTTCGACTTCGTCGACCAGATTCTTCGCCTTCTCGCCGACAGGAAGAACTTCCCCAATCTGAATGCCATCGTTATCGCCGGCCACTCCGCAGGCGGCCAGTTCGTTTCCCGCTATGAGATGGCCAACCGCGTGGCGGAGACGCTCGGCGTACCGGTTTCCTACGTCGTCGCCAATCCATCAAGCTATGCCTGGCCCGATGCCTCGCGCCCGCTGCCCCAGGGAGACGCCGCACCTGAAAATGCAGTCCTCGCCTGGGCGCAGGAGACGCCGCACATCAACTTCAGCTATGGGCCATTCGATCCGGCGAAGGATCCGAAGTACGATGATTGGCCCTATGGGCTCGAGCATCGCAATAGCGGATACACCGTGGGCATCTCCGACGATCAACTGCGGAAGCAGCTTGCATCGCGGCCCACCAGCTATCTGCTCAGCCAGGTGGATACGCTTCCGCTTGGCGGCTTTGACGGCTCTCCCTCGGGAATGGCTCAGGGGCCCACGCGGCGCGCCCGCGGCGAGGCCTTTGTGCACTATATCGATACGCACCTCGGCGCCCAGGCCAGGGTTTTGATCGTGCCCGAATGCGGGCATAACGATCGCTGCGTCTTCACCACCGATGCCGTCCTTCCGGTGATTTTCCCGTCTCCCTGAGGACGCGCGATTCACCTGCTTCACCGCCGGCGCAGGGTGAGCCAGGCCACTACGCCGCCGGCGACGACCACCGCGGCCAAGGCAATGCCCACCGTCTCCAGCGGGTTTTGCTTCACTGCCTTCCGCACGGAGTCGACGCCCTCTTCGTAGGCCTCCTGGGCTGCGTTGCGCCCCTTGCGCGCGGCCCGCAGCGCCGACCGGACGCCTTCGTCGACAGCGTCCGCCACCATGGACTTGATCTTGGAGAATTCGCGCAGTACGTCATCGAGGGTTGCCGTTTTTTCGAGATATTCAACCGCCATAATCTGCACCTCTAGGGAGTCGTTTCCCGCGCATCGGGAGAGCCGAGGCTATAAGGGCTCTGATGTCAGTTGCCGCGCCCCTGTTGCATCGCCGCGCCCGCAGGGTTGGACCTGCCGAAGATCGCAGCATGTCCGATTGCGTGAGCAGTCCTGGATTGAGAGACGGCCGGATGCGATGGCAGATGTGATGGCCTGAACGATGAATGGAGCGGCGTAGAAATGCTAGCGCGTTCGAGCGCGCTCCAGGCGGGTCAGCCGGACTGAAAGCTTAGAACTGAGGGCTCAAAGCGGAACTCTGCTTCTTATCCGCGCACGCTGACGCCGGAGAAGGAGAGCACCGCGAGCCCGCGCACCGGCTGGCCGAAGAATTTGGCAGGCTCAAACTTGCTGAACAGCAGCAGATTTTCGACCTGCGAGCGGGTGGCCGCATCGGTGGGTCCGGAGACGATGCGGTAATCGTACACGTCGCCGTCGTCGTTGATATAGGCTTCCACTACCAACGGGTTCCCAATCGCACTGATATCGTCGCTTTCGGCCCCGCTGGAGAGATACAGGAACCTGGGCGCGGTCGCGTTGCCGATGGGCTCGTCCGTCGTGGCCTGCGCCGTTTGCGGCTGGGCAAACATGCCCACCAATACAATCACCGTTCCCATCAGCACAATGGCGCTTGCCAAACCGGCCGAGGCCTGCAACAGGAACGGTCCTACGGTGTTCTTCCACATCAGCTCGAGCCGTTCCGTGCGCCGGCGCATCCGACGCGCGCGCTCCTGGCTGACGGCCACGCGAATCCTCAGCAGCAGGTCGTGGGGTTCGGGCACCGGTCCCAGTTCGGCAAGCGACGACTGCATCCTGCGCAGCGCATTCCACTCCCGGGCGCAGTCGCCGCAGTCCTCGAGATGGGCGGCGATCGACTGCATGGCCCGGCCGCTCAGCCGTCCGTCAAGATATTCCGTAAACCCTGCCTGCACCTGGTCGCAGCCGTTCATCGTGCCTCCTCTCTCAAAGGCAAGCCCAAATCCGTGCGGGCAGCGGGATGCGTGCTCCGCGCGGGCGCTTGCAGCTGGGCCTTCAAATAAGCCCGCCCGCGCACCAGCCGCGATTTCACCGTTCCCAGGTTCACGCCCTGCATTTCGGCCACTTCTTCGTACACAAATCCTTCAATGTCACGCAAAATCAGCGTGGTTCGGAACGGTTCCGGAACCAGGCTCAAAGCCCGCTCCACGCGCTCCTGGTTTTCCGCGTGCAAAACCGTATCAAAGGGCGACTCCGCCGGGTCCACCAGCATCTCTTTGAGGCGCACCGGCGTGCCGGATTCGCCCTCCGCCACTTCCTGTTCGATGGGAATCTCGCGCTGCTTGTGCCGCACCCACCAGCGCCTCTGGTTCGAGGCCTCGCGCAAGGCGATGCGGTAAATCCACGTGCGCAGCGACGACTGGCCGTGGAATCCGCCTACACCGCGAAAGACCTTCACGAAGACTTCCTGCGTGAGATCTGCCGCGTCGGCGCGGTCATGCACGGTGCGCGCCAGCAGCGAGAAAATCGGCTGATGGTAACGCGCCAGCAGCCACGCAAACGCCTCCTCCGAGCCCGCGCGCAGCTCTTCCACCAGAGCCGCTTCATCGGACTGGAGTGTCAGCGCGCTGGCCAGATTTCCCATGACCAATTCCTGCCCGCGACCGGTACCCCTCTCACCTTACCGCAAAACGCCTTCCTTTGGCAGGCACTTTCTGCGCGATTGACGCGACCTCGAAAACAATTGCCGCACACCGGTAATCCCGTCTGCCATTACGGCGCGGCGCGCGCCTTGCCCGCCGAACCTCAAAATCCGCTTGAAAAGTCGCCGGTTTCGTTTGCGTTCCGGCCCTATCTTCCGCATCTCCTACCTACTTAGACACCTCAGCCTCCGAAAGTGTTCCCGGTAACGGCCGGGATTCCTTTGGTTACCTGGAAATCCGGGATGATCCACCGACGAAGGCGATTTCACAGCGTGAACACAATCCTGCGCCCTGTGCCGGTCCGGCTCCACGCGGACTTCACTTCTTGGAGCGGAACCGTTTCCACATCAATGGTTAAGCTCCGTTCAGCAGCCATCTGGAACAGAGTGGGAATGGCCGCGAAGATCGCGTCCAGTCGAGCGGCGCCGAAGCCGCTTCCGCAGATGGTCAAATCGATGCTGCGCAGGGTCGCCGCCGGCAACGTGAGGCTGGCCCCGGCGCTCGATCCCACTTCCACAAGCCGCGTGCGGTGCGTTGCGGTGGGCTTGAACCCCTTCGCGAGCGCCTCCAGCAGCAACTCCGTCGGCCTTCCCCAAAGGTAATCGATCACTACGTCGATGCCCGCCTCCGCCTCGCGCGCAAAGGCCTCGCGTATCGCATCTTCCGATTGGGCGAGCGGGACTACCGCGTCGACACCCGCGTCCTTGAGTGCGTCCAGGTTCCGGCCCACGCCGATCACGCGCCTGGCGCCCAGGTGCCGCGCCGCCTGAATCGCCAGATGTCCGGCCACGCCCGTTGCGCCCAGAATCAGCACGGTCTCGCCCGCCTGCAACCCCGCGCGCTCTTTGAGCGACATCCACGCCGACATCCCCGGGTTGGCGATCGCCGCCGCCGTCGCGTCGCTCAGCTTCTCCGGCAACGCGATGCATTTGGCCAGCGGCGCCGCTGCGCGCTCCGCCATCGTTCCCCACGGCCTGCGGACGAATCCGAAATACACGCGCCGCCCATCCGGCAGAACGCCCACCCCATCCACGCCCGGGATCGCCGGCAGCGCACCGCCGGCGGCGTAATGCGCGCCTGCCGCCAACGCCTTCACGATGGGGTGCAGCCCGATTGCGCGCATCTGGATCAGCGCCTCGCCGTCTTCCGGTTTTGGATCAGGAAACTCCTGATAGCCCGGTGCCTCGCCCCACGAATTCACGACCGCTGCCCGCATTGCATCTGCCTCCTATTCCAGTGATCGAGAAAGAAACCGGTGCCCGATCCCTGCGCATTCTTTGCGAAAGGATGGGCAGCAAGACGGGCTGACTTGCCGACTTGCTGACTCGCTGCCTCGCTCCCTCGTTCTACCATGAACCCATGTTCATGCCTACGCCCATTGCCTATGTTCGCAGCCCGTACAGCGAATCTGCAAAAATCCCCAAAGGCCTCAACGCCCGGCACGACGCCGAAGGCGTCCTCGAATTTTTGCGCGAGTTTGAGCCCGGCCTGCTCGATGTGGAAGGCTTCTCGCACCTGTTCGTCCTCTGGGTCTTCGATCGCGCCCAGGGGTGCGACCTCGTCGCCCGCCCGCCGGCCGACGAGGGCCGTCCCCACGGCGTCTTCGCCACGCGCTCGCCGCGCCGCCCCAATCCCATCGGTCTCACGGTGGTTGAGCTCCTCGGCCGCAACGGCGGCTCGCTGCGCGTCCGCGGCGTGGACATGCTCGACGGCACGCCCGTCCTCGATGTCAAGCCATACATGTCCTCGGTCCCGCCGGAAAAACTGCGCCGCGGCTGGCTGGCGGAAGCGGAAGAGCGGAAGAACAGGGGTCAGTGAACAGTGGACAGGGAACAGGGAACAGGGAACAGTGGTCAGCGGTGATCAGTGCTCGGTCCCTCGGTCCCTGCCTCTACGGAATTCCCAGCAGCTTGTGTGTTTGCAGGCTGACCCGCCACTGCGGATGCGCCAAGCAGTATTCGACTGCCAGCCGCGTGTTCTCCGCGCGCCGCGGCCCATCCATCGGCTGCACAAAAAAATGCCGGAACGCGAGATGCGCAAACCTTTCCGGCTCGGCGCCCTCCTGCGGATATACCAGCTTCAGCTCATCGCCGCCTCGCAGCTTCAGTTCGGTTCCCGCCTTCGGGCTCACGCAGATCCAGTCCAGCCCCTCCGGCGCCGCGATGGTTCCATTTGTCTCCACCGCGATCTCGAAACCGCGCGCATGCAGCGCCCTGATCAGCTCCGCGTCCAGTTGCAGCAGCGGCTCGCCGCCCGTGCACACCACAAACCTTTTTCCACCCAAGCGCGAGTCTGACCACACATGCTGGGTGCCCCCGGCCTCGCTTTTGAGACCGGGGGAAGCACCTCCGCTCCACGTCCGTTCGATCGCTTCGGCGAGCTCCTCCGCGACGCGAAACCTTCCCCCGCCCGGCCCGTTCGTATCCGCAAAGTCCGTATCGCAAAATTGACAGATCGCCGACGCGCGGTCCGCCTCGTGCCCGCTCCACAAATTGCACCCGGCAAAGCGGCAGAACACCGCCGCGCGCCCGGTCTGCGCGCCCTCGCCCTGCAAGGTGTAGAAGATCTCTTTGACCGCGTACGTCATCAATACGGGCCTTCCAACCTTTCGCTACAAGCTCACCCTCGGCCAGGCAGCCTTGTCAACTCAAACCGGAATCACCAACGGCTGAAAGCTGGAACTGGTCGCGTAAATGTTCCGTGCGCGAGAGAAAACGTCTCACAGGAGTTAAAGCCCGCAATTATATGGGCTCATCTTCAGCACGACTGAAGTCGTGCCCTTTCCCAACGCGGTTTGTGCGACCAGTTCTAGTTTCGAATCAGTGGATCGTTGATGCCCGCCTCCGCGAACCCCTTCTGGCGCAGCAAGCAGGAATCGCACGCGCCGCACGGCACGCCGTTGGGCGAAGGATCGTAACAACTGCTCGTCAGCCCGTAATTCACGCCCAGCTTAAGCCCCTTCGCAACGATCTGCGCCTTGGTGAGCGCGATCAATGGCGTATGAATCTTCAGTTTCTGCCGGCCTTCGACGCCTGCCTTCGTGGCCAGGTTCGCCATGCGCTCGAAGGCTTCAATGTACTCCGGCCGGCAGTCGGGATACCCCGAATAATCGAGCGCATTCACGCCCAGAAAAATGTCGCTCGCGCCCAGCACCTCAGCCCAGGCCAGCGCAAAGGAGAGAAAAATCGTGTTCCGCGCCGGCACATAGGTGAGCGGAATTCCGTGCGCCATCTCCTCCGTCGCGCGCCCCTTGGGAACTTCAATTTCATCTGTCAGCGCCGAGCCGCCAAAGGCGCGCAAGTCGATCTCGGCTACGCGATGCTCCACTGCGCCCAGCGCCGCGGCCACGCGCTTGGCGGCCGTGAGTTCCCACGCATGGCGCTGCCCATACGAGAACGAAAGCGCATAACACGCGTAGCCCTGGCTACGCGCCAGGGCCAGCACCGTGGCGGAATCCAGGCCGCCGCTCAGCAAAATGACAGCATTCTTTTTTTCGGCATTCACAGTCGTTGCACCGTTCTTGCACATCCGAGGCCCAGATTCTTAAGAAGACATCCGCGGATCCTTCGACTCCCTCTGCTGTGCTCCGGGCGCGCAGGATGACTGCGCAGAGTAGGAACCTGGCGCCGCCGACCCCGCTAGCCCCGCTTCTCCGCACTCACATCCATCGCCGGCGCAATCGACTGCCCTTCATCGAGGTACCGCTCGATGCACTGGTCGAGAATCCCCTTGGCTTCGAGAATGAACTCAATGGCATCGCGCGCGGCTCCGTAGCCACCGGCGTTGGGGGTGACGTAGTGCGCCTCGGCCTTTACCCGTTCCCGCGCATTGGCCACGGCGATCGCCAAACCGACCTGGCGCATCACCGGCAGGTCGATGATGTCGTCGCCGACATAGCAGATCGCGTCCAGACCCACGCCTTCTTTCTCCATGATCGCGCGGATGGGCTTCATTTTGAACGCCTGTCCCTGGTAGATGAACTCGAGCTTCAGATCGCGCGCCCGCGTGGCCACGGTCTCCGAGATGCGCTTGGTGATCACGCCGCACTTGAGCCCGCCCATCCGCGCGAGCGAGATGCCCATGCCGTCGTGCGCGCTGTAGCCCTTCACCTCCACCATGGTTTTCGATCCCACGCCGAAGCCGATGTCCTTATTGCCGCGGACGTCGTCCAAAACGCCGCCCTCCGCAGGAGCAAGACCCGGGACGAGCCAGATGGTGCCGTCGGTAAAGACGCCGTCCACGTCGAAGAGGATAATCTTGATCTTGCGGGCGCGGTCCTGCGCGGATTTGTCCATGCCTCGATTCTACCGGTTGCCTTACCGGCGCCGATTGAGGCCTCGCGCGACAATGGGGACATGAACTCAGATACGCCGCTGCCCCAACTCTCGCCCGAAGATTATTACTTTGAAGGGCCGTATCTGGTCTTCACGAAGGCTTATCACCTGAAGCGCGGGTATTGCTGCGGCTCCGGCTGCCGCCATTGCCCTTACACCGAGATGGAAAGGGAAAAAGCCAAAGAAGGCTCAGGTCAATTGCCGCCGCCGGACGCCTGACCCGCGGTGGCCTGCGTGCCGGCGCCCGTATTGGGCGGGCGCACCAGCATGGCGAAGCGCGGAAAGGCAAAGCTTCCCGCCGCGTCATCGACTACATTCAGCTGGCAGATGTACTCGCCCGCCTTGAGGCCGGTGAGAGGTACTTCGAGCTGCACCGCGACCGCGTCGCGCCCCTGCACGTTCACCTGCCGCGCGGCGACGAGCGGGGTTTCGTACACCTTGGTCGATCCCTGGATCAGCTCCAGGCTGCTGAGCAGGTCGATCGCGTCCTTGGGCAGCTTCGGCTCGCCCGGATGTTCTTTATCGCGCGCCGGCTCGTACACTTCGTAGAGCAGATAGAGATGCTGGTCCTGGCGGAAGACGTGGCTGATGTTGGGCACGAATTCCTGGCCATTGTGAACCAGAGGATTGTCCTTCTTGCTCGGCTCGAGCATCGAGGCCAGCACGATGGAGCTCATTTTGAGCGGCGCTCTTTTCAGATCGGGCAAGGTAATGGTCGCCTCGAACGAGCCCATTCGCCCTGTCTGGTTTTCGCGCACCACGAATTTCAAATCGTATTTGCCGGGCGGCAGGTCGAAGCCGGTGGTGTACTCGATGTTCTTTTGCCGCGCGCCCAGCGACTGATCGAGATTGAGTTTTACGGTTTCGCGCACGCGCCCGACCGGCCGTTTCACTTCGTCGATCACCGCGCCGATGATGTCCAGCGTGGCCTTGTCCTTGTCGCCGCCCTTCACAAACGGAATCTGCGAACCCGGCACCAGCAGCGAAACGGGGACATAGAACCGGTTCTCGTCCAAGCGGAAATACATCGCATCGAGATACACCGGAATATCGGTCGCCGGTAGATCGCTGGCCAACTGGTCTTCGAGCTCCTGTTCGCGGTCCTCGCGGCCCGAGTGGCGGAAGTCCGCCGGCGCGTAGTAGCCGGGCCGGTACTCGAGCTTGATGCCGGGCCGGTCGATCTTCACCGTCAGCTTGCGATACTTGCCGTCGCGCGCGGGGTTCGTCGAGCGGAACCCGATGGCATAGTAGGCCGACGTATCCTTCTGCACCTGCGCAAAGGCAGGCGCAAAATCGTTCGAGTCAAAAAACGCCTTGCCGCCGGTATCGCTGCTCAATGTCGCCATCACTTCCTGGGTGGCGAAGTTCTGGTTCATATTGTTCATAAGCGCGCCGCCGTTGTACGCGCCGCTGCCGCGCAGGCTGCCGGTGGAAGCGTCGCCCAGGGGCAAAACCGCCTGCAAACCGCGCGTATCCACGCTGTAGATGGCCAGGTCCGCGCGCACCGCCGCGTTGATAGCCGCGCGCAGCGAAGCTTCATTCTCGATGCCGTCGCGCGAGATGCCCCCGGAGAAATAGAGCAGCGATTTCTTCACCGAAATTTTCGAGAGCGACTGCGAAATGGCCCGCAGCGCAAACAGCTCGCGGTCGGTGTTGATGTCGTTGTACTCGCTCTCGTCGGGCGTGTAGCCGGTCGTATCCTCCACCTGGTTGGTGTTGGCGTTCGCGCCCTGCGCAAATCCCTGTCCTTCGGTGCCGTTATAGGCGCCCACTTCGTTGATGAGCGCATTTTTGTCCGCGGTAAAATCCTGGTCCACGCTCAGCGTGTCGCCCAGCGAGACCAGCGCCACCAGGTCGGCCGGCTGCATCTTGGTGCGCAAAAAATCCTGCGCCGCGTCCACGCTGCGTTCCAGGTCCTCGGGCTGCATCGAGGTGAGGTCGAAGAACATCACGATCAGCCGGTGATTGCGCAGCTCCTCGGGCCTGGTTACCACCACCGCCTTGCTCCCGTTCCCATTCGGCCCGCCGGCGAGCCCGCTCACAGTGGCCTCGTTCAGTGGCGTGGCCATATCCACGCTCTGGAAATCGAAGGTTGCAATCTGCTGCTCTTTCCCGTTCTCGTAGATTTTGAAATCGCTCTGCTTGAGCCCGCGTATGAATTCGCCGGTCTTCGCGTCGCGCGCCACCACGTCAGTGAGCACCAGCTCGCCATTCATTCGCAGCGTGTAGCCGGCCTGCGGCGTCGAGGTGAGCTGCGGCTGGTTTTGCTGCGAATTTTGCGCCCGGCCTCGGGGCGCGTCCTGCGCGCACACCGGCAGCACGGCCAGCGCCATTGCCGCCATCAACGCCCTGGTCTTCTGTGTCCAACCCGTCATCGTTCTGACTCCGCTTGCTCCCTAGCGCCCTGGAACTGGAGCGATGGGAAGCATCCCTCAGGGGCTAAAGTCCCCGTTTTTTCCCCCCGCTTATGGCCCGGCCAAAGCCGTGCCCTTGTTACAATGCTTCCTTCGATAGAGGCTTTTCAGCAGGCTCGATGGGGGCCCTGGAAAGCCGTGCCCTGATACAACACCGTCGATGCACCCGGTTTTACCTCCGCAAACTCCGCTAACCCCGCGGGAAACGCCTCTCAGGGCTAAAGCCCCTATGTTTGTGCGGCCTTTTCGGTCGTCAGGGCTAAAGCCCTGACGTGCCAGCCCTGAACTACCTGTCATGCCGACTCTAACTCCGCCAACGCCGCTGATTTGCCGACTCGCTGACCTGCTAAAACCTGAACCGCGCCATGAATTGAAATGACCGCATCCCGCCCACGGAGGTTACCTGCCCGAAGTTTTGCGAGTTCACCGTGGTGCCCACGCCTGCGTACTGCACGGTGTTGAATACGTTGTTCATGGTGGCTCGAATCTCCAGGCTACGCGTATCGCCCAACTGGGCCGTCTTCGAGAGCGCCATGTTGTTGGTCACTGTTCCCGGCCCCTCGATCGAACTGCGCGGCGCATCGCCGAAGTAGTTGCAGAATCCCGGCGTGCTTACGGGCGCCGCATACGCCGCGGGGTTGAACCACTCGTGCAGGGAACCACCACCCGCCGTCGGCGAAATGCCGGTCAGGTTCGGGCGCATCACGCCGCCTGTACCGCACGCCGTGCTGGCCACCGACGATTGAAAGCTGGGGCTCAGGAACGTTCCCGTTGCGAAATTGAAGCTGCCCGAAACCGAGAATCCTTCGAGGATGTGCGAGCCCGCGCCGGTCGTCACCCACATCTTGTCCTGCCCGAAGGGCAGCTCGTAGAGATATGTTCCGCTCACCTGCTGGCGCGGGATTGCGGCGGTGTTGCCCAGCTCGCCCAGCACGTTCTGCCAGTCCTGCACGCCTACTCCGCCCACGCTGCCTTCCGCGCCGGCGTCGTCAATCGAGTGCGACCACTGGTAATTCGCGCCCAGCGCAACTCCTTTTTGCAGGCGCTTGTTCAGCCGCACCGTTCCGGCGTTGAACTTCGAAAACGATTCCGCCTCGTCGTAGGTGAAATTCAGCGGGTAGCAGGGCAGGGAACCCGCGCACACCACCGGTGGATCGGTGTCCGGACTCGAGGGCAGCGCGCGCGGCGCCAGCACCGTGTCCAGATGATTGCCGCGCGAACCGTTGTAGCCCAGGTTCATCACGATCCCCATGGGGAGCGTTTTCTGAATGTCCAGGTTCCACGCCATCACGTAGGGCAATCCGTAATGCGGATCGAGGGCGTAATTGCCCAGCGCCTGTCCGGTGGGCGTAAATCCATCTGCCAGCGTGAAGCAGGTCATGGGCGCGCTCTGCGCGCACGCGGACGAGGGTTGATTGCCCGCCGCCTCCTGGTTGGTCTGCTCGTTGGTGAAGAGAGGCTGGTGGGCCATAGCGGTCGCAAACGTCGCGTACTCGCCCACCGTATAGTTCATGCCGAAGCCCGCGCGCACCACCGTCTGCTTGATCTTGGGCACGCGCCATGCGATGCCCACGCGCGGCGCAAAGGCCTTGTGAAACGGATAGATCAGACCGGCGGGCAGACCGTTCGCGCCCGATTGCGCCTCACTGAAACAGGCAAAGGCATCGACAGTGGAAACAGTGCAAGCCTGATCGGGGACGGGACTTGTCTCGACCTCGGCCAGCCGCCCGTACTTCTCCGTGTAGGGTGCAAAGAATTCCCAGCGCACGCCGTAGTTCAGCGTGAGCGAAGGCAGCATGCGCCAGTCGTCGAGCGCATACGCATCGTAGACGTTGTCGCGCAAGTAGCTCTTGGCGAGCGACGAATTCAGACTGGTCGACTGCGGCAGCCCCAGCAGAAAATCGGCTACCGGTGAGCCGGTGGTCGGATCGCCGGCCGCATCTTCGGTAAACAATCCGCTGAAGACGAAGCTGCCGGTCGCATTCGACCCGGCGAGAAAATCGCGATGCACACGCCGGTAATCGCCGCCGTAACGCATATTGTGCTTGCCGTGAATCCAGCTCAGCACCTCGCTGAAGGAAATCGTCTGCGACAGCGAAAAGCTGGGCTCCGTCTGCGACACGCCCGTGAATTCGCTCATCTCGATCTGCGGCAGCCCGTAGTTGAGCGGCACATCGTTGGGCACGCCGATCCCGTAGTCGTTGGCGATGTTGTCGGCCGTATTGGTAAAGAAATTGTTGGAGTGGCTGTTGCTGCGATTCCAATTTGCATTGAGGATGCTGGTCACGCGGTGGTAGCCCACCGTGTAGCCTGCCTGCAGAGAATAACTGTCCGACGCGCTCTTACCGCCCAACTCCGGAATCAGGTTCACCTGGTCGCTCGCCGCCAGGCTCTCGTTAAAGTTCACGTTGATGCTCTGCCGCAGCCCCTGGGTGGCCGATCCGCCGCGCCGACCGCCGAATCCCCCGAAGCCGCCGCGCCCGCCCGGCTGCGTGGCGTTTGCGCCCAGGCTGCGGTTGTAGCGGATTCCGGCAACGGTGGAGTTCGATTGCGCCGTGGTCAGCAGGTGATAGTTGTAGAGCAGGCCGCCGCTGGGCGTAAGGTTCGGCATGGGGATCAAAGGCGTGCAAGGCGAACTGCCCGGTGCACAGTTGAGCAGCGCGTAGCCCGGCGTTCCCTCGATGCGCGAAGCCGGAATCACGTTGGCCTGGCCGGAGCTAGAGAACTGCGCGAGCGTCGTGGGGTCGAAGATCTGCGGCTGTCCGGGAGCGGAGAAGTTGCCTGTGCGTTCTGCCGGGGTGGGCACAATGGCGTACTCATCTTCGGGCGTCGATTGGCGCGTACCGGAGAGCGTCAAGAATAGGGTATCTTTTCCGCTCGGCTTGGTGAGCCGGGGAATGTAGGGCGCGCTCATGAACGTCAGGCCAAAGCGATTCGAGCCATTGGATGGCTGCACCTGCGGCTGGCCGGCGAGCGCAAACGGCTGCGCATTGAAGATTGAGTTGGCGCCATTCCAGAAAATCGCTCCGTGCGGCTGCCCGGGATTGAAGCCGCGGAAATTCCCGCGGCCGCCGCCTCGGCCTCCGCCACGTCCGCCAAATCCGCCGCCTCCAAATCCTCCGCCTCCGCCGAAGGCGCCGCCGAACCCTCCCCCAAAGCCTCCGCCGCCGAATCCGCCGCCTCCGAAGAGGCCGCCCGAGCCCGGCATCTGCCCGCCATTCTGTTGCCGGTAGAGCTCGGCCTGCTCGCGCAGTTGATCGATGTCCACGCCGGCCATGGCGCTCACCTGTCCCTGTTGTCCGGTGATCGCCACCGATTCGTTCCCGAAATCCGAGTTGCCGGCAACCGACGGCAGCTCCGCTCCGCTGGTGCCCGCCGTTCCATTGCCGGTTTCCGTGCCCTCGCTGAGAGCGCTCACCAGGCTCAGGTTTTCAGGTGCATTGCCGCCCAGTTGGCGCACCGCCGGGTCGTCATTTCCCTCTTCGGCCTCTTCGCTCTGCTGACCCGCCTGTTGCCGCTCCAGTTCCGCCGCACGCGAGGCCAGCAGAAGCGCGAAGTTCACTGTGCGGTCGTGAACGGTCGCGTTCAACAGGACCTCCTGCGAAGCCTGCGCGAAGGCGGCAAACTGGGTGCGGATTACATAGCGCCCGTTTTGCGGAATGGTCATCGACCACGAGCCGGTGATATCGGTCGTCGTGGAATAGCGCTTGCCGGTGAGCGTATTTTGCGCCGTCACCGTCACACCGGGCAGGGGGATGTTGCCGCTCTTCACCTGGCCGTGCAGCGTTCCCCCGGTTTGCTCATTGGCCGCGGTTGCGAGGGATGTTGTCTGCGCCGGCGTCGCAGCGGTCGCGCCGGCGGCCTGCCATGCCGCGCCCGCAGACTGCTGTGCTCCCGTTGAAGTCTGTTCCTGCGCAGCCGCGGCCGGCTGCCCGTGCGCGCACGCTGTGGCCGCGGCCAGCGCAACAACTCCCACGGTAATCGTCCAGCGCAAGGCCGTTCGCCGCATTGAATCTCCCGCTTTCCGTCTATATTCAACTGACGGATCACTTCCCGCAGAGGTTTACGCGCCCGCCGCCGCCTCACTCCGGCGTAAACTTCAAGCATGGCCGCTGCCTCTATTGAATCGCAGGACTCCGGCTGCTGCGCCGATTCCGGCAAGCGTACCCTGTCCAGTTTCGCCGAGCGCGACGCAGCCGTGCTCATCGACCCAGCCGGAAGCGAAGTGGCGAGCGCAAAAGACCCGGGAGCCCGAGAACTGCGGATCGGAGACGTGCAGCTCGAAGAGCTCACTCCCTCCACACCCACTTCCACGCTCCATGCCGCGCGCCAGCTTTTGCTCGAGTACGGGGAATTCGTCGTAGCCCAGCCCGGCGCCGCCCGCTTCTGTTTCGGTTCCCTCCGCGAAGAGGCCGAAGGCCTTCCCTTGGGCTTCGTCCGCCAGGGCGGCGGCAGCCTGATTGCCATCGCCCGCGGCGAGCCGGCCGGCTTCGTAGCCTGGCGCGCTCTTTCGGCTCCCTCTGTCGTAAAGGATTCCTGGGAGCTGAAGCGACTCTGGGTTCGCCCCTCCGCGCGCGGGCTCGCACTCGGCCGGCTGCTTTCTCAGGCCGTTCTCGACCGTGCCCGCGCCACCGCGCGTAAGGCCATTTATCTCGACACGGCGCCAAGCTCCATGGCGGCGGCCCACCGGCTCTACCTCGAAATGGGCTTCGTCCCTTGCGCTCCTTATAACGACAATCCTGTCGAAGGCCTGGTTTGGATGGTAAAGTTTCTTTAAGATTTCGGGTCCTTCCCCCATCTGCGACCGTCCTAAAGAAATCGAGGCTTCCCGTGAAGAACGTCCGTCTGTTCATCTGCGGCGTGTGCTGTCTGCTCGCGGCGCCGTTGATCTGCGCCCGCGCTCAGCAGCCCGTGACCTTTCCCAGCGGCGACTCCACCGGCCAGGGACTGCTTTACCTGCCTCACTCTCCCGGCCGTCATCCGGCCATCGTCGTCATCCACGAGTGGTGGGGATTGGTCGACTGGATCAAGCAGGAAGCTGCGCGCTACGCCTCCCAGGGCTACGTGGTACTCGCGGTCGATCTCTACCATGGCAAGGTTGCTACCGACGCAGAGATGGCCCATGAGCTTATGCGCGGCCTGCCGCAAGACCAGGGCGTGCGCGACCTGACTTCCGCTGTGGACTGGCTCGCCGCGCGCAAAGACGTCGATCCCCATCGCATCGGCGCCGTCGGCTGGTGTATGGGTGGAACCTACGCCATGCTGCTGGCCGTGAACGCGCCCACGCTCAAAGCCGTCGCCGTCAACTATGGCGCTCTGCCCACGGAGAAGAGCTCGCTCGAGCAGATTCACGCCGCCATCCTGGGCAACTTCGGCGGCCAGGACCGGGGCATCACCCCGGATTCCGTCCACACCTTTGAAGCCGCCATGCAATCCATTGGCAAGCCCGTCGATGCCAAAATCTATGCGGATGCCGGACACGCCTTTGAAAATCCCAATAATCAGGGCGGCTACCGTCCCGCCGACGCCGCCGACGCTCTGGCGCGAATTGACCGCTTTTTTCAACAGGAATTGCATCCCTGAGCGGCGGTTTGTACCACTTAGGTGTCAAAACCGCCCGAAAGATACCTTGCAATCCCCGCCGCCGCATGTTAACCATTAAGACAACACCACGCTGATAGTTGGCGATCGGACAAAATCCTGCGGGCATGAGACGGGACGGGGTACCCTCATGAAAATTGGCACAACGATTCGGGCGTATCGGTTGCAGAAGGGTCTTTCGCAAGGCGACATCGAAAAGAAAACCGGCCTGCTGCGCTGCTATCTCTCGCGCGTCGAAAACGGACACACAGTGCCTTCGCTCGACACGCTTTCCAAGATCGCCCAGGCCCTCGACCTTCCCATCGCGCAGTTCTTCGCCGATGACTCGCTCGGCCGCCAGTTCAACGCGCAGAAGCTCTCCGACGATGAGCTCAAGTTTCTCACCCAGATTCGCCGCTACTCCTCCAACCTGAATGAGAGCGACCGCAAGCTGCTGCTGGCCATGGTGAAGAAGTTCGCGGCCACGGCTACGCGGTGAGCGGCGCGGGCCAAGCAGGCGAACAGACGGCCATTCCCTTTAGAGAAATGCCCGTCCGGGCGTTTTTCGCGAAACTAATTCCGCACCGTTTTCGTCTCTTTTGCGGGTGCTATTCGCGCGGAGGCCAAAGGTGCCTCGAATTGCGGCGGCCATCTTCCTTACCGGTGCACTTCCCATCGCTTGGGGTGCCCACGCGCCCGTTACCCGCACCGTCACCGTCGCTCAACTCAAGCAATTCGTTGCTGCGGAGCGCGAGGAGCACGGCGATAAACTCGCAACGCAGATCGCGAGCTTGCGGTTAGCCGAACGCCTCGGCTGGGCTGATCTTGCAGCCCTCCAAAGACAGGTTCATGGGAAGAGCAGCCGCCAATCCCTACTGGCGTTGGCTGCCGAGTCGGCGTCCCTTGATCCACCTGCCGTGGAAATCCCAAATCTGCCGCCACCGACTTCCGACGAACAAGCTGCGATCCTCGCAAAGACCGATCACTACATTCGCGATGTCGTGCCTGCGGTCCCGGACCTCGTCACACAACAGGACTCCTGGAATATCGAGGGCACAACCTCCGTAATTCCATCGCACACCCATGATGTTCTGTTCGGGTCTTCCAATGATTGCTTGATGGAGACGTATTGCAGACACCCATACTTCGATGACCCGCCCAACCGGCGCCTACTGGTACTCGGCAGGGATTCGATCCAGGATCTCTATCGCGAAGGACAAGATTACCCCGCCGCTAACAACAAAGGGACTGCCTATTATCGTGCCAATTACGAGCTTGGACTCGCAGGCGATTTTGGCAACACATTGGCCACCGTCATGCAGATGTTCGAGCAACAAAACCTCGTCTGGAGCCACTGGGAACAAGGCGCGGACGGGCCGTTGGCTGTCTTCGCCTTTCGGCGCGCGGGCCCTGTCGACGGCGTTCCAAAGGTGCTTGCGACCGCGCCGCTTCTCTTCGGCGGGACGACGACACCGAAGGAGGATGCGCCTTCAGTTTCGGGGATCCAAGGTGAGCTCGCCATCGATCCGGCCGACGGAGCGATCCTCCGCGTCACGGAGACAGCACAGGTTGAACCGGAGATGCCCTCTCTCCCGTACACGGCCACGCGTCCCATTGCCGAGTACAGCAATGTCGTCGAGTATGCGCCTGTGAGGATCGGCGCGGCACAGTATCTTTGTCCGGTGCGCCGGGTGGCCGCCACTTACAGCACGCCTGTCCGGCCGTACTCCTCACCGCGCAAGCAAGCAGTCCCGAAAAATACGGTGCCTCAGTCTACGCGGGTTGAGGGGATTACTTATATGGACTACAGCGGCTACCGCCTATGGGAGGCCCCGCGTCACAAACATAGATAGGTCCGAACCGTTTCCCCAGAGACGTGGACTGGAGTTTGGAGTCATCCTCGATTGGGTTCGATAGCAGGTAGGGCCCCATTCGGGGCCTTCTCGCTGACTTGCCGAGTTGCCGGCTTGCTCGCCTCGCTACTTCACCGCCGCAGCCTTCACGCCGGCCTCTTCGGCCAATTTGGCAGCTTTATCCGTCGCTTCCCAGGTAAATTCGGGCTCCGAGCGCCCAAAGTGCCCATAGGCCGCCGTCTTCTGGTAAATCGGCCGGCGCAATTTCAGGCTCTCGATGATGCCTTTCGGCGTCAAAGAGAAGTTCTTGCGCACCAGCGCGGTGATCTTCGCCGCACTCAGTTTGCCTGTGCCAAAAGTATCGACCAGCACGCTCACCGGCTCGGCCACGCCGATGGCGTACGCCAGCTGCACTTCCACCTTGTCGGCCATCCCCGAGGCCACAATGTTCTTGGCAATGTAGCGCGCCACGTAGGCGCCGCTGCGGTCCACCTTGGTCGGGTCCTTCCCTGAAAATGCGCCGCCGCCATGCCGGCCCATGCCGCCATAGCTATCCACGATGATCTTGCGGCCGGTTAATCCGGTGTCGCCCATGGGCCCGCCGATCACGAACCGGCCCGTGGGATTGATGTGGTACTTGGTGTTCTCGTCCAGCCACTCAGGCGGCAGCACGGCCTGGATCACATGCTTGTGAATGTCGGACTTCAGCTCGTCGCTGCTCACGCTCTCAGCGTGCTGGGTGCTGATCACCACTGCATCGATGCGCGCCGGCTTGCCGTTCTCAGCGTACTCCACGGTTACCTGGCTCTTGCCGTCGGGGCGCAGGTAGGGCAGCTTCCCGTTCTTGCGTACGTCGGTCAGGCGCCGCGTAAGCTTGTGCGCCAGCGAGATGGGCGCCGGCATCAGCTCGGGCGTCTCGTTGGTCGCGTAGCCGAACATCATGCCCTGGTCGCCGGCGCCGCCCGTGTCCACGCCCTGGGCGATATCGCCGCTCTGCTTGTTGATACTGGAGATCACCGCGCAGGTATTCGAATCGAACCCATACACCGCGTTGTCGTAGCCGATAGCGGCGACCACGCCGCGGACCAGCGTCTGGAAATCCACGTACGCCTTGGTAGTAATCTCGCCCGCAATCACCACCAGGCCGGTCGCGGTGAGGGTTTCGGCGGCCACGCGGCTGTAAGGGTCCTGCTCCAGGCAGGCATCGAGAATGGCATCGGAAACCTGGTCGGCAATTTTATCGGGATGCCCTTCCGTCACGGACTCGGAGGTGAATAAAAATCGGTCGCTCAAAACTCCTGCTCCTTCCTTAGGGGAACTCTATGCGTTTCAGGCCCGCGCACACGGGCATTTCAATTGGCTAAAACTTATCTTATGGTAAATGCGTTCTGCCCGCCCGGCAAAAGCTCGTAGCGAACGGGCGGGATCGCCCACTCAATCGCGGAATTGCCGCCTTGAGCGGAGAACCAGGGGAAACGGGGGAGAGAGGTCTCGCGGCTCAGAGGAATCGCGCAATCGCCTGCTCGACATCAGAGTGCAGGGGATCGACCAAAGCGGTCAGCAGATGGGCGGGCAACAGCTTTGGCCACCATCCCGCGCGCACGCCCAAGTAGCGCACAGCGAAAAACCCCAGAGCAAACACGATCAGGAGAAGCAGCGCTGCCCCAACCCAGCGCACGCGCAGCTCTTCCGCCTCGTGCCGCTGGATGCGCGCCTTGCCCACGTTGGTGGCGAACGCCGTCCAGCCCTCAGCATCCTCCGCGGTCTGCACCGAAGCGTTGTAGGCCTTCAGAAACCGCTCCGTCCAGTCGCGCTCATCCAGACCCAGCGCGCCCGCGTAACCGCGCACAATCCCCTTGTTCAGGATTCCGCCCGGCAGTTGGCGAAATCGCTCCTGTTCCAGCGCAAGAAGGTGACGCTGGCTGATCTTGGTCACAGCCGTGATGTCTTCGAGCGCCACTCCGCGGGAAACCCGCTCGAAGCGCAGATCTTCACCAAAACTGCCCATAGCCGACCACAAAACAGAGAGACCCGGTGAGATTTCCACATTCACGATAAACCGTCTTCACCGCGCCCGTCAAAATCAATTCGTAATAGACCCTTTATTATCATGAGTCTGGGTCCGCCTGCCATTTTGGAATTGGGGCTGTCTCGCCGGAATGCCGATTCGCTGACTGGCTGAGTCGCTGACTTGCCGGCTTGGAGCCTCGCTGCTCCCGCCGCCTGCTACCCTTGAACCAGGCGAACACCGGCTCGATCGCCGCGGAGTTCCCATTCGCGCATGAACAAGCTCATCTTCGCCAATCTCCTTCATCGACCGCTACGTTCCATTATCAGCATTCTTGCCGTCGCCATTGAAGTGGTCATGATTCTCTCCATC
>JASHTS010000264.1 GCA_030040425.1 Acidobacteriaceae bacterium | reverse complement strand
CAAGGGAGCGAGGAAGCAAGCGAACGGTGGAGCGAGAAAGCAGGAGAATGGATTCGGTCTTCAAGAAGAGCGCGGTGGGCAATCAGCCGGGCGGGCGTCCGCCGGCAGCGGTGGAGATTACGCCCGAAGGCGTGCTGGCTGCGGTGCGCCGCGCCGGCTCGGATTCTCAGGATGCGCTCGCCTACGCCTTCGCGGCCCTGCCGCCGGGAGCGGTGGTTCCCGGCATTGAAGACGCCAACCTGCGCGCGCCGGAGGCCGTTGCGGAGGCGATCCGCTCGGCGCTGGGCGAGCTTGCGCCGCGCCATCGCGCCCTCACGCTGGTGGTTCCCGACGCTGCAGTGCGGGTGTTCGTGCTCGACTTCGATTCCATGCCGGCGAAGGCGGATGAGGCCATCTCCGTGCTGCGCTTCCGCCTGCGCAAGATGGTTCCCTTCGACGTGGAGCACGGCGGCGTGAGCTACCAGATTCTCAGCCAGGACAAGGCGGAGTGGAAGGTGCTGACGGCGGTCCTGCCGGGACTGGTGCTGGCCGAGTACGAAGCCGCTGTGCGCGCCGCAGGCTATGAGCCGGGCGCGGTTCTGCCTTCGAGCCTGGCGGCTCTGGAGGCAGCCGATCCCATGGCGGCGGTGCTGGCGGTGAATCTGAGCGGGCCGGGCATGACCACGCTCATCGCCAACGGGCAGGACCTGCTGCTCTATCGCACGCTCGATCTGCCCGCAGCGCCGATGGCGCGCGTGTCAGAGATTCAGCGCGGCGTGGCCGTGGCCGCAGCCTATTACGAGGACAAGCTGGGCGCGGCGCCGCGCCGATTGTACTACGCGGGCAATCACGACATGGAGGAGTTCAGTTCCTGGCTTGCGGGGACGGAGATGGAAGTTGTGGAGCTGGTTCGGCGGCCTGAAAGCGGCATGACGACGCCGCTGGGCCGGGAGAGCGTTGCCGGAGTTTCCGGTGCGCTCGCAGGTGGGCGATGAGGATTACGCTCAATCTGGCCACGCGGCCGTTCACCGACCTGGGACCGGCGATGAAGCGGCTGCGCATCGGCATGGGCGTGCTGGCGGGTGTGTCGTTGCTGCTGCTGCTGGGCCTGCACGCGCTGCACCGCAAGGCCGAGGCGGCGCGCGCACGCGAGCACTCGCTCGACGGCGCCATCGCGCGGATCAACTACGAGCGCCAAGGCTATCAGTCCATGATGCAGAGGCCCGACAACGCACGCTTTCTCGAGCAGGTGTCGCAACTGAATCAGCTTTTCGATGAAAAGGCATTTTCGTGGACGCTGGCCATGGAGAACCTGGAAACCGTGTTGCCCGGCGGCGTCCAGGTGACCGAGATCGAGCCCGCGCGCGACAAGACGGGGCAGATCACACTGCATCTGCGCGTGCTCGGGCCGCACGATCTGGGCGACGAGCTGGTGCGCAATCTCGAGCACTCGCACCGATTCATGTCGCCGCGCATTGTGGGCGAGAATGCAGAAACCAGCAATACCAGCTTCAACCGGCAGTTGCCGCCGCCGAGCACTTCCAACGAGTTCGAGTTCGATCTGCTGGCCGACTACATTCCGCCTACGCCGGAAGAGCGCGCAGCCATCAAGAACGCAGCCAAGGAATCGGCGCCCCATGCGGAAGAGCCGGGCAACCGGCCGCCGGCAAATCGCCGGGCTCCGCCCGGAACGAGCGCTCTGCCGCGACGGCCGTACACCGGCGCGAGGAACACCGCTCCGCTGCCGCGGCCGAATCCCGACGGCTATCCTGCGCAACAAAAAACGGCCCAGCCGGCGGGGCAAGGAGGTCCGCAATGAGCGCTGCCGACAACTCGGAACGGCCCTCCCTGTGGCGCGAGCGACTGACTTCGCCGCTGACCTGGCATTACGTGGGCTTTACCCTGCTGCTTGTGGTCGCCATCGGGTTGGCGGTGCGCCTGGGTCTCGACTGGACCGCGACCGACAGTCACGCGGCCGATGTGGTGGCCGGGAAGCAGATTCAGTTGAAGGCTCTCGAGCTGCAGACGGCTCCGCTGCGCGGCCTGGACAAGCGCCTGGCGAAATCGCGCGCGCAAATGGACACGTTTTATCTGAAGCGCATTCCGCCCACGTACTCATCGATCTCCAGCCGCATCGATGATCTGGGCGTAGCATCGGGGGTGCGGCTTTCGCGCACACAGTACACGCAGGGCGCGCCCGGGTCCGATCTCACTGAGATCGACATGGACACGTCCATCAGCGGCGAGTATCCGGCCATCATGCATTTTGTCAACAGCCTGGAGCGGGATCCGATCTTTCTCGTGATCAAAGCGATGAATCTCACCGGCCAACAGGGCGGCCAGGTGAGCCTGCGCATGCAGGTAGCGACGTGGCTGCGGCCCGCGGATGCCGCGGCAAGCGGTCTGCCTCCGACACCCAGCCAAAACGAGCAGAGCCCGGCGCCCGTGCCGGAGAAGGAGGGCGAATAGCCATGGCCCTGCAGATTGGAGCCGAGAACAAGAAGCAGGTCTACCTGCTGATCGTGCTCTTCGTCATCATCCTGGGCGCGGGCGGATACGAGCTTTACAACAATTTCTCCTCGCCGGCCACGACGGCGCATCCGGCGCCGGCGCGTGCACAGGCCACAGCCACGCACGGAGCGCAGGACCATGCGGACGCGCCGGGCAAAGAAGCGCAGAAACTCAGCAACGACAACATCGATCCCACGCTCGATTTCGACAAGCTGGCGCAGAGCGAGGACGTGGAATACGAGGGCTCCGGCCGCAACATCTTCTCCGCCAACTCCGCGCCCGTCATTCCGCAGCCCGTCAAGTCTCCGCGTGAAACCGCGGGCGGGCCCAGTGTCACTACACCGCCTGTTCAAGTGGTGCAGAAGCCGCCTATCATCGATCTCAAGTATTTCGGCTACAGCGAGACGCCGGAAAGACTCGTCAAGGCATTCTTCGTGCACGGGGACGACATCTTCATCGCCGCGACCGGGCAGATCGTGGATCATCGCTACAAAGTGGGCGCCATTTCGCCGGGCAGCGTGGAAGTCACCGACATGGCCTATAACAGCACGCAGACGCTGAATCTCTCGGCGGCGCCCTGATCAGGCATTTCATGAGCAATCATTCCCCAATCCGGCATCGCGTGAAATCCTCCGAGGAGGGTTATCTTCTGCTCTCCGTCGTGTTTCTGATGGCCCTTCTGGCCCTCTGGCTCTCGGTGGCCGTGCCGCAGATGACCAAATCGATCCAGCGCGATCGCGACCTCGAAACCATGGAGCGCGGCAAACAGTACATTCGCGCCATCCAGCTCTACTACCGGAAATTCGGCGCCTATCCGCCGAGCGTGGACGCGCTGGTAAAGACCAACGACATCCGCTTCCTGCGCAAGAAATACATCGATCCCACCACGGGCAAGAACGATTGGAAGCCGATCCTGTACGGGCAGAACAAGGTTCCCATCGCCATGGGGTTCTTCGGCCAGCCGCTGGGCGGCAGCACGATGGCGGGCATCGGGCCGAGCGGGGGCAATGGGCTGAACGGGACAAACGGCTCCAACCCAGGCGGCGGCCTCTTCAACTCGAACGGCGGCAGCGGATTTGGCGCGCCGGGAAGCTCGACGTCTGGGTTCGGCAGCTCGCCGGGAAGCTCGATGTTCGGCAGCTCGGACAACGACAGCAACTCGACAGCAGGGGCGAGTTCGACGGACAACTCCGGAAACTCGACCGGATCAGGCACGCCCGGCGCCACGGGCGCGAATGGATCGGGAACGGGCGGCACGGGGTCAGGCTCAGGCACGGGTCTGACGGGGCAAACCTTCGGCGGCGCCGGCATCATCGGCTTTTCGCCGGCCAGCCCGAAGCAATCGATCCTGGTGTACAAAAAGAAGGATCACTACAACGAGTGGGAGTTCACCTACGATCCCATCATGGACATGAAGACGGTCAGCGGCGGAAACACCGGCATGATCGGGCAGCCCGCAGGCAGCATGAACGGTCAGTCCGGCCTTCCCGGCATCACGCCCCTGGGGCCCGGCACGGGAACGACGGGCACGCCGCAGAACGGCGCCGGCTCAACGCCGACCATGCCGCCGGATACGTCGGCTCCGCAACAGCAATAGCTCCGGACCGGCGCCCTCGCGAAGATCCCCTGCGGAAAATCAAATGGCCTGCATCCACGGACGCAGGCCTTCGATTTCGGAATGAGTCTATTCGCGGCTGAGATGGGGAGCAGAGAGACGCCGCTTACACGTTGAAGGAGGAGCCGCAGCCGCAGGTGGACTTCACCTGGGGGTTGTCGAACTTGAAGCCGGCCGCTTCCAGGGTCTCCACGTAGTCCACGGTGCAGCCGTTGAGATACATCAGTGAAGTGGCATCGATAAAGACCTTCAGGTCGTCGAAATGGAAGACCTTATCCATCATGCCGCTCTGGTTCTCAAAGGCCATTGAATACTGGAAACCGGAGCATCCGCCGCCGACCACTCCGATACGCAGCCCCGCCGGGAGGGGGTCCTGGGTGGCCATGATCTCGCGTACCTTGGCGACGGCCTGAGGTGTCAAGGTAAGCGGTGGTTTCTTAACGGTTTCCTGATTCGGTGTGGCGGTTGCAGTGGCCATAATCTCTCCTGTTTCTCGAGTGCCGTGACTTTCAGAGTACCCTCCCCAGGGGCCAGGATTCAAGTCCCCAATGGGGCACATCTATTGGATGCCTACGGGAAATGGGAGGTCGCAGGCTGCGGGAGCGGTTACTTTCGAGGATCAATCGACCGGGGATGGCGGGAAATCGGGGTCTGCGGAGTCAGATTCCGGCGGACAACCGCAGTTCATCGGAGCTATGATGTTTGGCCAAACGGCCCCTCTACCCGCGCGAGTTCCCGTAGCGGTCCGCAGATTGGGGACTGGCCACGAACTCGCCCCGTACCCGGGACCCTACCCGTTGTGTCGGAGGTGGGTATGACTTTCGTTCCAGTGATGTGGACGGTCTGGTCGTCGCTGGTGGTGATTACGGCAGCACTGTACATCTATCGCTCGAGCTTGACCCGCGATGAGGAAGACCAGATTTTCCTCGACGACTCATTCGACCACGAGAGGATGGCCCAGGCGGCCATAGTGGCCAAGGTGACCCGCGTCGAACCGGCCATCCGGGTGTTGCAATGGCTGGTGATCGCCATGACGGTCTTTGTTCTGGCGTATTACGTGCGCGATATCCTGGTGCACCTGAACATCCTCGGCTCCTGAGCCCAGGGCTCTTTACGCTGCGCACTGGCCCCGCCATGGGCTGAAGCCGGATTTGCGCTTTCCGCGAGCATCGCGCGCACGTGTGTTCCTCGCGCCTCAACGGAACCGCATGACCATGTCGTGGAGGTAATAAATCGCCACGAACAGGGATGCTGCGCCCAGAACCCAGAGAAACGCACGCTGGATGGGCTCAACCTTGTGCAGCCTGGAGACGATTGCCGCCTGTTCGACGCGCAGATGCTCCGAGGACTCGAGGAGAACGAGTTCGTCGTCTTCATCGCGGCCGAGCCGGGAGGCGTAGAGTTTGAGGATCGTCGACACCAAAACCAGAACAGCCCAGATGGTCCACATCGCCGGAACAAAGGTCATCTTCCACCTCGAACCAGGAAATCCCCCGAAGCTGCGGGCCGATTTTCCAATTCGCCTTGCAGCCGGGGCCTCATGGTTTCCGATCTTAGCGATATGGGGCACGGGCGCGAGGTGATGGCGATCACGGTCAAGGCGTGCGGTCTCAAGGCGTGCCGCGCGGCCGGGAAGCGAGCGCAGCCGTGATTCCCGAATCGGGCAAGAAGGCGGAAAAAGCGAGAGCTGCGCGGGAGCGAGCTACTCGACTTCCTGCTTGGCGCGATAGCCGTCGCGGGCGATGATCTCGTACTTCAGCGGTTTATGCTTTTCGTCCTGCATGCGCAGGGGCTGGCCTTCATCGTCCACCAGCTCGACGCGGATTTTGCGATAGGTGCCATCCTGCTTGGCGTTGGTGGGGCGATACACAAGCTGATACTTGGCACGGATATTCTCGTTGATCGTCCGCACCATATCGGGCAGCTCGCCGGTGAACTTGGGCTCGAACCACATGCCGCCAGTGATCTGGGCGAAGGTACGCATTTCGTTGTCGGCCTGCAGATAATCCATGTCGCGGATCGAGGCGCCCATACCTCCGCCGCCTTCAGTCATCTCGCGCAGCAGGCCGCCGGTTGAGATCGCGTAAATGGTGATGTCGCGCGACTCTTTCACGCGTTTGAGAATCTTGTCGAAGGTGAGCCTCGACATGGTATCGATGCCCGAGGCGATGAGGATGATGTACTTCTGTCCCTGGATGCGATCGAGCCGGTCCATCGATTCGTAGAGGGCGTCGAAGACGTTGGTTTCACTGAAGGCCGCGGGCATGTAGACCGACATGCCCAATTCGTTGATCGCTTCCTGGATCTGGCGCTTGTCCTGGGTGAAATCGACGTCGATGTGGGTTTTCATGTCGAAGGTCATCAGGGCCACGTAGTCCTGCGGGCGCAACTGCTGCGTGAACGCCCAGGCGGCATTGAGCATATCCACGCGGAAGGCAAACCCGCGGGCGGCATATTCGCAGAGGAGCAGAGCGGTGATGGGCGCTTCCACGCGCTTGAAGCCTTCGATCTTCTGTTCCACTCCGTCTTCGTAGACGCGGAAGTTGTCCGGCTTCAGGCCGGGCACAAACTGGCCGGTCTTCTGCAGCAGCACACCCACATTGACCGTCACCTCAGGCACATCGATCTGCAGGGAAACCGGCGGCAGATTGGGAGGATTCACAACCTTGGGCTCCGGCGGCGCGGCGGGCGCGGGGGGCGGCTGGTCGTCCGGATTCTTCTTGGGGACGGCGATCACGCCGGTGTCGCCGCTGGGGCCGCCCGCATCCGACTGCGACTGATCGGGCTTTTGCGGCTGCTGCTGTTGCTGCTGCGGATTGGGCGGGGGTGAGTCGTCCTGCGCATTCACCAGCGGCAGCGGCAAGAGCGCCGCAAGAGCGGAAAGGAAGAGGATGATCCGGGTGCTGCGCGAGGCGCGGCGGGATGTGCAGGGAGTGGTCATAAAAAACAACCTCGATAGTTCACAGCATAGATGATCGGGCGTCCGGCCCTCGGGCGGGCGCGATTCCCGCATGCAGAGCGTTCGTCCGGATCGGTCGTCCTGAGCGGCCATCCCAATCGGTCGTCCAGCGCGGTCATCGAAGACGGTCTCACCAGACCATCTCCAGGAAGATCATCCAGGGCAGTTCCCAGCGGGCATGTGAACCGGGGAGCCGCTCTCGCTGTACTCTTATAGACGTGGAAAATCGCGTGAAGGAAACCGGATTCCGGCCCGTAGCCCGGATGTTTTTGGGGCTTGCCCTTGCGGCCCTTGCGGCAGCGCCGCTGGTGCGCGCACAGGATGGAGCGAACGCGCATGGCGTTGGGCAAATTCCCGGGGCAGAAGCGTCTCCGCCGCCGAGCACAGGGGGATTCTTTCCTTTGAGCCAGGTGCATCGCGGGCTGGAAGGCACGGCGTGGACGGTATTTGAAGGCATGAAACCCGAGCCCATGCAGGTGGAGATTCTGGGCGTGCTGCGCGGCGCACGGGGTCCGGGCCAGGATCTGATTCTTGCCCGCCTGGAAGGCGCGAAGCCCGAGTACACCGGCGTGGTGGAGGGCATGAGCGGAAGCCCGGTTTACATTGGCAACAAGCTTCTCGGCTCGCTTTCGTACCGCATTGGCGTATTCAGCAAGGAACCGATCGCCGGCATCACGCCCATCGAGCAGATGCTCGAGGTGCGCAATCTGCCTGTCGACAATCTCGAAATGGCGCTGGCCGGGCCCGTCACGCCCAAGGGCACGCAAACGGATGCCGAAGGCGCCACGAGCGCGGCGAGCACTCTGGGCGTCGGCGAAGCCGACGCCGCAATGAATTTCAGGCCCATGGAAACGCCGCTGGTGATGACCGGGTTCGCGCCCCAGGCGATCGAATTCTGGCAGAAGGAGGTGCGGGGCACCGGACTCGAGTCAGTGACGGCGGGCGGCATTGGGGGCGCGTCGGATTACGACGCAAAGCCCTCGGCGGCAGCCGCGGCGAGTCTCGAACCGGGGTCGGCCATCAGCATGCAACTGGTGCGGGGCGACGTGGATATCTCCGCTACCTGCACGATCACGTATATCGATCCCAAACAACTGCTCGCCTGCGGGCATCCGGTGCTGCAGGCGGGCGAGGTATCGCTGCCCATGACCACCGCGGACGTGGTGACCACGCTGGCTTCGCCGCTGGAGGCGTTCAAGATCATCAACACGGGCGCCACCGTGGGCGCGTTCACCGAAGATCGCGAATCGGGGATTCGCGGCGTGATGGGCGCAAGCGCGCACATGATTCCCATGCACATCACGATGGACGGTCCCGAGGATCATCGCAAGCTCAATGTCGAAATTCTCGATCTTCCTTCGCTGACGTCGCAGGCCATGATGGTGGTGCTCTTCGATTCGCTTCTTCAGGCGAACTCGAGCACGGCCTCGACCAGCTATCACCTGACGGGCAACGTGGCTCTGCAGCAGTACCCCGCGGTGCCGCTCGACTTCTGGGCTTCGCCGGGCGAGGTGCTGCCGGCGCCGCTGGAGCTCGCTTTGCAGGCCGGCCAGCGCTTTGCCGCGCTCTACACCAACGGCGCACGCCAGGGCACGGTGCGCAGCATCGATCTTCAGGTTCAGGAAGTACCGCGACGGCTGGGAGTGACGCTGGAAAGCGCGCGGCTGATCTCCAGCGACATTGTGCACGCCGGGGACACCATCGAAGTGGAAGCTACGCTGCGCCCCTGGCAGCAGCCGGAACGCAATGTGCGCATCGCGATCCGGCTTCCCGACCGCCTGGCGGAAGGCAACATCCGGCTGCTGGTCTCCGATGCGGAGACGCTCGACCGCACGCTGAATCAGCCGCATATTCCGGCGCGGCCGGCGAGTATGGAGACGGTGCTGGAGCAGGCGCGGCACCAGCATGAAGCCGACCGAATCTATGTGAGCCTGCTGGTTCCGGACGCACAGGCAGACGTGAATGGGGATACGTTGTCGAGCCTTCCGCTCTCCGTGGCCAACGCGCTCGAGGCGGTGCGCTCCAGCGAGGAGATCAACCTGAACGGCGAGTCGGCTGAAGTTGCCGGCGACGCTCCGGCAGGCGGCGTGCTCAGCGGGTTCCAGGTTCTCAATGTGCGCATCGACCCGGGCGGCGGTTTAAACTAGCTGCGGAAGAGGGGAAGACTCCCTTTCCGTGCAATCATGCAGCCGGGCCTTGGCAGCTTGACGCCCGGTGGTTTCCGCCCGCCAGCGAGGATTCCGGAACATGGCTCAAATTCACGGTCTTGCAGCGCATGCAGCAGGAGCAGAATTACTGCCGTATCATTACGATCCCGGCAACCTGGGCGCGCAAGAGGTTGAGATTGCCATCACCCACTGCGGCATCTGTTACAGCGATCTTCACCTGATCTCGAACGACTGGGGCATAAGCCAGTATCCTTTCATCCCCGGGCACGAGGTGATTGGCACGGTTGCCAGCGTGGGAAGCGGGGTGCGCCGGCTCGAAGTGGGCCAGCGCGTGGGTTTGGGCTGGCAATCGAACTCCTGCGGCGTGTGCGAATGGTGCACGCAGGGAATGGAAAACCTTTGCGCGGAGTCGGAAGCCACGTGCGTGCGTCGCAACGGCGGCTATGCCGCGAGCGTTCGCGCCAACGCGCGCTTCGTGATTCCCATTCCGGAAGCGCTCAAGAGCGAGAACACTGCGCCGCTGCTCTGCGCCGGCATTACGGTCTACAATCCCCTGCGCACGCACGGGGTGAATCCCTCTTCGCGGGTGGGGGTGGTGGGCATTGGCGGGCTTGGCCATCTGGCAATCCAGTTCGCACACGCCTTTGGCGCGGAGGTTACGGCCTTTTCTTCTTCGGCAGGCAAAGAAGAGGAGGTGAGCACGCTGGGCGCTCAGCACTTTGTGAACACGCGCGAGACCAAGGCGCTGAAAGACGTGACCGGGAGGCTGGATTTCATTCTCACGACGGTGAATGCCGACCAGGACTGGAACACGTATGTGCAGGCGCTGCGACCCATGGGAACGCTTTGCTTCGTCGGCGTTCCGCCTTCGCCGGTCACCGTGCCTGCGTTTCCGCTGATTGGCGGCGGGCGCTCGATTAGCGGCAATCCTACCGGAAGCCCGCACCGGCTGCGCGAGATGCTCGACGTGGCTGCGCGCCACGGCGTCAAGGCCAGCACGGAGCTCTTCCCCATGGCCAAGGCGAACGAGGCGATCGAAAAGGTGAAGAAGGGCAAGGTGCGCTACCGCGCCGTGCTGGCGAACTGAAGGAACGCCGGACGAAAGCAAGGGCGTCCACTCTGGACGCCCCTCTGTTCTGCGCGCTTCCGGCGGCGAGTTCTCAGTCTGCCGCCGCGACCGCCTCGGTTTCCTTCACGGTGCGCGCGGCCAGGTCGTAGCGATCCGCGTTCATCACCTTGGTCCAGGCTTTGGCAAAATCGCGCGCAAAAGTTTCCTGCGCATCGCTGCTGCCGTAGACCTCAGCGAGAGAACGGAGCTGGGAGTTCGATCCGAAGACGAGATCGACCACGGTGCCCGTCCACTTGAGCTGGCCGGTTTTGCGATTGCGTCCTTCTAAAATGCCCTCCTGCGTTTCGGACTTCTGCCATTTCGTGCTCATGTCGAGCAGGTTGACGAAGAAATCGTTGGTGAGGGTTTCAGGGCGGCTGGTGAAGACGCCCAGTTGCGAGTGGCCGTAGTTGGCGCCCAGAACACGCAGTCCGCCGATGAGAACGGTCATCTCCGGAGCGGTGAGAGTGAGCAGTTGCGCCTTGTCGAGCAGCAGCTCGGAGGCGTACGGTTCCAGCCCCTTGCGCAGATAGTTGCGGAAGCCGTCCGCCCTGGGCTCGAGCACGGCGAACGAGGCCGCATCGGTCTGCGCCTGCGAGGCATCCATGCGCCCCGCCGAGAAGGGGATCTTCACGGCGTGGCCGGCTTTCCTGGCAGCGGCCTCAATGGCCGCGTCGCCGGCGAGGACAATGAGATCCGCAAGGGAGATTTTCTTGCCGCCCTTTTGCGCGGCGTTGAACTCCTTCTGAATGGATTCGAGTTTCGCGAGCACCTGGGCGAGCTCGGCCGGCTGATTGACTTCCCAATTCTTCTGCGGCTCGAGTCGAATGCGCGCGCCGTTGGCGCCGCCGCGCCTGTCGCTGCCGCGGAAGCTCGCGGCCGAGGCCCATGCGGTGCCGACAAGCTGCGCGATGGTCAGGCCGGAGGCGAGAACTTTCGCCTTGAGCGCCTCGATGTCCTTTTCGTCGGCCAGCGGGTGATCGACGGCGGGGACCGGGTCCTGCCAGATGAGTTCCTCCTTCGGCACCAGCGGGCCCAGGTAGCGGGCGCGCGGACCCATATCGCGGTGCGTCAGCTTGAACCACGCACGCGCAAAGGCATCAGCGAACTCGTCGGGATGGGCGAGGAAATGGCGCGAGATTTTTTCGTAGACCGGATCGATGCGCAAAGAAAGATCGGTCGTCAGCATCGTGGGCTGATGCTTCTTCTTCGCGTCGTGCGCGTCGGGAATGGTCCCCGCGCCGGCGTCGCCCTTGGGCTTCCACTGGTGCGCGCCCGCGGGGCTCTTCGCGAGCTCCCACTCGTAGCCGAAGAGATTCTCGAAAAAGTTGTTGCTCCATTTCGTCGGCGTCTGCGTCCAGGTCACTTCCAGGCCGCTGCCGATGGCGTGCATGCCCACCCCGGTTTCGAAACTGCTTCTCCAGCCCAGTCCCTGTTCTTCAATCACCGCGGCTTCGGGCACCGCGCCCACATAAGTGGCCGCGCCGGCGCCGTGAGTCTTGCCGAAGGTGTGGCCGCCGGCGATCAGCGCCACGGTCTC
>JASHTS010000263.1 GCA_030040425.1 Acidobacteriaceae bacterium | reverse complement strand
CCCCCCTCCCTATGCACCAGATTCGGTGCAGCGATCGCCACAACCAGCACAAAATAAACAAATTACGCCGCAGGCACCGATCACGCGAGCCTGCAAAACCTGTCGATACCTGTAGAAAACCTGCAAAACCCGAAGAGCGAGCGCCCGCCGGCTGCGCGATCCCGAATCGGCTCTGCTGACAGTTTCGCGCTGCCAGGAGGCTATCGGCTAAACCGGCGCAGGCTCATCTGGAGCGCCTTTTCGCCTCGTGCGCTTCGTCAGGGCAACGGCGGCCATGAGCATCCAGAGGAAGCCGATAAATCTTGTGATGGGAATGAAGAAGTTTGCCGGATAGGCAATCAGGCTCAGCGAAGACAACTCTCCCGTGAGGGCGAGAAGCATGCCCAGCGCCACCAGCCAGCGCGGAAGCAGGCGCGTGAAGAAGCAGGTCACCGAGACGCCCGCCGCCAGCAGGCCGAATCCAACCGCATAAAAGGCGCCGCCGGTGAGGAAGTTGAGGAAGACCACAGCCTTCAGCACGGGCGCCGAGGCCAAGACTTCGGGCACCGACACTATCCAACCCGCGAGGCCGGAAAGAAACAGGGCCATCGCCGCGGCCAGGCCGCCGAATAGAGCGATGCCCGTGCCGGTGGCGCGCACGCCCAGGAACCGCAATCGGCTGACAACGGTCACGGCGAAGATCCCGAAGGGAATTGCCGACGCAAACAGAAAGAAGTTGCTCACGCGCGTGGCCGTCTGGCTCTGCGCAAAGAACGCGCTCAACTGCTCGGCGGGCGCGAAGGGGGTTACGTAGGATGCTCCGTGCCGGAGCATCGCTCCTGCTGCCAGACCCGACACAGCGACGAGGATATAAACGGTGGCCAGCAGGATGAGGGAAGGGCCGCGGAATGGAGTCGTTTCAGTCATACAATCATTTATACTATAAACGAATTAGAAATGCAATAATTCTTTCAGCGATGAATTCTCGAGACGCGGAAATCAAACGGCCGGCCTTCCTGCTGGCCCAGCTCGGCGGCCATGCCGCCATGCAATTTGCTGAAAGACTCCGAGTTCTGGGGCTTTCACCGCCCGATGCGGGCATCCTGCGCCTGTTGCGCGTGGCCGCCGGATTGAGCCAGCAGGAGCTCGCGGCCAAGCTGGGCATTCACCCCAGCCGCCTGGTCGCCATCCTCGACGATTTGGAGAAGCGCAAGCTGGTGGAGCGCAGGCCCAACGCGGACGACCGCCGACTGTACTCGCTCCATCTCACCAAAGGCGGCAGCGCGGCGCTCGAGCAGATCGGAAAAGTGGCCCAGCAGCACCAGGAGGCTCTCCTCGCAGCCCTCGATCCGCAGGAGCGCGATCAACTCGGCGCGCTGCTTCTTCGCATCGCCGATCAGCAGGGCCTTGTGCACGGCGTTCACCCCGGCTACCGGCAAATGGGTCCGCCGAGCTCGGCGAGAGCGCACGGAAGAAAACCCGTCGGCCGTTCCTGAGCCGCATTGCCCTGCCGGCACAGGGTCAAAACAGCGCGCTCCGGATCCCTAACGACGGTGCTTCGCCGTTGGGGCCGGACTATCGAGAATGGATATCGAAGAGCGGCCGCCTCCGCAGCTAGAAAACGAATTTGCCGCTGATCTGCAGTTGGCGCGACGATCCGCCGTCGCTGGTGGCGAAGCGGGTCGACGAAATCTGCCCGAACACAGCCGACTGCACATTGCCTGACGGCTGGCCGAAGTTGGGATGGTTCAGAATGTCGAAGGCGTCGGCGCGCAGCTGAAAACTCACGCGCTCGGTCAGCTTGGTGTCCTTCTCTCCGGACATGTCGAGATCCGCATAGCCGGGCCCCGTAAACGCATTGCGCTGCATAGTGCCGAGTCCGGTATATACGGTGGGCGCGGTGCTTGCAGTCGCGCTGGCCTGTGTCCCCTGGATCTCGAGGCTGCACGTGGAAGTGTAGTTTGTGGTATCGCACACGGTGCCGCCTACACCCTCGCCGGTGCTCTCAAACAACGTCACGTTGGCAATCCCGGCGAGCTGCTGCTTCTTGCGCACCACGGAGCCAACCTGCGTGGGACGCGGAAGCCCCGTCACCCCGTTGAAGCTGTCGCTGCCGGCCACAATGTTGACGGGATTGCCGGTCTGGTACTGCATGATGCTCGAAAGCTGGTAGCCCTCCTTGAAGCGATTGCCGCGAAACGGGAAGTTGTAAACTGCCGTTCCTGCGTAGTGCTGGCGGACGTCGAAGTCGGAGAGGCCGTAGTTTTCGCGGGGGTCCGTGCTGTCCGGCAGGGTGAGACCGCCCTGCGAGCCCAGCGAGTTCAGATCCATCGACTTGGTCCACTCGTAGTTCATGCTGAAGTCCAGGCCGTTGCCCAGGTTCTTGCTGAGCACCGCCCACAGCGCGTTGTAGTCGGAGAAGCTGTTGCTGGTCCTGTAGCCGATATTCGAAGCGATGGACACGCCCGGCGAAACGGGACTGGCGGCCGAGAGCGTCGTGAACGGGTGCACCTGCGTCGCGCTGGTGGCGCCCACCACCTGGTTGATGTTCGATTCAATTTCCAGATGACGGCCGAGCGATCCGTCGTAGTAGAGCTGCGCCACCATCCCCCACGGCAGCGCCTGCTGCACGTTCAGGTTGTAGCTCTCGATGTACGCATTCTTGTAGTTGGGGTTGACTCCGTAGAGGGAGACACCGGCTGCCTTCGCGTCCGCATAAAGCGAACTGAGCGGAATCGGCGTGGCGCTGTTGTAGGAGACAGCGGTGCTGAAGGGCGGGTTCGATGCCATTCCCGTCACCACGCCGGAGACAGGCTGATCCACCAGGTAGCCGTACCCTCCGCGCAGCACCGTCCTGCCTGTGCCGAAGAGGTCCCAGGCAAACCCCAAACGGGGCTCGAAATTGTTGTTCTGGTTATAGGCCGCGTCGCGCGCCAACCCGTTGGTTCCCACCTGCGTCAGGGTGACGTTCGCGGGATTGAAGATCGTGAAGCGGTTCGCTCCTTCCACCGGCGTTCCATTCCACTCGAAGCGCA
>JASHTS010000262.1 GCA_030040425.1 Acidobacteriaceae bacterium | reverse complement strand
TGCCAGTCTCTCTTACCCCTGGCGCTGCTTGTGCTTTGCGTTCTCGCAGATCACCCGCACCACGCCGCGGCGCGTAATCACCTTGCATTTCGCGCAAATCTTCTTTACCGATGCCCGGACCTTCATTGCCTTCTGCTGCCCTTCTCTGAGAAACAGTCCTCAGTGATCAGTTTTCAGTTGTTAGCGTGTCGTGCTCGCCAACACTGCTGCTCTCACAAGGAACAAACTGATCACTGAACACTGACCACTGTTCACTTGTATCGGTACACAATCCGTCCGCGATTCAGGTCATACGGGCTCAACTCCACCGCCACGCGGTCGCCGGGCAGGATGCGGATGAAGTTCTTGCGCATTCTCCCCGAAACATGAGCCAGCACCTCATGATTGGTTTCGAGTTTGACCTTGAACATGGCATTGGGCAGCGTTTCCACCACCGTCGCCATCACCTCAATCGCGTCTTCCTTCGACAAACTGTGTCCAGTTCCGCCGGTTCCCTCGCTCTCCCCGGCCTGCTGTGCCGGGCTTTCGCCCGGCTTCAACCTCATCCGCTCTCCATCCGGCCCAGTCTCTCGCCGAAACGGTCGAGCTTCACGCCCTGCACGAAAAGCCAATAGCTGAAAGCTAGAAGCTGTCTTGCTACTCCGTCAAAACCTGCGCGCCGCTGGCCGTCACCGCTACGGTGTGCTCGAAATGGGCGCTCATGCTCCCGTCTTTCGCCACCGCCGTCCAGCCGTCGTCGAGCACCCGCACATCCGGACCGCCCGCGTTCACCATGGGCTCGATCGCCAGCACCATCCCCGGCTTCAGCCGCATGCCTCGGCCCGCTTCGCCAAAGTTCGGCACCTGCGGATCCTCATGCATCTGCGAGCCGATCCCATGGCCCACAAAATCCCGCACCACCGAAAAGCCGCCGCCTTCCACCACGCCCTGCACCGCCGCCCCCACGTCGCCCAGCGTGGCGCCCGGCTTCACCGCGGCAATCGCCGCCTTCAGCGAGGCCTCCGTGGTCTTCAGCAGCCGCTCCGCCTTCTCATCGATCTTGCCCACCGGCACCGTGATGGCTGCGTCGCCGTAATAGCCATCCACCACCACGCCGAAATCCACGGAAACAATATCGCCTTCCTTCAGCACTCGCTTCGGCGAAGGAATCCCGTGCACCACTTCGCTGTTCACTGAGGTGCACAGCACGCAGGGAAACCCGTGATAGCCCTTGAATGCCGCCTTCACGCCCAGCTCGTTCACCCTTCCTTCCGCGGCCCGCTCCAGATCGTAAGTCGTCGCGCCCGGCTTCACCTTGCTCCGCACCAGCTCCAGCACCTCGCGCACCACCTGGCCCGCGCGCCGCATCTTCTCGATCTCCCGGGACGACTTCAGGACCACCGCCACGAAAACCAGCTTTCAACCATCACGTTTCAGTTGTCAGTTTCATCCCGCCGCACTGCGCGGCATCAATCGGCGCCAAATCTCTCTTCCCTGCAGTTGTCCCTCGGTTCCCGTCTCAATTTGATTTCAAACCGGTCCGCACGATCCGCCGATCCCTGATCCCTGACCCCTGATCCCTGACCCCTGAAATCTGACAACTGTCCTTCACACGCACGAATCGCCGCGCCGGCTGCGTTACTTTCGCAGCCGCTCCACGGCGGCAACAATTCCGGCTGCAATCTCCGCGATCGGCCGGTCCCCATCCACTTCCGCAAACCGGCCCAGCGCACGGTAGTGCTCGACAACCGGCGCGGTGAGGGCCGCGTAAGCGCGCATGCGCTCTTTGAACACCTCTTCCGTGTCGTCGTCTCGCTGTGTGAGCGCTGCACCATCCAGATCGCAGAATCCATCCTTCTTGGGCGGATTTACGTAGATGTTGTAGATGCTCTGGCAGACTGGACAAATCCGGCGCCCGGTAATGCGGCGCAATAACTGATTATAGTTGACTTGGATGCTGACGGCAACCACCGGAAGTGCCTCCGGCTGACCCTCCAGCCGCGCGTCCAGCCACTTCGCCTGACCCAGCGTGCGCGGAAATCCATCCAGAATGTAGCCCCTCACCGTATCCGGCTCCAGCAGCCGCACCGCCACCATGTCGTTTACCAAGGCATCCGGAACCAGCTCCCCCCGGGCCATAATCGCCTGGGCGGTCTTCCCCAGGGGCGTCTGACGGGCCACGTTGGCGCGCAGCAGGTCGCCGGTGGAGACCTGCGGAATCTCCCACAGCTTTACCAGCTCCTTGGCCTGCGTCCCTTTGCCCGCGCCCGGCGCTCCCAGTAAAAGAATCGGGCCGGGAAGCGTCTTCGAATCCGTCTCCCGGCCCCGGTCGATCTCAGTCATAAGGGCAGACATTTACCATGTTTTCCTTCCGCGAATGCGACCGGAACGCGGGGAAAAGCCGTCATAATGGCGCATGATCAGCTGCGATTCGACCTGGTTGATGGTGTCCATGGCCACACCCACCACGATCAGCAGGGAGGTGCCGCCAAAGTAGAAGTTCACATTCATGCCGTGAATGGCCCAGTTAGGCAGGTTTTCGAAGAACCTCCCCACAAGCCATATCTTGTCGAAGCGGATGCCCGA
>JASHTS010000039.1 GCA_030040425.1 Acidobacteriaceae bacterium | reverse complement strand
CAAAGCAGCCAGATTGCCGTGACCCTGACTCCGGCGAGCGGATCGATGAGCGGATGGATGGTGAGCCAATACGCGAGCGGCACCGCGGAGAATACGCTCCAGACGACCTCTGTACAACCGGGCGCCTATTGGGTGCACAGCTATATTGGGCACGGGCTGTGCGAGCAGTCGTTCACGGCCGGCGGCGCGAACCTGGGGCGCGAGCCGCTCACCATTGGGCCGACAGGGTCGACAGCGCCCATGGAGCTCACGCTGCGCGACGACTGCGCCCAACTGACGCTCCAACTGCCGGAGAATCTGGCGGAGTTTGCGGCGGGCGTGGAGCCGTTTTACACCGTGTACGTGGTGCCGGACTTCGACTTTACGAGCGATGTGCGGCCGGCGGTGCTGCGGCCTTCGATCGGCACAAGCTCCACGGTGCATGATCTGACGCCGGGAAATTATCACGTCTACACGCTGGCCGGCGATGCGCACCTCGAGTACCGCAACCCGGCGGCGCTGGCGGCGCTTACCGGACAAGCGGTGACGCTGGGGCCCGGCGCGGCGGAGACGCTGGTGGTGGAGGCGCCGGAGCAGTGAAGTGGGAGCGAGTCGGCAAGTTAGCGAGTCAGCAAGCCAGCGAATCGGCTCGTTGCATGCCCACCCTTTCGCAAGGAACGCGAAAGGATGGGGCACGGAGTTTTGTGTTTTTCGGCGCAGCTTTGTTTGCAGTTGCGGCGATGACACACGCACAATCGAATGCTGCCTTGACCGGTCCGTACCGCATTGCGGGGACGGTGGTGAACGCCGTAACCGGCCAGCCGGTGGGCGGAGCCGCGGTGGCTATCCTCACCGCGGAAGACAGCCACACCTTAGCCTCCACCGTGACCGGCAGCGACGGCCATTTTGCGCTGGTGCGGCTACCCGCGGCGAAGTTCGAGTTGAACGCCTCCAAGCGCGGCTACCTGACGAGCTTCTTCGATCAACACGGGGATTTCAACTCGGCCATCGTCACCGGCGACGATCAGGAGACGGGAGACCTCGTATTTGAGCTCGCGCCGAATGCGGTGCTGAGCGGGGTGATTACCGGCGATGGCGGCGATCCGGTGCAGGGCGCGAAGGTCATGCTCTTCAGGAGGCCCGCGGACCATGGGTCGAACGACGCACCCGAAGAAGCGGGGACGATGATGACCGACGACACGGGTTCTTACGAGTTCTCAGGACTTGCGGCGGGCGAGTACCTGCTCGCCGTGCAAGCAACGCCGTGGTATGCGATGCATCACTTCGAACCCGGCGAGGCGGATACGCAGGAGACGGAAAATGAGGCGGCGCTGGACGTGGCTTACCCTGTGACCTATTTCGATTCGACGACCGACGAGGCTTCGGCTACGCCGATCGAGCTCACAAGCGGCAGCCGGCAGGAGGCAAACGTCAACCTGCATGCGGTGCCGGCGCTGCACCTGATCTTGAGCGTGTCTCAAGATCCAGGAACCACCGCTCCGCCCAGCGATTTGCGGCAGGTGATCTTTGGTACGGAGGCCGACGGCGGTACAGACATGGTGTCGGTCGGGCACGGAGAAATCACGGAATTCTACGGCCTCGCGCCGGGCGAGTACCACGTGCAGCAGGGCAATCCGCCGCGCGAAGCGGACATGAATCTGAGCGCCAGCCAGCAACTCGATGCGAGTGCGGGTGCGCCGGCCGTTGAGGTAAAAGGATGGCTCAGGAGTGCGGAGGGCGCGCCGGTGAGCGGCGCGACCCTGTCTCTGAATCCGCGCGCAGGAACGGCAGGAAAGTCGATCTCCGCGACCTCGGACAAGACGGGAAACTTCAGCTTTCCCGCTGTTCCACCCGGCCGCTGGTCTTTGCAAGTCATGACCGGAGGGATTGAAGCTGCGACGGCCATGCCGGTGATGGCCATAGCCGAGGACGGGCAGACGCATGCAGGAGACCGGGTTACCGTGAGCGACGGGCCGGTATCGCTGGTGGCGAGGGTAAGCACTCATCCGGCGCGCATGGAAGGTTTCGCGCGCAAAAACGGCAAGGGCGTGAGCGGGGCCATGGTGGTGCTGGTGCCGAAGGACCTGGGGGCGATGGCGTCGCTGGCGCGGCGGGATCAGTCGGACTCGGACGGCAGCTTCACGCTGCTCGATGTGGCGCCGGGCGAGTACACGATTGTGGCCATTGCGGACGGATGGGACGACCATGGCCAGGAGATCGATTGGGCCGATCCGGCGGTGATCGGGCGCTATCTTCCCGGCGGCTTGAGCGTCACAGTGAAAGACGAATTGGACAGCACGGCAGGAGCACAGTCTCCGCGGCGGATTCAGCTTGCCGGGGCAGTTCAGGTGCAGGCCCGTTGAAGGGAAAGCGCGCGGGCGGGCGCCGCTTCGTGGAAGCGGGGGGAAGAGGATAGTCTATTGGAAGCATCGTTCCGAACATGGGCGCCTGCAGGGGATGAAGCCGCAGGCAGAGATCGGCAAGGCAATTGAGGAGATTTTGAATTTGAAGAGGACGTTGTTTCGTCTGTTTCTGGCCGGGATCCCGGTTTTGCTGATGGGGCTGCACGCAAGGGGCCAGGCTGCGCCCGCTGAAGGACAGGGTGCGGCCGATCAAACCGCACCCAGCTTCCGTTACGAGGCGTACGCGGGCTTTGGATACAGCAGCTTGAACCAGGTGAACCAGTCGCGTTACGGACTTATGGGCGTGGACCTGGCGCTCACCCGCGATTTTGGCCGCTACTTCGGGCTTTCCGGCAAGGTGAATTACTACAAGCCTCCGCTGGCTTTGACAAGCAGCACGTTTACCTCCACTTCCGGCGGCACCACCGTGACCGTCAATAACGGCAACCCCGGCGACCCTTCGATCTATGAAGTGCTGATCTTTCCGGAGATCCATGTCAACATTTACGGACCGGTGAGCGGGTTTTTTCACGGCGGCATGGGTGTGGAGCACACCGGCGGCGAGAGCGAGACGCCTAACCTCTCCTTTGCCGGCGGCCTGGGCGGCGGCGTGACCTACGACCTGAGCCCGCGCTTCGCCATCCGCGCCTACGGCGACAAGATTGGCGCAGCCTTTTCGCTGAGGGACAACACCACGCAGCTGGCCAACTCGCCTCACCGGACGTGGAACTCGAGCGGAACCATCGGGCTGGTCTACCGGTTCTGAATGCGGATACGCGCATCGAGGCGGAAGCTGCGGCTTCCGCCTTTTTGCATTTGCGCGTGGGCGAGGCAGCATGGCCGCGGGCCGCGGTCTTGCGCGCGGGTATGATCGTTGCAGCGATCGATTTGGATTTTTTGTTGCGGGGAGCCGAAGGGTGAAAAAGCAACTGCGCGTGCTGGCGGCGGGGTGCATCCTTGCGGCCGGCGCCTGCCTGGTGACGCTCATCTACGCCGTCAGCCTCACCGACAAAAACGCCACCGAGCGGGACTTCATCCAGTATTGGGCTGCCGGGCAGCTGCTGGCGCGCGGGGCGAATCCCTACGATGTGGGCGCGCTTTACCGGCTGGAGCGCTCGCGGGGCATGGAGGAGGATTTTCCCAAGGTCTCGGTGAGCCCGCCGATCGCCTTGTTCCTGGCCGCTCCGCTGGGCCATGTGAGCGCGAAAACCGGGCTGGTGCTTTGGCTGCTGCTGACGCTCGGATGCGCGGCGCTGGCGATGTTCTTTTTATGGCTGCTGCACGGCAAGCCCCACAGCCGCTGGCACGTGCTGGTGTTCGGCTTCCCGCCTACGCTCTCGTGCCTGATGGCGGGACAACTGGGGGTGTTTTTTCTGCTGGAGGTGACGGCGTTTCTTTACTGGCGGCGGACGCAGCCGTGGCTGGCCGGCGCGGCGCTGGTGCTATGCGCGCTGAAGCCGCATTTGTTCCTGCCGGCTCTGGCGGTGCTTCTGCTCGAGTCGGCGGCGCGCCGGAGTTTCCGCGCGCTGGGAGGTTTTGTTGCGGCGCTGGCTGTCTGCTGCGGGATCTCGCTCGCCATGGACCGGCAGGCGTGGACGCAGTACGAGCAGATGCTCGGCACAGCGCGGCTGATGGATGTGTTTATTCCTACTGTGAGCGTGGGATTGCGCTTTGCCGTGGATCGCAGTGCGCGCTGGATCGAGTTTGTGCCCGAGGCTGCGGCGTGCGCGTGGGCGGCGTGGTACTACTGGACGCGGCGCGCGCGCTGGGAGTGGACGCGCGAGGGGCTGCTGGTGATCGCCGTGTCCGTGGTGTGCGCGCCCTACGCGTGGTTCACGGATGAAACGGTGATGTTTCCGGCGATCCTGGCGGGGATTTATGCGACGGAGAAATCCGTGCGCGCGTGGGTGCTGCTGGGGCTGATCACCGCCGCGTGCCTGGTGGGCGTGTTCCGCGAGATTCAACTGCCGTCAGCGTTCTACTTGTGGACCGCGCC
>JASHTS010000261.1 GCA_030040425.1 Acidobacteriaceae bacterium | reverse complement strand
AAGCTCTTTGTCCAGCCGGACCACTACATCTACCGGATGCTCTACAGCCAGGGCATCTCCATGGACGATCTGGAAATCGGCGTCGACGAGCTCAAGGATCCCCGCCGCGTCTGGCGCATTTTTGCCGAACATTATTATTTGTTTCGCGGCACGCCCACCCGCATGTGGCTCGACTACGCCTTTCACGAGCTCTTCGGCCTGGACGAGCGGCTCTCCGCGGCAACCGCCGATCTCTACTTCGACGTCATCTCCGAGCGCCTGCGCACCCCGGAGTTTCTGCCCCGTGCTCTGTACGAGCGTTTCCGCCTGGAAGTCCTGGCCACGACGGATTCGCCACTCGATTCACTGGCTGATCATCAGGCCATCCGCGATTCAGGCTGGAAAGTGCGCGGCGCCACGCCACGCATCCTGCCCACCTTTCGCCCAGACTCGGTCGTCGATCCCGACTTTGCCGGTTTCCACGACAACATCGCTAGGCTCGGGGAAATGACCCGCGAGAACACCTCCACCTGGCCGGGATATCTGAAGGCTCTTGCCCTCACGCGGCAACGCTTCAAGACCCTCGGCTGCACGGCCACCGACCACGGCCATCCCACGGCGCACACCGCACACTTTGGGCCTGAGGAAGCCTCGCGTCTCTTCGAGAAAGTCGTGACCAAACGCGCCGACGATGCGCAGAAGGAGATGTTCCGCGCGCAAATGCTCACCGAGATGGCGCGTATGAGCGTGGAAGACGGCCTGGTGATGCAGATTCATCCCGGCGCTGTGCGCAACCACAATCCATACATCGCCCGCCGCTACGGCCGCGATATGGGCTGCGACATTCCCCAGGCCACCGACTACGTGCACGCGCTGCGGCCGCTGCTCAACCGCTACGGCAACGAGAAGAACTTCACCCTCATTCTCTTCACCCTGGACGAGACCACGTACAGCCGCGAACTGGCGCCGCTCGCCGGCCATTATCCCTGCTTGCTTCTCGGTCCTCCGTGGTGGTTTCATGACAGTCCGGAAGGCATGATGCGCTTCCGCCAGCAGGCAACGGAGACGGCGGGCTTCTACAATACCGTGGGCTTCAACGACGACACGCGGGCGTTTCTCTCCATTCCGGCGCGGCACGACATGGCGCGGCGCATCGATTGCGCCTTTCTGGGCCGGCTGGTGGCCGAGCACCGGCTCGACGAAGACGAGGCCCGGGACGTGGCGCGTGCGCTCACTTACGGTTTGGTTAAGAAGGCATACAAACTCTAACGTTTTTCACACGCGGGATCCTCGGACGGCTCTACAGGCTCGAAGAAGTCTATGGCGACACAAGGCAGCACCTCAGGCTCTTCACTTCGCAGCGCTCACCCAGCGGACCGCATGTCGCGCTGGCGCTGGATAATCTGCGGCTTCCTGTTTTTTGCCACCGTGATCGCTTATATCGACCGCGGCGTCATTGCCTATCTCGAAAAGTTTCTCGAAAGCATCATCCCCGGGCTGAACAGCGTCAAGTACGGATACATCCTGGCGGCGTTCCAGGCTGCCTACGCCATCGGCATGGTCGCGGCCGGCGGCGTCACGGACAAGCTGGGCACGCGCAAGGCTTTCGCGATTGCCATCGGCCTTTGGAGCGTGGCGGCGATGCTCCCCGGCGCCGCGTTTTCTGTGATTACGTTCGGCATCGCCATGTTCCTGCTCGGCCTGGGCGAAGCGGCCAACTTTCCCGCCTGCATCAAAACCGTGGCTGAATGGTTTCCCAAGCGGGAGCGCGCGCTGGCTACCGGCATCTTCAATTCCGGAGCCAATATCGGCAATATCGCCGTGCCGCTGATTGTGCCGGGGCTTGTGGCGCTGGTCACGTGGCGCGGCGCGTTTGTGGTGACCGGTGCAGCCGGAATTGTGTGGCTGATCGGCTGGCTCGTCTACTACCGGCGGCCGGAGCAGCATCGCGGCGTCTCTCAAGCCGAGTTGGCGCTGATTCTCAGCGACCCGGTCGAAAAGCTCGAAGCCGTTCCCTGGAGCCGCGTGCTGCCGCGCAAGGAAACCTGGGCCTTTGCCATCGGCAAATTTCTCACTGACCCCATCTGGTGGTTCTACCTCTTCTGGCTGCCCCGTTATTTGCAATCCACCTTCGCGCTCAGCCTGGAGACCGACCGGCTTCCCGTCGTCCTCGTCTACAGCGTGTCGACAGTGGGCAGCGTCGGCGGCGGCTGGATTTCTTCCGCGCTTCTCAAGGCGGGCAAGAGCCCGAATGTGTCGCGCAAGACCGCCATGCTTATCTGCGCGCTGTGCGTGGTGCCCGTTTTCGCCGCGCCTTACATTCACAACCTCTGGCTTGTGGTGGCGCTGGTGGGCCTGGCGACCGCCGCGCATCAGGGCTTTTCCGCCAATCTGTTCACCTTGCCGTCCGATATGTTTCCCAAGGCCGCGGTGGGCAGCGTCATTGGAATCGGCGGCATGTCCGGGGCCATCGGCGGCGTTCTGCTTCAACTGGCCACCGGCTATATTGTGAAGTTTACCGGCAGCTACGTGCCGCTCTTCATCGTTGCCTGCGTCGCCTACCTGCTGGCGCTGCTGATCATTCACATCATCACGCCCAGGCTGGCGCCGGCGCGGCTCGATTCACAGGGAGATGCGGAGATCACTGCATGAGTCTTTATTGCGCCATCGGCAACCCGGAAACCGACCTTGCTCCGGAACAGCTCAAGGAGCTGCTCACGCAGAGCCTGGACAAGCTGGGGCCGCGGCAGAGCGTGCTGGCCGTGCCGCCGGACCAGAGCCGCGAGCACTCGCAGGCCGGCCTGCTCACCCGCTTCGCGTGGCAGCACTACGGGGACAAGCTGAAAGCTGTGCTGCCCGCCATCGGCACGCACACACCCATGCGGCCCGATCAGCTCAGCCACATGTTTTCCGGCGTGCCCCAGGAACTGTTCAAGGTGCACAACTGGCGCACCGACATCGAGACCCTGGGCGAGGTGCCCACCTCATTTATCCGCGAACAGTCGGAAGGCAAGCTCGACTACGCGTGGCCGGCGCAGGTGAACAAGCTCATCTCCCAGGGCGGCTTCGACCTGATTCTGTCCATCGGCCAGGTGGTGCCGCACGAAGTGATCGGCATGGCCAATTACACCAAGAATATTTTGATCGGCGCCGGCGGCCGCGAAGGCATCAACCGCAGCCACTACCTGGGCGCGGTCTACGGCATGGAGCGCATCATGGGCCGCGCCGAAAATCCCGTGCGTGCCGTGCTCAACTACGCCTCCGATCGTTTCCTCCGCCATTTGCCCATCGTCTACGTGCACACCGTGGTCGGCCGCAGGAACGGAGGAGGTCTTGCCGTGCGCGGGCTCTATATCGGCGACGACAGCGAGTGCTTTCTCCAGGCCGCCGCGCTCAGCCTCAAAGTCAACTTCGAGATCGTCGAGAAGCCGATCGGGAAAGCCGTCGTTTACCTCGATCCCAGCGAGTTTCACAGCACCTGGATCGGCAACAAGGCCGTCTATCGCAC
>JASHTS010000260.1 GCA_030040425.1 Acidobacteriaceae bacterium | reverse complement strand
CATCATCGCATTGCGTCACGGCGCCCGAGAGTCCTAACCTGCAGGTATGCTAAGATGTAAGGAATTAGCTAATAAGTAAGGAGAAGGTGCGATGTACAAGGCAAAAGTGACATCGAAAGGACAGATCACGATTCCCGTGGAGGTGAGGAAAGCGATGGGAATAAAGCCTGGAGGAAGAGTGGCCTTTTTCGAAGGAGAGAACGGTGAGTTCGTCCTTCGGCGCATGCGGTCGATCATGGAGCTGGAAGGGGCGCTTGCGGGATTGATACCACCGATGACGGTCAAAGAGATGGATAGAGCGATCGGCAAAGCGGTGACGGAAAGCTACCGCAAAAGCGTGGGCGAATCGTCTTCAGAAAATCCGAAGGATGAAGCAGCGTGATCGGGATTGACACGAACGTGCTTGTCCGATTCCTACTGAAGGATGATCCGGAGCAGCATCGCGCCGCAACCGCCTTTTTCCGTTCACTCTCGAGTTCCCAGCCGGGCTGGATCAGTGTTGCGTCCGTTCTTGAAACGGCCTGGGTGATGAAGTCCGTGCGCAAGCTCGATCGCGCGATCGTTGCGACTATGCTGAGCAGCTTATTGACCGTCGATGCTCTGGTTGTTGAACAGGCCGATATCCTGGGGGAAGCACTGCGGCACTATCGAAGCTCCAAGGCCGATTTCGCCGACTGCCTCACCGCAGCCGCGGCGCGTTCGGCAGGTTGCAGCAAGACTGTCACTTTCGATCAGATTGCGGCGCGCGACGCGGGGATGGAGCTTCTTGCCTAAAGACAAATGCGCATCCCGCAGAGACGGGATGCGCATGGTGAGGACGCTCGATTTCGCGCGGCGGCCGCTTACCGGCCAAAGTGCGCGGCGTTCTTTTCGGTAAAGTGCGCCCATTTCTCCGGCAGGTCATCGAGCGCGAAGATGGCGGAAACCGGGCACGCAGGCACGCAGGCGCCGCAGTCGATGCACTCCACCGGATCGATAAACAATTGCTCCGACTCGGCGAAGCCGGCCTCATCCTTTTTGGGATGAATGCAATCGACCGGACAGGCGTCGACGCAAGCCGTGTCCTTGGTGCCGATACAGGGTTCTGCAATCACGTATGCCATCTTGAAATCTCTCCGTCGGTCTTGACTTCTCGAGGCTGATAGTAGCACACGGACCGGGCGGGCCGGCTCAATTCCAGCCCTCGAGGTTTTGCCATGCGGGAATCGGGCCGAGACAGGGAAGAGGGAGTTGCGAACAGGGAACAGGGTCAAGAGCCCTTATCGCCGGAGAGCTGCCGAACGTAATCGGGAGGCGCCGGAATGGGCGCGAGAGCGCGCCCGGCGAACATCTCCGCGAACAGATGGACGAGTTCGGCATGAATTCCGCCGTTCGAAGCCAGAATCTCGCGGCTCTCCAGCCGATACGGTTGGCCGGCAAAATCCGTCACCTTGCCGCCGGCTTCGGTTACCAGCAGAATGCCCGCGGCCGTGTCCCAGGGATTCAGGTTGAACTCCCAGAAAGCGTCCACGCGGCCCGCGGCCACGTAAGCCAGGTCGAGCGCGGCCGAGCCGGCGCGGCGCACGCCGTGCGAGCGCAGCGTGAACTCGTGATAGAAGTGGATGTTCGGGCTCAAGTGGCGCTTGCGGCTGGGAAAGCCGGTGGCCAGCAGAGCCTCAGCCAGTTGGCTGGCGCGCGAGACGCGGATCGGCTTGCCGTTCAGTTCCGCTCCCTGGCCGCGCCGCGCGGTAAACAGCTCGTCGCGCATGGGGTCGTAGACCACCCCGGCTTCGAGGGTCCCGTCCCGATCGGGCGCCGTGCCCGGGGGCCGATGCTCCAGCCCGAGAGAAACGCAGAATTGCGGAAAACCGTGGGCAAAATTGGTGGTCCCGTCGAGCGGATCCACGTACCAGCGGTATTCGCCCTCGAGCCGGTCCCGCGTTCCTTCTTCGCCGTAGATTCCGTGGCCGGGGAAGGCCTCGCTCAGGCGCATCCGGATCAGCTTTTCCGCCGTGCGGTCGGCCACGGTCACCAGATCCGCATCGCCCTTGTACTCGGTTTCGACGCCCTCCCGAAAAAACTCTCGCAGCCGAGCACCCGCTTCGCGCGCAATCTCCACGGTCTTGGCAACAAAGTCGGGATCGAGAGAACCTGAATCCACCTGCGCAGCCGGGTGCACGGACCCGCTCACGAAGCGGCCTCGCGCCCAGAGCCCGCGCCGTTGTTTTCATAGCGCGGCGTGCGCCGCCGGCCGGCTTCGCTGATGGTGCGGATCTGGTTTTTGTAAATGAACAGGTTCGGCTGGTTCTCGCGCGTCAGGCGCAGCATGGAGTCGTCGAAGTACTCGATCCAGCCGCGCACGGTTTCGCCGTCACGCAGCTTGATGGTCACAATCACCTGGCGGTCGCTGAGGGAGCGCAGATAGAGCGCTTCCTGCCCGGTTTCTCCGGGCGGAGGCATCTTGGAGCGTCGGCGGTTCGGCGGAGGAGGGGTCATGCTGACTATTTTAGATGCAAAGCCCATAGCCGAGGCCACCAAAGAAATAGAAGCTGGATCGAAGGTTACCCGGGTTGCCGCCAGTCGGGAGAAACCAGCTCTACGCCATTCGGCTCGGGCCAGGAAAAGAGGTCGCGCTCGCTATGTTTACGGGTGGCCCGTTCGCCTACCTATCCCCCGCCAGAACCGGCAAACAGAAACTTCCACGAGGAGTCCAGATAGAGCCAGCGCTGGGTGCTGAACCAGCTCGTGGGCGATCCGGGAATATGGAGTAGCGTGTGTCCACCCTGGCACATCAGCTCGGTCCCGTTCCACGCCAGGAAAGTGTGGGACGCCAACCCGACCTGCGCCGGATTGGAAACGCGCCGCAGGCATACAGG
>JASHTS010000259.1 GCA_030040425.1 Acidobacteriaceae bacterium | reverse complement strand
ACGGAAAGCAGGAGGCGGCGCAACGCGACGAGCGTGGGCAAAAGCGTGGCCGGCTCCCAGCGCGCAGGGTCGCCGAGAACCAGGAAAGCCGCGAAGGCGCCGCGCCAGGCCTCGACGATGCGGCCGCCAAGCACGCCCAGAGCCAGCACGCCGGCGAGGGTGCCGGCGGCGGCCGAAAGCTCGCGGCTGTGCAGGATGTCGCCCTCGCGCCGCGCCTTCTGGCGGCGATGCTGCGTGGCCTGTTCGGTGCGCTCGCCAGGCATGGGTCAACCTCCGAGGCCCGCGTGCGGGGCAGCGGGCGAAATCGAGATCAGGCGCTCAGCGAGATCGAGCAGCGCGGCAAAGCGCGCTTCGATGAAGTGCGGCCAGAGCGCCAGCGCCGCGATGAGGATGAAAAAGCCGGTGAGCGTCTTCATGGGCACGGTGAGGGACATGACGGGCAACTGCGGGCTGAGCTTGCCGAGCAGCGCGACGGCGATCTCCACCAGCAGGGTGGCGGCGAGCACGGGCGCGGCCAGTTCGACCGCGGCAAAAAAAACGCCGGCCCCGGCGCGAAAGATCGCCAGGGCCGTGAGCCGGGTGAAGGCGAAGGCGCCGAGGGGCGCCACGCGGAAGCTGCGCACCATGGAGGCGAGAAGGACGCGGTCGAGGCCGGCGGTGATGAGAACCAGGGTGCCGAAGAGTTGGAAGAGGTCGCCCAGGAGCGGCGTCTGGATGGAGGAGCTGGGATCGAGAAGATTGACGAGCGAGAAGCTGAACTGCACACCCGCAATTTGGCCAGCGAAGAGAAGCATTTCGTTAAGCAACGTGAGCGAGAGACCGTAGACTAGGCCGACAGCAAGCTCGCCGAGCAGCGCGGCAAACCCGAGCTGGGCGTGCGCCTGCGGCACCGTGGAGACCAGCGGCGCGAGCAGAAAAGCCACCGCGCCCACGAAGACCGCCTTGGCGCGCAGCGGGAGCGCGGTCGAGGAAAAGAACGGAGCGAAGAGCACCATGCCGCTCACGCGCACCAGCGCGAGGGTAAGAGCGGCGAGGAAGGTGGGCCAGTCGGTCATTTGAGCGTTCAGTGCTCAGTGGTCAGTTCCCTGCCATCTGCTTTCATCCCAGGTAGCGGTGAAAATCTGCAAACAGCAGGCGGGTGTAGTCGGCGATGCGGCCGAGAAACCAGGGCATGGCGGCGAGCAGGATCAGCGCGATCGCCGCCAGGCGCGGCACGCTGGTGAGCGATTGCTCCTGCAGGCTGGTGAGGGTCTGCGCCAGGCTGAGCACGAAGCTGATCGCGGTGGCCGACAGGAGCAAAGGCGCAGCCACGATCATCGCTTCCTTCATGAGCTGGCGAAGCAGCTCGGCAACCAGGTCGGGCGTCATGGGCGCATCCTTTCGAGGGCTTTTTGCGGCTGGAGCCGGCTTCGAACTTCTTTCAAAATGCCCCAGGTCAAAAACTCTTGAGCAGCGAGCTGCCCAGCAGGTTCCAGCCATCGACCATCACGAAGAGCAGAATCTTGAGCGGCGTGGAGACGACGACCGGCGGCAGCTGGAACATGCCGATCGAGGTGGTAATCGAGGCGGTGACGATATCGACGAGCAAAAAAGGAAGAAAGAGCACGGCGCCGATGGCGAAGCCCGCCTTGAGTTCGGAGAGGATGTAGGCGGGAACGACCGCGCGCATGGGCAGGTCGTCGGGCGTGTTGGGGCGCGGAATCTGGCCGGCCGCGGTGAAGAGCGCCAGGTCTTTCTCGCGCGCGTAGCGGAGAAGGAAATGCTTCACCGGCTGCGCGCCGCGCTGGATGGCCTCGATGCCCGTGATCTGCCCCGCGCGATAGGGCTCAACCGCCTGCTGGTCGACTTGATTCAGGACGGGAGTCATGAGGAACCAGGTCATCATGAGCGCGAGACCCATGAGCGTGGGGTTCGAGGGCGCGGTCTGCGTGCCCAGCGCCTGGCGGAGGAAGTGAAAGACCACGAGCAGGCGCACCAGCGGGGTCATCGCCATGAGGATCGCGGGCAGAAGCGTGATGAGCGTGAGAACGAGGAGGATGGTCCACGGAGTCGAGTCCGAGGGATGGAGTTTCGCGTTCAGATCGGGCAGTAACGGGACGGGCGTGGACTGGGCGAAGCCGGCGAGGAAGGGGCTCGCCGCAAGGGGCCGCACGGGCCAGGGCATCAACGCGACCGAGCTCACCAGGAAACCCTCGTCGCTCTTCCTGCCGGCGTTGCCGCCTCGCCGGCGCGCCGCGCAAGCGGGCGCGGATCATCGAGCGGGTAGAAGGCCGAGCCGCCCTCGGCCGAGGTGACGACGAGAAGATGGCGGCCTTCAGCTTCAACCAGCGCCAGGGACTGGCGGGGCGCGAGCGCGATGCGCTCAAGAAGCGCGAGGCGGGGACGCGGGCGCGGCGCGCGGCGCAGACGATTATGCAGCCAACTCCGTGTTTGACCCAGCAACCATCCGGCAACGCCGCCGAGGACGATGGGGCGCGAGGCCCGCTTGGGTTCGAGTTCTTCCCTTCCCGCCTGAACAATCACGGAATTCCCTTTCTTCCCCTGCGGCCGTCCGTCCCGGCCAGCGCGCTCAAGCCACTCGCGTGATGCGCACCGCCAGACGCGTCTCAATCACTTCAAATTCGCTCCACGCCAGCTGCACATGGCCGGCGGCGAGCGGCAGGTCTTCTCCGCTGCTCCACCGGGTCGCAATCAGGTGCCCGGGGGCCAGCGCCAGAAGATTGCGCACGCGGAAGGCGCGCACCGGAACGACCACGCCGAGCATCACCGGCAGGCGCGCGACGGGCGAGCGCAACCCACTCTCTTCGTCTTCTTCCTTGGGCCGCGGCGCCGGAATCAGTCCCGGCTGCGGCCCGGCCGGAAGCGGCGCGCCCGGTTGCGGTTTCGCTTGAGGCGCCTTGGCCTGAGCCGGTTTCGCCGGCCCGGCCGGAACGGAGGGTGCACCCGGGGACGGGCCGGGACGCGAAGGTTCGCCGCCCGCGGACGGCGGTGGATTGGCTGTGGCCATGTGTCGGGAAACCATGCAGCGAAGTGACCAGAGGCGGAACAGTCAGATTGGAAGGGATTAACCGAGCAGGACGGCGTTCCAGAATCTGCATCGCTGGTAAACTGAAAGGAGTCAACTCCGAAGTGGAGAGGCCGCGCGCTGCGGGCCGCAGACGGGCCACGCGAGGGTCTTCGAACGAGGTTAAAGAAAATGCCGGAACAGGATGAAAACAGAAGTTTTGCCGGGGAGAGCCTGCGCAAAAAAATAGGCCTGGCCGAGATGCTCAAGGGCGGCGTGATCATGGACGTGATGACGGTGGAGCAGGCGCGGATTGCGCACGAAGCCGGAGCCGCTTCGGTGATGGCGCTGGAGCGCGTGCCGGCCATGATCCGCGCCGAGGGCGGCGTGGCGCGGATGGCCAATCCGCGGCTGATCAAGCAGATCATGCAGGCGGTTACGATTCCGGTGATGGCCAAGGCGCGCATCGGCCACTTTGCCGAGGCGCAGATTTTGCAAGAGCTGGGCGTGGATTTTATCGACGAGAGCGAGGTGCTGACGCCCGCCGACGAGGCGCACCACATCGACAAGCACTCGTTCGATGCGCCGTTTGTCTGCGGGGCGCGCAACCTGGGCGAAGCGCTGAGGCGCATTGCTGAGGGCGCGGCGATGATCCGCACCAAAGGTGAAGCGGGCACCGGCGACGTGGTGCACGCGGTGCAGCACATGCGCCAGATCACGAAGGAGATGAAGGCGCTCACCGTGCTCAGCGAGCAGGAGCTTTACGCCGCGGCCAAGGAGCTGCAGGCGCCCTACGAGTTGGTGCGCATGGTGGCGCAGGCGGGCAAGCTGCCGGTTCCGAATTTTTCCGCAGGCGGCATCGCCACGCCCGCCGATGCTGCGCTCATGATGCAGCTGGGCGCGGAGGCGATCTTCGTGGGATCGGGAATCTTCATGAAGGAACGGGCCACGCCGCTCGACGTGGAAAACGACGCCGCCGAACGCGATGAGGCGCAGCGACGCGCCAAGGCCATCGTGATTGCCACCACGCACTATAACGACCCCAAGGTGCTGGCTGAAGTGAGCGAGCAGGTGACGGGCACGATGAAGGGGCTGGCGGCAGCGGCCATCGACGAGAAGGAGCTGCTGCAGACGCGCGGCTGGTGAACTAGCCGTTCCGGCATACGCTCGCTGTTCGCTCGCGCAATATTCTTGTCTTCAGGCGAAGAGCAATGAAGTGCGCCTGTGAAATCGAACGAAATCCGGTGGAGAAGGCAGGCATGACCAAAGAAGGCGAGTTGCCGCGCATCGGCGTGCTCGCCCTCCAAGGCGATTACGCGGCGCATGCGGCTGCGCTGCGAGAGGCCGGCGCGCAGCCATCGCTGGTGAAGACTCCGGACGATCTGCGCCGGGACGGCCAGTCCCTCGACGGGATGGTGCTGCCCGGAGGCGAGTCGACCACGATGCTCAAGTTCCTGGAGAGCCACGGACTGTTTGAGGCGCTGGGCGCGTTTTGCCGCACCAGGCCCACCTTCGGCACATGCGCCGGCGCGATTCTGCTGGCGCGCGAGGTGCGCCACCCGGCGCAGCGCTCGCTGGGTCTGCTCGATGCGGTGGTGGAGCGCAATGCCTACGGGCGCCAGATCGACTCGGCGATTCTGCATGCCGAGACAACGCTCGACGGCGGCCCGCTGGAGATGGTCTTCATTCGCGCGCCCCGGATCGTTGAGGTAGGTCCGAACGTGGAAACACTCGCCCTCCGCGAAGGATCGCCGGCGCTGGTGCGGCAGGGCGCGCTGCTTGCGGCGACCTTTCACCCCGAGCTCTCCTCCGATCGCCGCGTGCACCGGTTGTTTGTCGATTTGGTGAAGTCCGGGCGCACCTAAAAGTTTCTCCCGTGCATCTCTTCTGAGGAACACCGGGGCCGGCCTGGCCCGGGACGTGACTGCGGGCTGGCAAGCGCAGGCAGCACTGAGCGAAAGATGAAGTGTACGTTGGGCTTTATGCATATCAGCGAGGGAGCCGATCCGCGCAGGTGAATTCCCGCCACGGAGGGTTTTTCCGGCGATGAAATGCGGTACTGCAGTTGCGCAGCCCACTCTTCCGATTCCGGATGCGTCCAAGCAAGAGTGGGAGTAACCTCAAAGAGAGAGGGGCTCGGCATGCCTTCGATATTCACGCCCATCTCGACTGAGATCGAACGTAAGTCGCCTGGAATCGGGGGCAAACCGCCCGTGGACCGGCGCCCGACGGGCGGCGGCGGGGGCGGCGGGGACGACGAGTGGCGGAATTCCCGGCACGGGCCGCGCGAGCTTTTGAACAAGGTACGCGCCTTCGTGTTCTGCGCACTGGCCGGGGACATGATGTTCTTTGCCGTGCTGGTGATCCTCTTCTATGCGCGCCAGACCAGCATGCATCTCGATGTGGCCACGATGCGCCAGATCGGCGACTGGCATCCGGTGATGCTGCCGCCCATCCTGTTTTTGAATACAGCCGCACTGCTGCTGAGCAGCCTGACGATGGAGATGGCCCGGCGCAACATCTTCAGGGAGATCGACGTGCTGGAGGAGTGGCTCGGGCTGGGCCGTCCCGCGCTGCGCCGCGCGCTTCCCTGGATCGCGGCGACACTGCTCTTGGGATCGCTTTTCGTGGCCGGGCAGGTGATCGCGTGGAAGCAACTGACGGCGCAGGGATTTGCGTTCGACCGCTGGTCGACGCCGGCGAGTTATTTCTTTTACGTGATCACGGGAATCCACGCCGCACACCTGGTGCTGGGCGTGCTGGCGCTGGGATTTTGCCTGTGCGCACTGGGCTGGCTCAAGCGCGTGGATTACCGGCAGATTGCCGTGGATTCGACCGCGTGGTTCTGGCACACCATGGGCATGGCCTGGGTGCTGCTGTTTGCGGTCCTGATCCTGGGTCAATGATCCTGGGCCAATAAGGAAGCAGCGCCAGCGCGCAACGAAATCTCCACTTCAATGAAGCGCGCAGCAAAGGGCGAGGATACTTCTCCTTCAAGGAAGCAGCGCAGCACTGCGCGAAGACATTCCTCTTCGCCCAATCTGCGGCTCGCGAGGAGAAGGAGAAATGCTTCAGGACTGTTGCGGGACGGGCCGCAACCAGCGGCGCAGGCGCTCGGTGAGAGACTCAACCTGAGGACAGGCAAAGTAGATGGCGCGGTTGGCCGCCATGAGCAGCTGGATGGCCTCAAGCTGGCCATTCTGCGCCGAAAGCGCACCGCCGGCACGCACGTATTCGTCGGCAAGATACTCGATGGCGTGGCCGAGTATCTCGAGCGCGTGTCCCGATTGTGGATCGATGCAGCGGCGTGTGGCCCGGCGGCGAAGAGTCGCGCGGGAAACGATGGTGGCCGAAGCGCCAAGCTGCACGGGAAGCACGGAGGTAGAAGTTGCCATAGCCAGCATTCTCCAGGAGCCTATCGGCATTTCCCGTCCCGATTCGTACATCACGAATGTACCGGGTTCTGTTTTAAGACAAGTTAATTCTCAGTTTCCCGTTGTAGGAAAAAATCCACAGGTGCCGAAAAGCTAACGGGTGGGATTGCAGGTTACTGATGAGCCTCCTGGTAACAGGCGGGTGCAGAAGGTCTCGGGATGAGGGAGGAGCCGATCTTGGAAGTCACCTCAAATCGGGAGACGGTACTGTTTGCAGTCACTTGCAGCGTCTTGACGGCGGAGAGGCGAAAACCTAATCTCAGAGCAGGTTGTGCGCTCGCAAGCTCAACGTGGCTGGCGTGCGCAGCCCACTTAACTGAGGCGGTGCGGGGCAAACGAAATGATGGCCACACCCTATTTCTGGCAGTATCTTCCCTTGCTTTTGCAGATACTTGCGGCCGTTTTACTGGGCGGGGCGATGGTGACGGCCTCGTGGTTTGTGGGCCGGCACCGGAACACGCGGTCCAAGCTGGCGGCGTACGAGTGCGGCATTGAGGCCGTGGGCGACGCGCGGGGAAGGTTCAGCGTGCGCTTCTATCTGGTAGCGGTGCTGTTCATCCTCTTCGACGTGGAAGCCGTGTTCATGATGCCGTGGGCCGTTATCTACCGCAGGCTGCCTGCAATCACAGGGCATAAATTCTTTGGTTTCTGGGAGATGGCGGTTTATCTGGGGTTCGTGGCCGTGGGCCTCTACTATATTCTGCGCAAAGGAATCCTGGACTGGAGCATGGACAAGGCCGACCTTTGACGGGGGCTAAGCTCGACGCAAGGCCAGCGATAGTTCGGACGAATTGGGGGATTGAGAGCAGAAAAGGATGAGCGATTCCCAGACATTGTTCGGCAAGACGGCAGTTTTGGAGGGTCTTGCGGACCACGCAGCCGTGAAGGCGATCATCGCCTGGAATGCCGAGGCGCTTCTCGACGCGCGCTTCGATCGAGGAGAGCTGACGCTGACGATTGCGGCGGAGGAGATTCGCTCCGCCTGCGCGACGGTGAAGGCCGCGGGCTACAACTTCTTCGAGGACCTGGCGGCGGTCGACTGGTTCCCTGCCTCGCCGCGCTTCCGGTTAAGCTACGCGATTCTTTCGCACCGGCTGAAGGAGCGCATCCGGTTGAGCGTGCCTCTCGAAGAGGCGGACGCGGCCGTCGAGTCGATCACGCCGGTGTGGCCGGGCGCCAATTACTTCGAGCGCGAGGTCTTCGATCTTTTTGGCATTCGCTTTGACGGGCATCCCAATCTGCGCCGCATTATGATGCCGGACGACTGGAAGGGCTATCCGCTGCGCAAGGACTATCCGGTGGAGGGATACCGCTGAATGACTCTGAGCGCAGGCACGCCGATTCTGGAAGCGCCGGTGGCGGAGGGCGCGAGCGACCAGCACATGGTGCTGAACATGGGCCCGCAGCA